>DATAUR010000068.1:0-12597 GCA_036268175.1 Phenylobacterium sp. | reverse complement strand
ATGGTTGGGCGCTATCTGATGGACACGGTCGGCCTGAACGTCACCGGCCAGTTCCCCGGCATGGAAGGCCTGCCGCCCACCAACGACGATGGCAACGGGGTCGAGCACACCTATGTGCCGTGGTGGGGCTACGACAAGCAGAAGGAGCTGGGTTTCCCGCGCGGCTACCACATCGAGATCGGCGGCGGCCGGCAGATGCCGTCGATGGGCATGGGCGGCCTGGTCCGCAACGACGTCGAGCTCTACGGCGACGACCTGCGGGCGCGCATGCGCCAGAAGTACGGTTCGACCATCAGCTTCAACGGCCGGGGGGAGATGATCCCCAACGACGACTGCTATTGCGAGCTTGATCCGACAACCAAGGACAAGTGGGGCATCCCTGTGCTGCGCTTCCATTGGAAGTGGGGCGACAGCGAAACCGCCCAGGCGGCGCACATGGTCAAGACCTTCCTGGAGGTCACCGACAAGCTGGGCGGCAAGCCGCTCGGCAAGGTCGAGCTGGACGGCAAGAAGGCCATCTCCAAGGGCGGCGAGATGATCCACGAGATCGGCACCGCGCGCATGGGCCACAACGATACCGACTCGGTGGTCAACCAGTACGGCCAGAGCTGGGCGGTGCCGAACCTGTTCATCATGGACGGGGCGACCATGGTCTCCAGTCCTGACAAGAACCCGACGCTGTCGATCCTGGCGCTGGCCTGGCGCAGCGCCGACAACATGGTCACGCTGGCCAAGCAGGGGGCGATCTAATGAGCGGGACTCCCGAAACGCCCGAACCCTACGTCTCCAAGATCGACCGCCGCACGGCGCTGGCCTGGATCGGCGTGGTCGGCGCGGCGACCGCCGTCGGGGCCGGCGTGGTGGTCTACGGTCCCATGAAGGGCGGCGAGCCGGTGACCCGTGGCTACGGCACCGACCCCAAGCTCACCAAGCCGGAAAAGGCGCCCTGGTCGCGGATCATGATCCCCGAGCAGTTGCAGACCGCCGCGGTGCTGGCCGACTACATCCTGCCGGCTAACGCCACCGCGCCATCGGCCAGTTCGTTGGGCGTGCCCGACTTCATCGACGAGTGGGTGAGCGCGCCCTATCCGGACCAAGTCCGCGACCGGCCGGTGATCATGGACGGCCTGAACGGCATGGCGCACAAGGTGCTGAAGGTGTCCGCCGCCGACCGGGCGACGGCGCTGGCGGCGCTGGCCGCCTCCACCGATCCCACCACGCAGAAGTTCTGGAAGAAGTTCCGCCACCTGGTGATCGGCGCCTATTACACCACCGACGCCGGGTTCAAGGACATCGGCTACATCGGCAACGTGCCGCGCACCTCCGATCCCGGCCCCTCGGCCGAGGTGAAGGCGGCGCTCGACGCGCAGTTCCAGAAACTCGGCGTTTAAGGATTTTCGGATGAAAGCTCTCGTTCTCGGTTTCGCCCTAGCGGTCCTCGCGACCGGGGCTTTCGCGCTTCCGGCCTCGGCGCAAGCCGCCCCCAACACGCTCACCGCCGCCGAAAAGGCCAGCGGCTGGAAGCTGCTGTTCGACGGCAAGGACCTGGCCGGCTGGAAGGGCTTCAAGACTGACGCGCCGGACGCCGGTTGGACGGTGAAGGACGGCGTCCTCGGCCCGACGAAGGGCGTCTCGAAGGACATCATCACCAAACAGAATTTCGAGAACTTCGAACTCGCCTTCGACTGGAAGATCAGCCCCCTGGGCAATTCCGGGGTGATGTACCACGTGATCCCGGTGGGCGATGAAACCTACGAAAGCGGGCCGGAATACCAGATCCTCGATAACGCCCACGGTGAGCAGCCGCTCGAGCAGGCCGGCGCCGCCTACTATCTCTTCGCGCCATCGAAGGACATGACCAAGCCGGTGGGCGAGTGGAACCACGGCAAGATCGTCGTCAACCACGGCAAGGTGCAGCATTGGCTGAACGGCGTGAAAGTCGTCGAATACGACCTCAACTCCGACGCCTTCAAGGCCCGCGTCGCCGCCACCAAGTTCAAGCGCTGGCCGCAATTCGCCACCGGCAAGTCGGGCGCCATCGCGCTGCAGATGCACGGCAACCCCGTCTGGTTCCAGAACATCAAGATCAAGGTCCTGAAGTAGGATCGCCCACGAACCACACGAACCTGGGGTGTGCTTACGAGACTCCGCAAAGCGGAGGCTCAATAAGATTCAAACCACGGAAAACACGGACAGCCACGGAATCGCATCGTCACCTTCCGTGCTCTATCCGTGTTTTCCGCGGTCATCCTTAGCTGAAGGCGCCCGCTGCGCCGGCCTGTCCGAGCTACACCCCGTTCGTGTGGTTTGTGTGGTTCGTGGACCAAACAATTGGGCGCGCCACATCCCGCGCCTCACGCTAGTTTGCCTCCTGTGAATCGCTCCCGCCCGATCCTTCCGTGACCGCTGCGCCAGAATCCAAGTCGGCGGCCAAATCGTCGGGCCTGATCCGCTCGTCGCTGATCTATTCCAGCTTCACCATGGTGAGCCGGTTCACCGGCTTCCTGCGCGACCTGGCCATCGGCTACACCATGGGGGCCAGCGCCACCTTCGTGGCCGACGCCTTCAACACCGCCTGG
This sequence comes from Phenylobacterium sp., assembly GCA_036268175.1. Lineage (GTDB taxonomy): Bacteria > Pseudomonadota > Alphaproteobacteria > Caulobacterales > Caulobacteraceae > Phenylobacterium. The sequence continues at coordinate 10,018 of DATAUR010000068.1, read as the reverse complement.
GCCTTCCCCAACCTGTTCCGCCGGATCTTCGGCGAGGGCGCCTTCGCCGCGGCCTTCGTGCCGGCCTATTCGCGCTCGCTGGAGACCGATGGCGAAGAGGTGGCCGACACGCTGGCCGCCGACGCCATGGCGACGCTCGCCGCGGCCAGCATCTTCGTCACCGTGGCAGCCGAGATCGCCATGCCCTGGCTGATGTACCTGATCGCGCCCGGGTTCGCGGCCAACCCCGAGAAGTTCAAGCTGGCGATCGTGCTCACCCAGATCACCATGCCGTACCTGCCGTGCATGGCGATCTACGCGCACCTGTCGGGCGTGCTGAACGCCCGCAACCGCTTCGTACTGTCTGGCGCCGCGCCGGTGCTCCTGAACCTCTGGACCCTGCTCGCCGTCCTGCCGGCCAGGAGCGCGCATCAGGCCGCCGTCTGGGGGTCCTGGGGCATCGTGGTGGCGGGCGTCAGCCAGGCGGCGCTGCTCTGGTGGGGGGTGCGCAAGTCGGGCGCCAATGTCGACGTCCGCTGGCCCCGCCTGACGCCGGAGATCCGAAAGCTGATCGGCCTGGCCATCCCCGGCGCCATCGCCGCCAGCGCCACCCAGATCAGCGTCTTCGTCTCCGGCATCCTGGTCAGCCAGGTGAACGGCGCGCGGTCCTGGCTGTTCTACTGCGACCGGCTCTACCAGTTGCCGCAGGGGCTGATCGGGGTCGCCATCGGGGTCGCCCTGCTGCCCAAGCTCTCCCGCTCGATCCACGCGCACGACGAGACCGGCGCGCGGACCGCCATGGACGAGGCGGTGCTGTTCTCCATGGCCTTTGCGCTGCCCTGCGCGGTGGCGCTGGTGACCATCCCCTTTTTCCTGATCGACGGCATGTACACCCGTGGCGAGTTCACGGTGAACGACGCCCACCAGACAGCCAACGCGCTGTTCTTCTACGGCTGGGGCGTGCCGGCCTTCGTCTCGGCCCAGCTCTTCAACCGCGCCTTCTTCGCCCGCCAGGACACCCGCACGCCCATGCGGCTGGGCCTGATTTCCGTGGGCGTGAACGTGCTCGTCGGGGTAACGCTGTTCTACCTGATCGGGGTGCCGGGCGTGGCGGCGGCGACCACCGTGGCCTGGTGGACCAATGTGGCGATGATGGCCACGACCTTGGCCAGGCGTTCGCATTACCGTCCGGCGCCGCAGGCGCTCGCCAGACTGGCCCGTATCCTGGTCGCCAACCTGGCGCTCGGCGCCCTCTTGCTTGCGGCCAACCATTGGCGGGCCGAGATCCAGGGGCTGTTCGGCCATTTCCACGTCGGCCGGATCGGGGCCAAGGAGTTCGCCGTCGGCCTGGTCGCCGTCGCGGCGGGCGCGGCCTATCCCATTCTGCTGTTCGGAACCGGCGGCATGACGCTGAGCGAGGTGCGTGGGGCGCTGCGCAGTCGCCGCGTGAAGGCGGAGGACTTGTCGTAAGCCCGGCCGACGACTATTCCCGGCTCATGGCTTGCGGCTTGCAAACTTGGCGATGGCGCTGACCCGCTGAACGACCCGTCAACTCGGGCCTTGCGCCCGCGCGCCCTCTAGCCTCAGAAGCCATTCCCATGACCGACCAAGCTCCAGCCCCCTTCACGGGCAAACCGCGCGTGCTCTCCGGCGTGCAGCCCACCGGCGACCTGCACCTGGGCAACTACCTCGGTGCGCTCGTGAAATTCGCCCGCCTGCAGCACGAGATGCAAACTTTCATTTTTGTCGCCGACCTGCACGCGCTGACCGAATGGGTCGACCCCAGCAAGCTGAAGTCCAACGTGCGCGAGATCGCCGCGGCCTATCTGGCCACCGGCCTCGACCCCAAGGTCGCCACCATCTTTGCCCAGTCCGCCGTGCCGGCCCACGCCGAGCTTGCCTGGATCTTCAACTGCGTGGCCCGCCTGGGCTGGCTCGACCGGATGACCCAGTTCAAGGACAAGGCCGGCAAGCACAAGGAGCGCTCCAGCGTCGGCCTCTACACCTACCCGGTGCTGCAGGCCGCCGACATCCTGGTCTACAAGGCGACCCACGTGCCCGTGGGGGAAGATCAGCGCCAGCACCTCGAACTGACCCGCGACATCGCCCAGAAGTTCAACCACGACTTCGAACAGCCGGGCTTCTTCCCGCTGCCGGATGCGCTGACGCAAGGGCCCGGCGCGCGGATCATGTCGCTGCGCGACGGGTCGGTGAAGATGTCCAAGTCCGACCCCTCGGACAATTCACGGATCAACCTCACCGACGACGCCGACGCCATCGCCCAGAAGATCCGCAAGGCCAAGACCGACGCCGAACTGCTGCCGGAAAAGCTCGACGACCTGGCCGGCCGGCCGGAGGCTCAGAACCTGGTGGGCGTCTACGCGGCGCTCTCCGGCCGCACCGCGCAGGACGTGCTCAGCGAATTCGCCGGCCAGGGCTTTGGTAAGCTGAAGCCCCAGCTCGCCGACCTCGCCGTCTCGGTGATGGGCCCGATCGGCGGCGAGATGCGCCGCCTGCTCTCCGACCCCGCCGAGATCGACCGAATCTTAAGCGAAGGCGCTGAGCGGGCCCGCGAGGTCGCCGCCCCGACGCTGGCCGAGGTCAAGCGCATCGTCGGCTACTGGGCGGGCTGAGCCCTCACGGCAGGCCTTGCTCAGCGTGGCCTTGCGCGCGGCGGTCAGGCGCCGCACCGTCGCCCCCGATGAGCTCCACCAGCCAGCGCAAATTCCTAGTCGTCGCCGACGACACGCCGGAATTCCAGACGGCGCTGCGCTTCGCCTGCCGCCGCGCGCGCTCGACGGGCGGCCACGTGGCCCTCCTGCGGGTCATCGAGCCGGAGTATTTCGAGCACTGGTCCGGCGTCCGCGAGGAGATCGACCGCCAGGCGCGGGAGGAGGCCGAGGCGGTGCTGCAAAAATCGGCCGAGCTGGTCCACGCCGAGACCGGCCAGCCGCCGGAGTTCATCATCAAGCACGCCGAAAACGTCCGCGCGGCGCTGCGCGAGGTGATCGGCGCCGACCCCGACATCAAGATCCTGGTGCTGGCGGCCGCGGTGGGCGGGCGCGGACCCGGCCCGCTGGTCGCCTCGCTCGCCAAGGAGGGCGTCACCTGGGGCGCGCGCAAGGTGCCGGTGACCCTGGTGCCCGGCGACCTCACCGACGACGAGATCGCCGATCTGGCGTGAGCCTTGGGCCTGAACTTGCGCCGGGCCCTCGGCGGCGCCACATCTGGCGCATGTTCATCCAGACCGAACCGACCCCGAACCCCGAGGTCCTGAAGTTCCTGCCCGGCCGCGAGGTGATGGGCGAGGGCACGCGCGACTTCCGCGACGCCGCGGACGCCGCCGCCTCGACCCTGGCGGTCGAGCTGTTCTCCATCGAAGGCGTCGAGCGGGTATTCTTCGGCCCTGACTTCCTGACCGTCGGCAAGACCGAGGCCCACGACTGGAGCCACCTGAAGGCCCCGATCCTGGCGGCCATCATGGACCACTTCACCTCCGGCCAGCCGCTGTTCGCCGGTGAGGACGATCAGGCGGGCGGCCACGACGACGGCGTCTACGAGGGCGAAACCGCGCAGATCGTCGCCGAGATCAAGGACCTGCTCGACACCCGCATCCGCCCGGCCGTGGCGCAGGACGGCGGCGACATTCTGTTCTCGCGCTTCGACGACAAGACCGGCGTCGTCTATCTCAACATGCGCGGCGCCTGCTCCGGTTGCCCGTCCTCCTCGGCGACGCTGAAGGCGGGCGTGGAGAACATGCTCAAGCACTACGTTCCGGAAGTGACGGCGGTCGAACAGACGCTGTAGACGAGGGCGGATGATCGTCCTCGGCCTGGACACCTGCCTCTCGAGTTGCTCGGTCGCCGTGCTCGATGGCGAACGCGTGGTCGCGTCCGCTCGCGAGGTGATGGCGCGCGGGCATCAGGAGCGGCTCGCGCCCATGGCCCGGAATGTGATGGTCGAGGCCGGCCTCGCCTTCGACGGCCTGGACCGCATCGCCGTGACCGTGGGGCCAGGCTCCTTCACCGGCCTGCGCGTCGGCATCGCCTTCGCCAAGGGCCTGGCGCTGGCGCTGGACAAGCCCACGGTGGGGATCGGCACGTTGGAAGCGCTGACGGCCGAGACTGATGGCCTGGTCTTCCCCGCCATCGACGCCCGCCGCGGTCAGCTCTACCTGCAGGCCTTCGAGGATGGCCGCGCCCTGATGGGGCCCGACGCCTTGACCGCCGAGGTGGCCGCCGCGCGCATCGCCGAGCTGTCGCAGGGGCGGCCCTTTACCCTGGTCGGCTCCGGCGCAACCCTGCTGGCCGATCTCGCGCCGTCCGCGACGGTGATCGAAGCCCAGGGCGCCGACGCCCGCCACGTGGCCCGTCTGGCGCAAGCCCGCCCGCCCGGGCCGCTGAAGCCGCTCTATCTGCGCGCGCCCGACGCCAAGCTGCCAGCCCAGGCGCTCTTGTGAAGCTGATCCGCGCCACGGTGGCCGAGTGCGCGGGCATGGCCGCCGCCCATGCCGAGGCGTTCGGCGAGAAAGCCTGGCGCGACGACGAGTTCGAGGATCTGCTGGAGGGCGAGGGCATCTACGGGTACCTGGCCGCCGACGAGGCGCCGCTCGGCTTGATCCTCTGCCGCGTCGCCGCCGACGAGGTGGAGGTGCTGACCGTGGGCGTGACCCACGCGGCGCGGCGGCGCGGCGTGGGTCTGGCCCTGATGATCGCCGGCCTGGACGTGGCCCGCGAGGCCGGCGCCGCGTCCGCCTTCCTGGAGGTGGCCGTCGACAACTCCGGCGCCATCGCCCTCTACGAGATGCTGGGGTTTGCGAAGACCGGCCTGCGCAAGGCCTACTACGACCTCGGGCCCGCGGGTTTCGGCGACGCCCTGGTGATGCGTCTCGACCTTAACGCCGTCGCCGCTTAGACCTATCTTCCTGGGGGAACAGGGAGGCCGGACGTGTCCGACCGCATCGAAAAGCTTTGTGTCGAGAAGGGCATGCGCATGACTGAACAGCGCCGGGTGATCGCCCGCGTGCTGTCCGACGCCCATGACCATCCAGATGTCGAGGAGCTGCATCGCCGGGCGCATGCCGTCGATCCGCACATCTCCATCGCCACCGTCTACCGCACGGTGCGCCTGTTCGACGAGGCCGGGATCATCACCCGCCACGACTTCCGCGACGGCCGCTCGCGCTATGAAGAGCACCCCGACCAACACCACGACCACCTGATCGACATGAAGTCCGGCAAGGTGGTGGAGTTCGTCGACGCCGAGATCGAGGCCCTGCAGGAAGCCATCGCCCGCAAGCTCGGCTACAAGCTGGTGGATCACCGGCTGGAACTCTACGGGATGCCCATCGAGGAGAAGTGAGCATTTCCCTCCCCCTTGTGGGGAGGGTGGATCGCGCCGAAAGGCGCGAGACGAGTGGGAAGCGTGGGCCAGCATGCTGACTCAGAACTTCGACCCACACTTCCCCACCCGTCTCGCTGTCGCTCGCCACCCTCCCCACGAGGGGGAGGGAAATCTTGCGCCGCCTCCGCCTCGCCCCCATAACCCCGCTCATGTCCGGTCCCGCGCCCACCAAGCGCCTCTTCATCAAGACCTACGGCTGTCAGATGAACGTCTATGACAGCGAGCGGATGGCCGACGTGCTGTCGCCGCTGGGCTATGGGCTGATCGATACGCCGGAGGCTGCGGACCTCGTGGTGCTGAACACCTGCCACATCCGCGAGAAGGCCACCGAGAAGGTCTATTCCGAGCTCGGCAAGCTGAAGGAGTTGCGCGACGAGCGCCTGGCGCAGGGCGGGGCGCGGATGACCATCGCCGTCGCCGGCTGCGTCGCCCAGGCCGAGGGCGAGGAGATCATGCGCCGCCAGCCCGCCGTGGACCTGGTGGTCGGGCCGCAGGCCTATCACCAGCTGCCCGAGCTGATCGCGCGCAGCCACCGCGCCCGAGGCGAGCGGCTGTCCGCCGACTTTGCCCCCGAAGACAAGTTCGACGCCCTGGCCCCCACCGGCCGCCAGGCCACCGGCGTCACCGCCTTCCTGACCGTGCAGGAGGGCTGCGACAAATTCTGCACCTTCTGCGTGGTGCCCTATACGCGAGGGCCCGAGTGGTCGCGCCCGCCGGAAGCCATCGAGGGGGAGGCTCGCGACCTGGCCGCCCAGGGCGTGCGCGAGGTCACCCTGCTGGGCCAGAACGTCAACGCCTACGCCGGTGAAGGCGGGCTTGCAGGTTTGGCGCGCCGCCTGGCGGCGATCCCGGGGATCGAGCGCATCCGCTATACGACCAGCCACCCCCGCGACATGGACGAGGCGCTGATCGCCGCCCATGGCGAGCTGCCCGAGCTGATGCCCTATCTGCACCTGCCGGTGCAATCCGGCTCCGACCGCATCCTGAAGGCCATGAACCGGGCGCATACCGCGCAGAGCTACCTGCGGCTGATCGAGAAGATTCGCGCAGCCCGGCCCGACATGGCGATCTCCGGCGACTTCATCGTCGGTTTCCCCGGCGAGCGGGAGGCCGACTTCGAAGCGACGCTGGCCCTGGTGCGCCAGGTGAACCACGCCACCGCCTTCAGCTTCAAATATTCCCGCCGCCCCGGCACGCCGGCCGCGGCCCTGCCGGGCCAGGTCGCCGAAGAGGTGAAGGACGAGCGGCTGGCGCGGCTGAACGCGCTCTTGGACGAACAGGCCCGCGCGTTCAACGCGAGCCAGGTGGGCAAGGTGCTGCCGGTGCTGTTCGAGCGGCCCGGCCGCCATCCCGGCCAGCTGATCGGGCGCAGCCCCTATCTGCAGGCGGTGCACGCCACCGCGCCGGATCGCGTGATCGGCAGAATCGTTCCGGTGCGGATCGAAAGCGCCGCCCGGATGAGCCTGGGCGGCGCGCTGGTCGAGCCGCAGATGGAGACCGCGTGAGCCGCGCGCCTGAGTTCATCACCCTGTCCGACAAGGCCGCCCGCGCGGTGGCCGGCGCCAACTCGCGCCACGCCGCCCTGATCGAGGACGCCTTCGACGTGCTGGTGGAGACGCCCGGCGGCGGGGTCGCCCTGAGCGGCGACGCCAAGGCCCGCGCCCAGGCCAAGAAGGCGGTCCAGGCGATCGCCGAGCGCGCCGACCAGGGCGCCGATATCTCCGAGGCCGACGTCCGCGTGGCCATCGGCAATGCCAGGACCGGCGGCGCGGGGCCCGGAGCCCTGCCCGTCGGCCGGCGAGGCCAGGTGGCGCCCAAGACCAAGACGCAAGCCGAATACCTGGCTGCGCTTTCCAAGTGTGAGCTGGTGTTCGGGCTGGGCCCCGCCGGCACCGGCAAGACCTTCCTGGCCGTGGCCCACGGGGCAGGCCTGTTGCTGCGCGGCGAGGTCGACCGGCTGATCGTCTCGCGCCCGGCGGTCGAGGCGGGCGAGCGCCTGGGGTTCCTGCCCGGCGACCTGACGGAGAAGGTCGATCCCTACATGGCGCCGGTCTGGGAGGCGCTGACCGACATCCTGGGCGCCGAGCAGCTTCGCCGCCGCCGTGAGAAGGGCGAGATCGAGGTCGCGCCCATCGCCTTCCTGCGCGGCCGCACGCTGGCGCACGCCTTCGTCATCGTCGACGAGGCGCAGAACGCCACCCGTCTGCAGATGAAGATGGTGCTGACCCGGCTGGGCGAGGGCGCGCGCATGGTGGTCACCGGCGACCCCACCCAGATCGACCTGGTCAATCTCCGCGACTCCGGCCTGGCGCATGCGGTGGGCCTGCTGGAAGGGGTCAAGGGCATCGGCGTCACCCGCTTTTCCGCCGAGGACGTGGTGCGCCACCCGCTGGTCGAGCGCATCGTGCGCGCCTACGACGCCGACGCGGCGAAAACGGTCAAAACTCAGATCGGGCAAGCGATTTGATCGATATCGAGGTCGAAGACCCCGCCTGGCCACAGGCCCTCGCCGAGGCGGTCGCGGTGGTGCTGGCCACCGCCGAGGCGACGCTCGCCTCCGAGGGCGCCGTGGGCGAGGGCGTGAGCTTCCTGCTGACCGACGACAAGGCCGTGCGCGACCTCAACCGCCGCTTCCGCGGGCAGGACAAGCCGACCAATGTGCTGTCCTTTCCGGCGCCGCAGAACCCGGAGCGGTTCCTGGGCGACGTGGCGCTGGCCTATGGCGTCTGCGCCCGGGAAGCCGCCGAACAGGGCAAGCCGCTGAAAAACCACCTGCAGCATCTGGTGGCGCATGGGGTCTTCCACCTTCTAGGATATGACCACGAAACCGACGCACAGGCCGACGAGATGGAAGGCCTGGAACGCGCCGTGCTGGCTGAACTGGGGGTCCCCGATCCCTACGCGGCCGGTGAGGGAGACCATGACCGACCCCGATCGCCCGGCTGACGCGCCGTCGCCCCCGATGACCGGCCAGACGGCGGACCCGCACAGGAACCGCGGCGTCCTGCACCTGTTCGACCGCTTCCGCAGCCGCAAGACCGCCCAGGACGACGACGCGCAGCCCGAACCGCCGACAGCGGCCACCGGCGAACTGGTCAGCCAGGCGCGCGCCTTCCAGGACCTGCGGGTCGACGACGTGATGCAGCCCCGCGCCGACATCGTGGCCATCGACCGCAGTTGCTCCTTCGCCGAGCTGACCGCCCGTTTCGTCGAGGCCGAGCACAGCCGCATGCCGGTCTACAAGGAGACCCTCGACGAGCCGGTGGGCGTCATCCACGTCAAGGACGTCTTCAAGCTGCTCGCCCGCAAGACCCGCAAGCCCAAGCCCACTGACCAGGTGCTGTCGGGCCGCCACAACCTGGTGCGCCCGGTGCTCTATGTGCCGGCGTCGATGCGGGCGTCGGAGCTGCTCGGCCAGATGCGCGCCCAGCAGACCCACATGGCGCTGGTGATCGACGAATTCGGCGGCACCGACGGCCTGGTGACCCTGGAGGACCTGCTCGAGACCCTGGTCGGCGAAATCGCCGACGAGCATGACGACGCCGCGGAGGACGGGCACGCGCCGATCCTGCGGGACGGCGAGACCTGGGTGGTCGACGGGCGTACGCCGCTGGAGGACCTGGAGGCGGCACTGGGCGAGGGCGTCGACCTGGCCCCGCCCGATCTGGACGAGGAGATCGACACCGTCGCCGGCCTGGTCAATGCGCTGGCGGGCCGGGTGCCGCAGCGGCGCGAGATCGTCGATCACCCAGGCGGCTACGCCATCGAGGTGATCTCCGCCGACCCGCGCCGGGTGAAGCGCATGCGTGTGCGCCGGGTCGCGCCATCCGCTCAGACGCACCTCTGACGCCGCGCATGGGTTGGACGCGCGGATGGGCGGGACGGGCGCTGGCGGTGCTGGCCGGCGTCGCCGCGGGTTTCGCCCACCCGCCGTTCGGCGTTCTGCCGGGTTTGCTGGGCTACGCGCTCATGCTGGCGCTCATCGACGCCGACGCGCCGCGTCCGCTGCGCTCGGCCTTCTTCCGCGGCTGGCTGGGCGGGGTCGGCTATTTCGCGGTGTGCGTCTGGTGGATCACCGAGCCCTTCATGGTCGACGCCAAGGAGCAGGGCTGGATGGCCCCCTTCGCGCTGGTCCTGATGTCCGGGGGCCTCGCGCTATTCTGGGGCCTGGCGGCGCTGCTCTACCGCGCGCTTCGGCCGCCGGGAGCTATGCGGGTGCTGGTGTTCGCCGGCTGCCTGGCAGGCTTCGAGTGGCTGCGCGGCCACGTCTTCACCGGCTTTCCCTGGGACCTGCCGGGGGAGACCTGGCGGGCGGGCTCGGCGCCCTCGCAGGCCGCCTCGGTGGTGGGCGCCTATGGCCTGACCTGGATGACGCTGGCGATCTGCGCCGCGCCGGCGGTGCTGGCGAGGCCGGCGGGGCGGCGGAGCAAGGCCGCCACGCTGGTCGTCGCGGCCCTGGCGCTGGCCGGCCTCTACGGCTTCGGGTTCTGGCGACTGGCGGGCGCGGTCAAGCCACGCCCCCGCGCGCCGATGGTCCGCATCGTTCAGGCCAACATCGACCAGAAGAACAAGTGGAAGCCGGAAAACCTCCGCATGGTCTTCGACACCTATGTGGACCTCACCAACCGCAAGGCCG
>DATAUR010000067.1:0-6983 GCA_036268175.1 Phenylobacterium sp. | reverse complement strand
AGCGGGCGCTGTTTAGGCTGGACGACGCCGGCCGCCCGGTGCTCGACACGGTGGAGAAAGGCAAGCTCGCCGCCGCCCATCCGCCGGGGACGGTGCCCGAGACCTATGCAGCGCCAGGGCCGGGCCTGCTGGCCGCCGCCCTCGACGGCTCGGCCGAGACCAAGCGCAGCGTGCTGAAGGTCTGGAACCGCACGGCTCACCCCATCGCCTACCACGCCGAAGTGCTGGTGCTGGACGGCCAGAACCTGCATCCCGTGCCGGTCACGCCCTGCCCGGTACCGGCTGGCGGCGTCCGCACCGAGAGCTGGCCCGCGCCGATTGTCGCCGTCGGCCTGACGCGCTTTAAGCAGGCTTCGGCCGCGGCGCTCGTGCGGCCCGGCTGCCGGAAGGTGAAATAGCCATGGCCCTCGACGCCGAGACCCGCGCCCAGCTGATCGAGACCGTCCGGCGGTTCGTCACCGAGCGGCTGCGGCCGCTGGAGGCGCAGGTGGCCGAGCAGGACGCCATGCCGCCCGAGGTGGTCGAGGAGATGAAGGGCCTCGGCCTGTTCGGCCTGTCGATCCCGGCCGAGTACGGCGGGCTGGACCTCGCCATGGAGGAGGAGTGCCTGGTCGCCATCGAGCTCGGCCGCACCAGCCCGGCGTTCCGCTCGACCTTCGGCACCAATGTCGGGATCGGCAGCCAGGGCCTGGTGATGTTCGGCTCCGAAGCCCAGAAGCAGAAATACCTGCCGGGCATCGCCTCGGGCGAGATCATCACCTCCTTCGCGCTCACCGAGCCGGAAGCCGGCTCCGACAGCGCCAACGTGCAGACGCGCGCGATCCGCGACGGGGACCACTACGTCCTGAACGGCGCCAAGCGGTTCATCACCAACGCCAACAAGGCCGACCTCTTCACAGTGATGGCCCGCAGCGATCCGGAGAAGCCCGGCGCGGGCGGGGTCTCGGCCTTCCTGGTGGAGCGCAGCCTGCCGGGCCTCACGGTCGGCAAGCCCGAGAAGAAGATGGGCCAGCAGGGCGCCCACATCTGCGACGTGGTGTTCGACAACGTCCGGGTCCCCGTGGAAAGCCGCCTGGGCCGCGAGGGCGAGGGCTTCAAGGTGGCCATGCAGGTCCTCGACCGCGGGCGGCTGCACATCTCGGCGGTCTGCGTCGGCGTCGCCGAGCGGCTGATCGCCGACTGCGTGGCCTATGCCTCCGAGCGGCGCCAGTTCGGCCAGCCGATCGCGGGCTTCCAGCTGATCCAGGGGATGATCGCCGACTCCAAGACCGAATCCATGGCCGCCAAGGCGCTCACCCTGGAGACCGCCCGCAAGCGCGACGCGGGCCAGGCCGTGACCCTGGAGGCCGCCGCGGCCAAGTACTTCGCCTCCGAGATGGTCGGCCGCGTCGCCGACCGGGCGGTGCAGATCTTCGGCGGCGCGGGCTATGTCGCCGACCACGGGATCGAGCGCTTCTACCGCGACGTGCGCATCTTCCGGATCTACGAGGGCACCAGCCAGATCCAGCAGGTGGTCATCGCCCGTGAGACCCTGAAACGGGGCGGCTAGGTGGGCGGGCCCGCCGAGTGAATGAGAAAGTCGAGGCGGCGATCCTCGAGCTGCTGGGCAAGGCGGCGGCCGGCAAGTCGATTTCACCGGAAGAGGTCGCCAGGGCGGTTGATCCCGACGGCTGGAGGCGTCAACTGTTACAGGTGCGGAGTACGGCCGTGGGCCTGGCGCGCGAGGGGCGGCTGGTGATCACCCGCCACGGCAAACCGGCCGACCCGGAGGATTTCAAGGGCGTCTGGCGGATGCGTCTGTCCGGCGACCCAACTTGAAGGAGGAGCGTCCCATGAAGGTCTTTGGAAACACCTTGTCGCCGTTCGTGCGCAAGACCCTGGCGTTCGCCGCCGAGAAGGGGGTCGAGGTCGAGCTGGTCGCCGCCGGCATGGGCCAGGGGCCCGAGGAGTTCAAGCAGGCCAGCCCGTTCGGCAAGATGCCGGGCTTCCAGGACGGCGACTTCCTGATCTCGGATTCCACCGCGATCATCACCTACCTCGAGGCGATCAAGCCGGAGCCCAACCTGATCCCCAGCGACCCCAGGGCCCGCGCGCGGACCATCTGGTACGAGGAGTTCGGCGACACCATCGTGGCGGCCTGCGGCGGGACGATGTTCTTCAACCGCGTCGTGGCGCCCCGTTTCCTCGGCCGGCCGGGAGACGAAAACCTCGTGCAGGAGGCGATCAACGTCCAGTTCCCGAAGATCGTCGACTACCTGGAGCGGACCATTCCGGCGTCGGGCTACCTGGTGGAGGACCGGCTGACGCTGGCCGACATCGCGGTGGTGAGCCCGTTCGTGAACATGGGCCACGTGGGCTGCCCCATCAATCCGACGACCCACCCCAAGACCTTCGGCTACGTCGAGGCGATCCTGGCGCGTCCGTCCTATGCCGCGATGGTCGCCAAGGAGAAGGCGATGGTCGCCTCCATGACCGCCCAGAAGGAACCCGCCTGAGCGTCGCCGTAGGTGGGCCTGGATATCCTGCTCGACGACATCCGGGCCTGCCGCGCCTGCGCCCATGAGCTGCCGCACGAGCCCAGGCCGGTGGTGCGGGTCTCGGCCGAGACGCGGCTCTTGATCTGCGGCCAGGCGCCGGGCCGCCGGGTGCACGAAAGCGGCCTGCCGTTCGACGACCCGTCGGGCGACCGGCTGCGGGGCTGGCTGGGGGTCGACCGGGCGACCTTCTACGGCGATCCGGCGATCGGGGTGGCGGCCATGGCCTTCTGCTTCCCCGGCACGGACCCCAGGGGCGGCGACTATCCGCCGCCGAAGCGCTGCGCCACCCTGTGGCATGACCGGCTCAGGGCCGAGCTGCCGAACGTCGAGCTGACCCTGCTGGTCGGCGCCTACGCCCAGGCCTGGGCGCTTCGGACCCGCGGGCCGATGGCCGAGACCGTGCGCAACTGGCGCGCCTTCCTGCCCGGCGCCCTCGTGCTGCCGCATCCCTCATGGCGCAATACCGCCTGGCTGAAACGAAACCCCTGGTTCGAGGCGGAAGTTACCCCTTGGCTCAGGAACCGGACGAGAGAGCTGCTGACGCCCACGCCTGCCCGATGAACCGCTTCCTCGTCCTCCTGCTCGCCCTGATGCTGTGCGCCTGCACGCCGCTCCTGGTGCAACACCCGCTGACCCCGATCGCGAGCTTTTCAGGCCCCCGGCTCGAGGACGACTGGGTGGTCAGCTTCGACGGCGCGCGGCTGGGCCTGAAACACTGGGACACCGTCGGCGAGCCCTGGGCGGTGATCGTCGGCGTCCACGGGATGAACGACTATTCCAACGCCTTCCACATGGCCGCCCCGTGGTGGGCGAGCCAGGGCATCGCCACCTACGCCTACGACCAGCGCGGTTTCGGCCGCTCGCCGGAGCGCGGCGTCTGGGCCGGCGACGAGCTGATGGACGAGGACCTCCGCACCGTCACCGCCCTGGTGAAGGCGAAATTCCCCCACGCGATCATCGCGGTGGCGGGCGAGAGCATGGGCGGGGCGGTGGCGGCGGAAGCCTTCGCCTCGGACCGTCCGCCGCCCGCCGACCGGCTGGTGCTGATGTCGCCGGCCGTCTGGGGCTGGAAGACCCAGGCGCTGCCCAACAAGACGCTGTTGTGGTTCGCCGCAAACTTCACCGCCGGCAAGGTCTATGAGCCACCGCGCTGGCTGACCTCGCGGATCACCCCCACCGACAACCGCGCCGAGCTGATCGCCATGGGCCGCGACCCGCTGATGATCTGGGGCGCCCGGTCCGACGCGATCTACGGCCTGGTCTCGATGATGGACCGCGCGGCGGGCGACGTCGGCCAGGCCCGCGTCCCGACCCTCTACCTGCATGGCGCCCGCGACCAGATCATCCCCAAGATCGCCGCCTACCGCGCCGCCGCGCGGCTGAAGCCGTCGGACCGGTCGGCGAACTATGCGCACGGCTACCACCTCCTGATGCGCGACAAGCAGGGGCCGCTGGTCTGGGCCGACGTCGCCGCCTTCATCCGCGACCCGCGCGCGCCGCTGCCGTCCGGCGCGCCGCCGATCCCCGGCTCGCCGGCGAAGGGGTTCGAGAGCCATGCGGCCGCAGGGTTGTGAGCCCGGCCGCATCGGCGTAAAGCCGCGCGCAACCGTGTTCCCCCTTCAGACGCTCATCCAGGCATGACCTTGTTCGATTCCCCGTCCTTTGAAGGACATGAAGCCGTCCACGCGTTCTCGGACGAAAAATCCGGCCTGAAGACCATCATCGCCGTGCATTCCACCGCCCGAGGGCCGGCGGCCGGCGGCTGCCGGATGTGGCCCTATCCGGACGCGGAGGCGGCGCTGGAGGACGCGCTGCGCCTGTCGCGGGCCATGAGCTTCAAGAACGCCATGGCCGACCTGGAGCTGGGCGGCGGCAAGGCGGTGATCATCGGCGATGCGCGCACCCAGAAGTCCTCGACGCTGTTCGAGGCGTTCGGCGCCTGCGTCGACCAGCTCGGCGGCCGCTACTGGACGGCCGAGGACGTGGGCGTCTCGCCGGCCGACCTGGTCCACGCCCGCAAGCGCACCGCCTATGTGGCCGGGCTGGAAGGCCATCCCGCGGCCTCCGGCGATCCGTCGCCGGTGACCGCCGAGGGCGTGTTCCGCGGCGTCCGGCTGTGCGTGCAGCGCGCGCTGGGCCGCGACCTCGAGGGCGTGCGGGTGGCGATCCAGGGCGTCGGCCACGTCGGCGGCTACCTGGCCGACAAGCTGCACGCCGCCGGCGCGAAGCTGATCCTCACCGACGTCAACGCCGAGCTGCTGCACGCCGTGGCCGCGCGGACCGAGGCCAAGGTGGTGGCGCCTGGCGCGATCTTCGATGTCGATTGCGAGGTCTTCGCCCCCTGCGCGCTCGGCGGGGCGATCTCGGCCGAGACCCTGCCGCGCCTCAAGGCCCGGGTGATCGCCGGCGGCGCCAACAACCAGCTGGCCGACGCCGAGACCGGCCGCGCGGTGTTCAACCACGGTATGCTCTATGCGCCGGACTATGTGATCAACGGCGGCGGGATCATCAACGTGGCCGGCGAGATCCGCGCCCTGGAGAAGGGCGAGGCCTTCGATCCCGCCTGGGTCGACGCCAAGCTCGACCGCCTGACGCTCACCCTGGAGGAGGTGCTCGACCGCGCCCGGGCCGAGCATCGCCCGACGAACGAGGTGGCCACCGAAGTCGCCAAGGCCCGCATCACCATCGCCGCCGAGAAGCGCGCCGCGGCTTAGAAACTTCAACTGCGATTCACCATGCGTGACGTCCGTCACATCCGCCCGGTCGGGAAGGGGGCAATTAGGTCATGTCGCGCCGGTGGTCGGCGCCCCAGACAGAAGGACCTAAGCCATGTTCAAGACCAACACCCAGTTCAGCGCCGTCTTCTCCCTGATCCTGGCCGCCGTGCCGATCGCCGCCGTCCTGGTCTCGATGTTCACCTCGACGGTGACGATCTGAAGTCGCAAGGCCATGCGGCATTCGACAACCCAGCCACCCGGATCGAGGCGCGAACGCGATCCGGGTGACTTGCTCCCCTAGCTCCTCCGGCGCCGGGCCATCCAGGCCTCGCGCCGCAGGATCCAGGTTTCGCGCAGATATTCCCCCGACATGAACGGATGCGGCTTGCGGTCGAGGAGTTCGGCGCCCTGCTTCTCCTTGATCCGGTGGGAACCCGCGTTCTCCGCCGCATTGTTGAGATAGAGGAACGGCCAGGCCAGCACCTCGAAGGCGTAGCCGGTCACCGCCTCCGCCGCCTCGGTCATCAGGCCCTGGCCCCAATGCGCCCGCCCCAGCCAGAACCCGCGCATGTCCCGCAGCTCGCCGTCGAACGGCCACAGGTCGATCCGCCCGATCGCCGTGTCGTCGCCGCCCTTGAGGGTCAGGACCCAGAAGAATTTCTCGCCGCGCGCCCGCTTCTCCAGGCTCTCGCGGGTGTTGGCGAGCGCGCCGTCGTCGGGATAGGGCCAGGGCAGGCCGGCATGCAGGTATCTGACCACCTCCGGGTCCGGGAACTGCTGCTGGATCGCCGCGGCGTCGCGCAGCTCCAGCGGCCTGAGGATCAGGCGACCGGTCTCGAGCGTGGGCGTGGGGGGCAGGGGAAGTTCGAACGTCATCGCTTGGGATCTCCGATAGGCCGGAGGCCGGGCGCCTGTGTGTCCATGGAAGGAAGCTCAGCCCGGCCGTGGTAGGCGGGGCTGTCGAGGGATGGTCAGGCGTTGCGCACGCCGCCGGTCCCACGCCCCGCGAGGGTGGCGCAGTTGGTACCCGACGGCTGATAGGTGAAACGAGCCATGGGCGCGCCAGTATCATCGTTCGCCGGGCAAGGCGAGGGCTCAGAGCGTGGCGAGCCTCGCCGTCCGCGGCTCCTTCACCAGCCCCACCAGGATGGCCAGCGCGACGGCCAGGAAGCCCAGCGAGATCGCGAACACCACGTCATAGCCCAGCAGGTCGGCCAGACCGCCGCCGATCAGCGGCCCCACCGTGGCGGTGATGCTTTCGGCGGTCGCCGAGATGGCGATGCGCATCGGCAGGTCGTCTCGACTGCCGAACTCCAGGATCATGGTCTGGGCCGACATGTTGTAGCCAGCCTGCGCCGCGCCAAGGCCGAAGAAGGCCGCCGCGATCATCCACGGCAGGCCGACATTCATCAGCAGCACCGTCGCCGCCACCCAGGTGAGCAGCGCCAGCAGCAGCACGAAGCGGAAGCCGGTCTTGTCGCCGACGTGCCCCCAGATCAGGTTGGAAGTCATGTCCCCGAGCATGAAGGCGGTCGACAGCAGGCCCAGCGTCGCGCCCATCTGCACCGCGCCGTGCAGGTTCAGCTTCTGGGCGACGTAGAGGATGTAGAACGGCGTCGCGATCCGCGCCGACACCGCCGTCATCTGCACCAGCAGGAAGAAGGCGTAGGACCGGTCCTGGCCGATCAGCCGCGGCAGCTCGCGGAAACGGTCGCGGAATCCGCTGCGG
>DATAUR010000066.1:0-2491 GCA_036268175.1 Phenylobacterium sp. | reverse complement strand
GCGCGCAGGGACTGCGCCGCCACCACCTGCAAGGCGTCGGGCAGGAACATCGCCGTGGCCAGCACCAGGGCCGGCACGGCCATGGCCAGGGTCTGGGCGTTGCTCGTGTAGCCGCTGGCGATCGGGCCGGCGATCGGGGCGATGAGGATCGTCACCAGGACGCCGAACACGGCCGTCACCCCGAAGGCGATGGCGCCCGCCCGGTTGACGCCCGCCGCGTCGCGCGCGCCGTACGCCCGTCCGACGATCACCGCCGCGCCGGTGGCCAGCCCCAGCGGGACCATGAACACGATGGCGGCGACGTTGAGGACGATGGTCCAGGCCGCGACCGCCAGCCCGCCCATCCAGCCGGCGATGATGTTGAGGCTGGAGAACGAGGCGACCTCGAAGAAGTTGGAGGCGCCTGCGCCGAATCCGATCCTGCGCTGCTCGGCCTCTGCCGGGCGGTCGCGCTCGGGCTTGGAAAAGACGCCCAGCGCGCGGGCCTCCGGCATCAGGGCGATGTAGGCGAGCGTCGCCAGCGCCAGGAAGCTGCGGGCGAAGGTCGTGGCCCAGGCCCCGCCCATGGCCCCGAGCGGCGGCAGGCCGAAGTGTCCCGGCACGAGCACGAGATCCACCGCCAGGTTCACGGCGTTGGCCGCCCACATCGCCCAGGCGGCGGGGCCGGGCTTTGAGAGCCCCTCCAGCCAGGAGGCGGCCGCGACGCTCAGCATGAAGCCCGGGAAGGACAGGCAGAAGATGCGCAGCACCGGCGAGGCGCCGTCGGCCAGATCGCTCGGCAGCCCGATCACGTGCAGGAACGGCGGTCCCGCCAGGAACAGGAAGATCGCCGAGACCACACCGATCCACAGACCGTAGACGATCCCCCGGCGCAGCACCGCGCCCGTGAGGTCCCGCCGCCCCTCCCCGATGACCCGGGCGGTCATCACCTGCATGCCCGTCAGCAGGCCCATGCCCATGGTGATCACGACGCTGGTCGGAGCCCAGGCCAGCGCATGGTAGCCGAGCTGGGTCGCCGAATAGCGGCCGACCACCACCGCGTCCGACAGTCCCATCGCCATGATGCCCAGGCGCGCGATCACCACCGGCCCCGATAGCTTCATGAGCTGGGCCAGGTCGCGACGGAAGGGATGGTCGCGCCCTCCCGCGCGGGAGGGCGTCTGGGCCGCGGCGCGGTCCATGGGAAGGCCTCGGGATCAAAGAAGCCGCGGAGACTGGCGGAACGGGGCTCGCCCCGCAAGCCAAAGCTTCACGCACGCCGCCCACGTCCCGCAGCCTTCATCCCGGGCCTTGTGCCCAGGATGACGGTCGGGATTCAGCCGAGGCTAAACTCGTCCGTTCAGATCGCCGTGGCGCGCCGGGCCACGTCGCTGCGATCTTCCTTCAGCTTCTCCGACAGCAGGAAGGCGAGGTCGAGCGCCTGCTCGCCGTTCAGCCGCGGGTCGCAGTGGGTGTGGTAGCGGTCGGCGAGGTCGCCCTCCGCCACCGCCCGCGCGCCGCCCAGGCACTCGGTGACGTTCTGGCCGGTCATCTCCAGGTGCACGCCGCCTGGGTGGACCCCCTCGGCCTTGCAGATCTCCACGAAGCTCTTCACCTCGGCCAGGATGCGGTCGAACGGGCGGGTCTTGTAGCCGTTGGCGGCGGTGAGCGTGTTGCCGTGCATCGGGTCGATCGCCCAGACCACGTCGCGGCCCGCCGCCTTGGTGGCGCGCAGCAGCCCGGGCAGCCGGTCCTCGATCTTGCCCGCCCCGAACCGGCCGTAGAGGGTCAGCCGCCCGGGCTCGTTCTTCGGATTGAGCAGGTCGATCAGCCGGGTGAGCTCGTCACCCTCCATCGTCGGGCCGCACTTCAGCCCGATCGGGTTCCTGATGCCCTTGAAGAACTCCACGTGGGCGCCGTCCGGGTCGCGGGTCCGCTCGCCGATCCACAGCAGGTGGGCGGAGGTGTCGTACCAGTCGCCGGAGGTGCTATCGACGCGGGTCATCGCCTCTTCGAAGTTGAGCAGCAGCCCCTCGTGGCTGGTGAAGAACTCCACCTGGTGCAGCGCCGGCTGGCTCTCCGGCGTGACGCCGATGGCCTCCATGAAGGTGAGCGTCTCGCTGATCTTGTCGGCGACCTCCCGATAACGCGCGCCCTGCGGGCTGTCGGCGACGAAGCCCAGGGTCCAGCGGTGGATGTTGTGCAGATCGGCGTAGCCGCCGCCGGCGAAGGCGCGCAGCAGGTTCAGCGTCGACGACGACTGGGCGTAGGCTTTCAGCAGCCGGCCCGGGTCCGGCGCGCGGGCCTCGGGCGTGAACTCCATACCGTTGATGTTGTCGCCGCGATAGGAAGGCAGCGTGACGCCGTCGATGGTCTCGGTGGACGCCGAGCGCGGCTTGGCGAACTGGCCGGCCATGCGCGCCACCTTCACCACCGGCTTGCCGCCGGCGAAGGTCAGCACCACCGCCATCTGCAGCAGGAGGCGGAAGGTGTCGCGGATGTTATCGGCGTG
>DATAUR010000065.1:0-21787 GCA_036268175.1 Phenylobacterium sp. | reverse complement strand
TGACGACGAGGATCGGGAGAACGAGGGCGACCTCGTCATCCCGGCGCAGTTCGCCACGCCGGACGCAATCAACTTCATGGCCCGCCACGCCCGCGGCCTGATCTGCCTGGCCATCACCCAGGACCGGGCGCGGCAGCTGCGCCTGCCGCCCATGGCCTGGGAGAACCGCGAGCAGCACGGCACCGCCTTCACCGTCTCCATCGAGGCGCGCGAGGGAGTCACCACCGGCATCTCCGCCCACGACCGCGCCCACACCATCGCCGTCGCCGTCGACCCCACCAAGGGCCCCGACGACATCGTCTCGCCGGGCCACGTCTTCCCGCTGGTCGCCAAGGATGGCGGCGTGCTGGTCCGCGCCGGCCACACCGAGGCCGCCGTCGACATCTCCCGCATGGCGGGGCTCAATCCAGCCGGCGTGATCTGCGAGATCATGAAGGACGACGGCTCCATGGCCCGCCTGCCGGACCTGGTCGCCTTCGCCCAGTTGCATGGCCTGAAGATCGGCGCCATCGCCGACCTGATCGCCTATCGCCGCCGCACCGAGCGGCAGGTGGAGCGGGTGCTGGAGACGCCGTTCGACTCGTCCTACGGCGGCCGCTTCCGGATGGTGATCTACCGCAACATCATCGACGGCGCCGAGCATGTGGCGCTGACCAAGGGCAAGGTCGATCCGGAGAAGCCGACGCTGGTTAGGATGCACCGCGTCGACATGGCCGCCGACATGCTGGGCCACGTGGAGACCCGGCGCGACTACGTGCCCAGGGCGCTGCAGGCGATCGCCGATTACGATGGCGCGGGCGTCGCGGTGTTCATCCGCGACCCCAATCCGGCCTGGCTCTCCGAGCGCCATGGCCAGCCCGCCGCCAGCCAGGCGGCCAATGTGCTGCGCGACTATGGGGTCGGCGCCCAGATCCTCATCGATCTTGGGGTGCGCGACATGAAGCTCCTGACCTCGTCGAAGACCGTCCTGCCGGGCTCCGCCGGCTATGGCCTGCGCATCCTGGGACGCGAACCGCTTTAGCGGCGGGTCGCCTGGCGCGAGAACGGCCTGGACGCAGCGCGGCGAGTTCGGCAAGCAGGGGTTGCGTTTTCGCGTGGGGTGAAACGTCGGGCGATCCACAGAGGCGATGCGCCCTTGCGTCGCAAGCGCTCCCGATTGAGCCGCATTCACCATTCTCGTAAAGAATTGAACGGGATGGGTCTGGTAGAGGTGATGCGATGCCGCTCGACCCCAATCCCATGATGCGCCTCGATCCGACCGACGTCGGCGCCGGCTCCGCGTCCAATGGGCTGACGCTGGAGTCCTTTTCGGCGGGGGAAACCGGCTTGCTGGGCGGCGGCGGACCGGCCTCGTTCCTCGACGCCGATGCGCGCTCCGGCCTCACCGACAACGGCAAGCCCAGCTTCACCATCGACCAGGCGGCCAGCCAGATCGTCCGCGGCGAGCCCGGCTGGTCGGGTGCGCTCGGCGAACCCTTCACCGTCACCTACGCCTTCCGCGCCGACGCCCCGGCCCAGATGCCCGACGACACCGCGGGCTTCCAGGAATTCACCTCCGCCCAGATCGACCAGGCGACGCTTGCGCTGCAGGCCTGGTCGGACGTGGCCAACATCAAGTTCGTCCGGGTCGGGTTCGGCGACACCGGCGCCGGGGCCTATTCCGACAACGCCACCATCCTGCTCGGCGACTACACCTCCGGCGAGGCCGGGGCGGCCGCCTTCACCTATTTCCCGGGTTCGACCGCCTCGACGTCGGAGGACGGCGACGTCTGGGTGAACTCGACCTTCGGCTACAACCAGGCCCCGACCACCGGGAACTACGGCGGCCAGGTGCTGGTGCACGAGCTTGGCCACGCCATCGGCCTGGACCACCCCAGCGACTACAACGCATCCGCCAACGTCACCCTCACCTACGCCACCGACGCCAGCTATTACGAGGACGACCGCCAGTACACGGTGATGAGCTATTTCAGCGAGACCAACACCGGCGGCAACGACGGCGGTCTCTATTCGGCGGCGCCCCTGATGGACGACATCGCCGCGGCCCAGCTGGAATACGGGCCGAACATGACCACCCGCACCGGCGACACGGTCTACGGCTTCAATTCCAACGCCGACGAGCCCTGGTACACGATCGCCAACGGCGCGCAGAAGGCGGTGTTCGCGGTGTGGGACGCCGGCGGCAACGACACGCTCGACTTCTCCGGCTACCACCAGGACCAGACCATCGACCTGCGGGCCGGCGACTTCTCCAGCGTCGGCGGCCTGGTGGGCAACGTCAGCATCGCGCAGGGCGTCACCATCGAGAACGCCGTCGGCGGCTCGGGCGACGACTCGATCAACGGCAACGAAGCCAACAACTCCATCGTGGGCGGGGCCGGCAATGACACCGTCATGGCCAGCGACGGCGCCGACACCATCGATGGCGGAGCCGGCCAGAGCTACCTGCGCGGCGAGAACGGCGACGATTCCATCCAGGGCGGCGCCGGCTTCGACGACATCAACGGCAACAAGGGCGGCGACACCATCGACGGCGGGACCGGCGGGTCCGACTGGCTGGTCGGCGGGCAGGGTGACGACAGCATCACCGCCCACGCCAGCCAGAACCTGCTCTATGGCAATCTCGGCAACGACACCGCGCACGGCGGCGACGGCGGCGACGTGATCCGCGGCGGCCAGGGCGACGACAGCATCGTCGGCGGCGCGGGCGCCGACTTCATCTCCGGCGACCGGGGCTCCGATACCGAAAGCGGCGGCGGCGGCGCGGACCTTTTCCACGGCAGCCAGGACGCTGGCGTCGACAAGGTGCTGGACTTCAACCTGGCGCAGGGCGACCGGGTGCAGCTCGATCCCGGAACCACCTACACCGTCAGCCAGGTCGGCGCCGACACGGTGATCGACATGGGCGGCGGCAACGAGATGATCCTGGTGGGCGTCAAGATGACGACCCTGACCGGCGCCTGGATCTTCGAGGCCTAGGGGCGCGGCGCGAAACCGCCGGCTGAAACGACCGGCCAAAACCGCCGTGCGGCGAATCCGGCTTCGCCCACAATCCCGTTTCCTAAAGGGGCGTATTCAGCCTATAGAAACTCTTCACCGCCCGGCCGAAAGGCCGGGCGCCTTCATTTCCGATCCCCAATTCCGAGACATGGAATCTTAGACCATGACCACTGAAATCCTGATGCCGAAGGCGACCGCCGTCTGGCTGGTGGACAACACTTCGCTGACCTTCGAGCAGATCGCCGACTTCTGCGGCCTGCACCCGCTGGAGGTGAAGGGCATCGCCGATGGCGAGGTGGCGCGCGACATCCGCGGCGCCGACCCCATCGCCAACGGCCAGCTCACCCGCGAAGAGCTGGACGCCGCCGAGAAGAACCCCAAGCATCGCCTGGTCGCCCAGAAGAGCCGCCACGCGGAATATCTGAAGCCGCAGAAGAAGACGCCGCGCTACACGCCCGTCTCGCGCCGCCAGGATCGCCCCGACGCCATCGCCTGGTTCTTGCGCAATCACCCCGAAGTGGCCGACGCCCAGCTCGCCCGGATCCTTGGCACCACCAAGGCGACCATCGACCAGGTGCGCAACCGCACCCACTGGAACTCGGCCAACATCAAGCCGGTCGACCCGGTGACGCTCGGCCTCTCGACCCAGCTTGAGCTGGACGCGGTGGTGAAGAAGGCGGCGGAAAAGAAGGCCCGCGACGACAAGCGCAAGGGCATCGTCGAGCCGGAAGGCCCGACCCTGATGCCGGCGTCGGAAACCGGCGTGGTCGAACACGACGAGCCGGAAGACGATCACGATCACAGCCATGACCGCGAACACACCGCCCAGTCGGTGTTCGAAGACGAACACGACGACGAGGAAGACTAGATATCGTTTCCCCTCCCCTTCGGGGGAGGGACAGACCGCTTCGCGGTCAGGGTAGGGAAGTCAGGGTCTAGCTCTGACTCTCAGAACTCCGCCCCACACTTCCCCACCCGTCTCGCTATCGCTCGCCACCCTCCCCAAACGGGGAGGGAAAGGCGCTAGTGAATCTGCCCGCGCAGGGATTCCATTTCTTCCTTCAGCTTCAACTTCTGTCGCTTGAGTTCCTTGAGCCTGATGTCGTCCGCGGCGGGCCTGCGCATTTCGTCCTGAATCGCATCTTCCAGGGACTGGTGGCGGGATCCGAGTTCCCGGATCCGGGCTTCCAACGCCATGACGAGTGGCCTCCTTGCTGTTGGAGACCGCAGTCAACACCCGCTATGCGCGGCTGTCAGATCACATATGTTTGCAGACAGTGGAGCTGGGACTTCCGTTCCGGCCCGCGCGTTAGGGACCGCTTGCATGCCGAACAGCGAGCCGCCGCGGTTGGTGGTGGGCGTCTCGGGCGCCTCGGGGATCGTCTACGGCCTGCGCGCGCTCGACGCCTGCCGCGAACTGGGGATCGAATCCCACCTGGTGATGAGCAAGGCCGCGGCGCTGACGCTGTCGCAGGAGACCCGGCTTTCGCCCGCCGACGTCAATGCCCGCGCCGGCGTCACCCATAAGGTATCCGACATCGGCGCCGCCATCGCGTCGGGCTCGTTCAGGACGCTGGGGATGATCGTCGCGCCGTGTTCGGTCAGGACCATGAGCGAGATCGCCACCGGCGTGACCTCCTCGCTCCTCACCCGCGCCGCCGACGTGACGCTCAAGGAGCGCCGCCCCCTGGTGCTGATGGTGCGCGAGACGCCGCTGCACCTGGGCCATCTAAGGACGCTGGTGAAACTCGCCGAGATGGGCGCGGTGATCGCCCCACCGCTGCCGGCCTTCTACGCCCAGCCCGCCAGCCTGGAGGCCATGGTCGACCAGTCGGTGGGCCGCGCGCTCGATCTCTTCGGACTGTCATGGACGCCGGTTAAGCGCTGGGGCCAGGACATCGGACCAGCGCCAGGCGGTGCGGCGACCGACCCAGGCAAGGCGGAGATCTAGGCGCATGTCGCTGTGGGACTGGACGCTGAAGGCCTATGGCCAGGCCGGCGTGCCTGGGGCATGCCTGACCCTGCAGGATGACTTTGGCCAGAACACCTCCCTCTTGCTCTGGGCGGTCTGGGCCGAGGCCGCCGATCCGGCGCTGCTGGCCCGCGCCGCCGACATCGCCCACCGCTGGGAGGCCCTGGCGCTGACCCCGATCCGCGCGGTCCGCCGGGCGCTGAAACCCAGCTTCGAAGGGGTCGGCGACGGCGAGCGCGAGGCCCTGCGCGAAGATGTGAAGGCGGTCGAGCTTCGCGCTGAGCGGGTGCTGATGGAAAGTCTCGAGGCGCTCGCCGGCGCGCGCGGCGGTGCGCAGGCGCTTTCCGCCCTGGAGGCCGCGTCCGCCGCCTGGGGCCAGCCCGCGCCCGCCGACGCCCTGGCTGCGCTCGCCGCCGCGCTCGGTTAGGATCGGCTGCCCATGAACGACGACCTCTCCGAAGACGCCCTCCACGCCCGGCTCAGCGAGCTGCGCCAGGACCACTCCGACCTGGACCAGGCGGTTCAGGCCATCTCGGCGACGCCCTTGCCCGACATGCTGCTGATCGCCCGCCTGAAGCGCAAGAAGCTGGCGCTGAAGGACGAGATCGCCCGCATCGAAGACCAGCTGAACCCCGACATCATCGCGTAACCTTCCTTTCCCGCAAAGCGGGAGAGGGGAACCGTTCCCCGGAGAGGGAATGGTGGAGAGGGCAAGCCGCAAGCTCGACGCCTTCTTTCCCTTTCCACCCTCGGCTCTTCGCTGCGCTCGGCCGACGGTCCCCCTTTCCCACGAGTGGGAAAGGAAGGTCAGGCGCTCTTGCGCTCGCGCTTGCGGGCGTACATGGCCTGATCCGCCTCGGCGACCAGGGCTTCGGGCTCCGCGTCCTGGGTGATCTCGCGCACGCCCCACGAGATGTGCAGCGGCGCCGACCAGTCGCCGAACTTCAGGGGCTCGGCCTCGATGGCGCGGGCCAGCGCGGCGGCCTTGGCCTCCGCCGTCGGCCGGTCGGCCTGGGCCAGGATCACCGCGAACTCGTCGCCCCCCATGCGCCCGACGATGTCGCTTTCGCGCACATGCTGCTGCAGGCGCTCGGCCACGGCCTTCAGCGCCGCGTCGCCCGCCGCGTGGCCCAGGCGGTCGTTGACGCCCTTCAGGTCGTCCAGGTCGAAGTAGACCAGGCTGGCCGGCGAGCCGTAGCGCTGGGCGAAGGTGCGGATGCGGGCGAGCTCGCGCAGCAACGCGCGGCGGTTCAAGAGCGGGGTCAGCGCATCGCGGTCGGCCAGGTCCTCCACCTCGGCCAGCCGCCCCTTCAGGCGTCCGACCTCGCCCCGCAGGTCGTCGATCTCGCCCATCAGCCCCTGGATCGCCGCCTGCACGGCGGGCGTCATCTCGATCTCGGAAATGCCGAGGAATTCGGTGGTGTCCACCGGCGTCGCCGGCCGCACCTGGGCGCCGGCCTGGGCCAGAGCACGCCGTCGCATGGCCGAAAACGGTTCGTTGCGCGCACCGGTGATCTTCATGGTCCTGGTCCCGAAGCTGGGCTGTAGAATCAACGAGGCGACAACAGTTTGGTGAATCTAGCCGTCCTTGGTTGCCCCTGCAAAGTCGGCGCCTATACTCCGCGCCCTTCGAGCAGGGGGTCTGTGAAGACATGAGCGCCCAATCAGCGCCCGTCGCCATTATCATGGGCAGCCGCTCCGACTGGCCCATCCTGAAGCACGCCGCCGAAATGCTGCAGACGCTGGGGATCGGCTACGAGGCCAAGGTGGTCTCCGCCCACCGAACGCCCGACCGCATGTATGCGTTCGCCAAGGGCGCCAAGGCGGCGGGGTTCAAGGTGATCATCGCCGCGGCCGGCGGCGCCGCGCACCTGCCCGGCATGACCGCCTCGCTGACCGAACTGCCGGTGCTGGGCGTGCCCATCGAGTCCAAGGCCTTGAAGGGCATGGATAGCCTGCTCTCCATCGTCCAGATGCCGGCCGGCATTCCGGTGGGGACGCTGGCCATCGGCGAGGCGGGCGCCAAGAACGCCGGCCTGATGGCGGCCAAGATCCTGGCGCTCTCCGATGCGGACGTGGCGGCGCGGCTCGCCGCCTTCACCGCCTCCCAGACCGACAGCATCCCCGAGAGCGTCGAGGACTGATGAGCGTCCAACTGCCGCTCGCGCCGGGCTCGGCCATCGGCATCCTGGGCGGCGGCCAGCTCGGGCGCATGCTGGCGCTGGCCGCCGCGCGCCTGGGCTTCGACGTAGTGGTGCTGGAGCGGCAGGCCGACAGCCCGGCGGGCCGTACCGCCGCCAAGCTGATCGTCGCCGACTATCGCGATGAGGCGGCGCTCGCCGAACTGGCCGGCCTGACCGGTCTCGCCACCTACGAGTTCGAGAACGTGCCGGCCGCCTCGGTGGACTGGCTGGCCGCCCATGGCGTCGAAGTCGCGCCGGGCGCCCGCGCGCTCGCCGTCGCCCAAGACCGGTTCGAGGAAAAGACCTTCCTCAACGCCCACGGCGCCCCCACCGTCGCCTTCGCCCCGGCCAATACCCCGCAGGAGGCCGTCAAGGCGGTGGCCAGGCTCGGCGCGCCGGCCCTGATGAAGACCCGCCGCGAAGGCTACGACGGCAAGGGCCAACGCTGGGTGGAGCACGCGCCGGACGCCGCCGCCGCCTTCGCCGAGCTGGGCGGCGTGCCGGTGATCGTCGAAGCCGCCGCCGAGTTCGTCCGCGAGCTGTCGGTGATCGCCGCCCGCGGCCGCGACGGCGCCATGGCGGTCTATCCGCTGGCCGAGAACCACCACGAACACGGCATCCTGCGCCGCTCCATCGCGCCGGCCCGCGCCTCGCAGGCCACCGCCGAGCAGGCCGAGCGCATCGCCGCCCGGGTGCTGAGCGGCCTCGACTACGTGGGCGTGATCGGCATCGAGCTCTTCGAGATGGCCGACGGCCGCCTGCTGGTCAACGAGATCGCGCCCCGGGTGCACAACACCGGCCACTGGACCCAGGACGGCTGCGAGGTCGACCAGTTCGAACAGCACATCCGCGCCATCGCCGGCTGGCCGCTCGGCCCCACCAAGCCCATCGCCCAGGTGGAGATGCTCAACCTGCTGGGTGAGGAAGCCGACGCCTGGGCCAAATTCGCCGCCGAACCCGAGACCCGCATCCACCTCTATGGCAAGCACGGCGCCCGCCCCGGACGCAAGATGGGCCACCTGAACCGGGTCAGGCCTCTAGCTTAGAATCCTTCTCCCCCTGCGGGAGAAGGACTTAGCCGAACCGCATCCGCCCCAGCGCCCCGGCCACGGTGTCCATGAACTCCGACGGCTTGAGCTTGGTCGTCCGCTTCCAGGTCTCGAAGGCCATGACGTTGGCGATGCGGCGGTCGGTGAAGGCCAGCGCCGCGGCGGGGCCGGAGGACAGGCGCACGGCGATCGCGCCGGTCAGGATACCGGCCAGCAGCAGGCGCTTGGTGTAGTGGTTTTCGTCGGTGGCCGTGTCGCCGGCCCAGCGCCACAGCACGTCCGCGCTCTCCCAGGCCAGCCGCGCGCCCAGCGCCGCGTGCGAGGGCAGGGCCAGGAAGCCCGTGCAACGGCGCACGGCGGTCTCATCGGCGGCGGCGGCGTTCAGCCGGGCCTCGACGGCCCGCGCGATGCGCTCACGAATCTTCAGGGTCTTGGGATCGACGGCTTCCAGGGCCGCCAGCGCCTTGGCGTCATGCCGCCGCGAGAGCAGGGCGGCGAGGTCGGCCGGCCCCTGCGGCAGCAGAAGCTCGGTCTCGCCGGGCGAAAGCCCGCAGGCCTTGCCGGCCATGGTCGCCAGGCGTGGGGTCCAGCCTTCTTCCGGCGCGATCCTCAGCGCGGCGTCCAGCACCTGCTGCTCGGTCGTCTCCGCCCAGTCAGCTTTCATTTGGCGGCTTTCGTCTCGCTCATGGGCCGATCCTAGACCAAGATTGATGCGCGCGCGCCGTGGACATGGCCGCCCTCTTCTGATATTTCGCCGCGCTCGATCCGGTAGGCTTCCGCCTGCGGGACCCAGAGTACGTGAAACATTTCTTTTTGTTCGCTCGCCGCCGCCCCTTCACCAGGGACGTAAGGGGGCCGGGCGCCGAACGACCAATAGGAGAGAGACCCCTGGTTCAGATTTTCGTCCGCGACAACAACGTCGACCAAGCCTTGAAGGCGCTGAAGAAGAAGATGCAGCGCGAAGGCTCGTTCCGCGAAATGAAGCGGCACGTCCACTACGAAAAGCCCTCGGAAAAGCGCGCCCGCCAGAAGGCGGAAGCCGTGCGCCGGGCGCGCAAGCTGGCCCGCAAGCGCGCCCAGCGCGAAGGCCTGATCGCCGCCCCGAAGAAGCCGGCGCCCCGGTAGGCTCGGCGGTAGCGCTTAATTCAGTAAATTCGTGCCTATCTAGGGGCCGCGTCTTGCCGACGCGGCCCTTCGTATTTGGGGTCGTAATGTGAAGCTGGACGCGGTCTTAAGTCGCGCGGCGTCCCGCGAACTGGTGAAACAGCGTCAGGGCTCCTATTTTGGGGGCTTGGGCGCGGAGCCCTTATCGAGGCGGTCTTAACCGATGAACCTGCGCAATCTCGCCATCTGGGGCGTTATCGTCGTCGTCCTGATCGGCCTCTATTCGATGGTCACCGGGGGCGGCAGCAAGTCGGCCAGCGCCGGCGAGATCACCTATTCGCAGATGCTGAGCAAGATCGACTCCGGTCAGATCAAGTCGGCGGAGATGCGCACCGGCCAGGTGCTGGCCACCGACAACGCCAACCGCAGCTACACCGCCTATTTCCCCAGCGACGGCGGCGACCTGGTGCATGAGATGCGGGTGCACGGCGTCAACATCTCGTCCAAGCCGACCGGCGGCGTGACCCTGATGGGCGTGCTGCTGCAGGCGCTGCCGGTGCTCTTGCTGGTGGGCGTGTGGATCTTCTTCATGCGCCAGATGCAGGGCGGGGCGCGCGGGGCCATGGGCTTTGGCAAGTCCAAGGCGCGCCTGCTCACCGAGAACAAGAACCGCGTCACCTTCGACGACGTGGCCGGCGTGGAAGAGGCCAAGGAAGAGGTCGTCGAGATCGTCGACTTCCTGAAGGACCCGCAGAAATTCCAGCGCCTGGGCGGCAAGATCCCCAAGGGCGCCCTCTTGATCGGCCCGCCCGGCACCGGCAAGACCTTGCTGGCCCGCGCCATCGCCGGTGAGGCCGGCGTGCCGTTCTTCACCATCTCCGGCTCCGACTTCGTGGAAATGTTCGTCGGCGTCGGCGCGAGCCGCGTGCGCGACATGTTCGAACAGGCCAAGAAGAACGCCCCCTGCATCATCTTCATCGACGAAATCGACGCCGTCGGCCGCCACCGTGGCGCGGGCCTTGGCGGCGGCAACGACGAGCGCGAGCAGACGCTGAACCAGCTGCTGGTGGAGATGGACGGCTTCGAGGCCAACGAGGGCATCATCCTGATCGCCGCCACCAACCGCCCCGACGTGCTGGACCCCGCCCTGCTGCGCCCGGGCCGCTTCGACCGCCAGGTGGTGGTGCCCAACCCCGACGTGAACGGCCGCGAGCGCATCCTGCGCGTGCACATGAAGAACGTGCCGCTGGCCGCCGACGTGGAGACCAAGGTCATCGCGCGCGGGACCCCAGGGTTCTCCGGCGCCGACCTGTCGAACCTGGTCAACGAAGCCGCCCTGATGGCCGCGCGGAAGAACCGCCGCATGGTCACCATGCGCGATTTCGAGGAAGCCAAGGACAAGGTCATGATGGGCGCCGAGCGCCGCTCCATGGTCATGACCGAGGACGAAAAGAAGCTCACCGCCTATCACGAAGGCGGCCATGCCCTGGTGGCCTTGACCGTGCCGTCCTCGGACCCGGTGCACAAGGCGACCATCATCCCGCGGGGCCGCGCGCTCGGCATGGTGATGCAGCTGCCGGAAGGCGACCGCTACTCGATGAACTTCGAGCAGATGACCTCGCGCCTGGCGATCCTGATGGGCGGCCGCGTCGCCGAGGAGCTGATCTTCGGCAAGGACAAGGTGACGTCCGGCGCCTCCAGTGACATCCAGGCGGCCACGGGGCTGGCCCGCAACATGGTCACCCGCTGCGGCTACTCCGACAAGCTGGGCCTGGTGGCCTATGGCGACAACCAGGAGGAGGTCTTCCTCGGCCACTCGGTGTCGCGCACCCAGAACGTCTCCGAAGAGACCGCCAACATCATCGATAGCGAAGTGAAGCGGCTGGTGCAGGACGGCTACGAGGAAGCCAAGCGCATCCTCACCGAAAAGCTCACCGACCTGCATACGCTGGCCAAGGCGCTGCTGGAGTACGAGACCCTTAGCGGCGACGAGATCGTCAATGCCCTGAAGGGCGTCGCCCCCAACCGCGAGGACGCCGACATGAAGCGCCCGACCGGGCCGGCGGTCGCGGTGCCGATCTCGCCCAAGCCGGAGCCGGCGTAAGGTCGATCCGCGAATGACACGACCAAGGGCGGTCTCCGGCGACGGGGCCGCCCTTTTTCGTTATCCAGCGCAGCCATGAGCCTTGCCGCCCAGCCCGTCCGCCCAAATGCCGTGAAGGTCATGGGCGTGATCAACACGACGCCCGACAGCTTCTCCGATGGCGGCCGGTTCGCCGATCTCGGCGCCGCGCTCGCCCAGGCGCGCCGGCTGATCGCCGATGGCGCGGACATGTTGGACATCGGCGGCGAGTCCACCCGACCGGGCGCCGAAGCCGTGCCGGAAGCCCTCGAGATCGAGCGCGTGGTCCCGCTGATCCAGGCGATCCGGGCGGAGAGCGCCATCCCGATCTCCATCGACACCATGAAGCCAGCGATGGCCCGCGCCGCGGTCGCCGCCGGCGCCTCGATGTGGAACGACGTCACCGCGCTTCGCCATGCGCCCGACAGCCTGGCCGCCGCCGCCGAGCTCGGCTGCGAGGTGGTGCTGATGCACATGCAGGGCGAACCCGGCACGATGCAGGCCGAGCCCCGCTACGACGACGTGGTGGCCGAGGTGGCGGCGTTTCTCAGAGACCGCGCCCAGGCGGCGATGGCGGCCGGCGTGGCGCGGGAAAAGATCTGGCTCGATCCTGGCATAGGCTTCGGCAAGCACATGATCCGCCACAACCTGCCCCTGCTCGCCGGCCTGGGCGCCATCGTCGCGCTCGGCTTCCCGGTGCTACTGGGGATCAGCCGCAAGAGCTTCATCTCCGCCGTCGACGGCGGCGGCGTTCCCGCCGATGCTCGCCTTGGCGGCTCCATCGCCGGCGCGCTCTGGGGGGTTCAGGCCGGCGTCGCCGCGGTGCGGGTCCATGACCTGCGCCAGACCGTCCAGGCCGTGCGCGTCTGGCAGGCGATCGCGGCGGCGCGGACCTAGGCCGCGCGCCGGCGCAACAGGGCGGAGAGCCCCAGCGCTTGGCCGCTCTGCAGCAGGCTCGCCCGGAACAGCCGGCTGACCAGCACCAGCTCGACCGCGATGAACGCCGCCAGCAGCACGCCCGAGCCGATCACCTCGATGGGCGCGACCCCGCTCCCCAGCCGGGCCATCATGGCGAAGGGCGCATAGATCGGAATCCACGACAGGATGCGCGGCAGCGGCCCATCGGGGTTCTGCAACACTGAACTGGCGATGGCCGCGAAGGGCAGGGCGATCACCAGGATGATCGGGGTGAGATACCCCTGTGCGTCCCGCAGGCTGTCGCTCACCGCCCCCACCGCCAAGAACAGCATCGAGATCGCCAGGTACCCGGCCAGGAAATAGTAGACCAGCGCCGCGACAATCCAGGGCGAGCTCACCGAGGCGAGCGCCGGGCGCAGGAAGTCGGACACCACGCCCTGCACGGAAAACGCCGCGCCGACGGCGAACCCGATCCAGACGGCGATCATCACCATGCCCACCGCCAGCACGCCGATCAGCTTGCCATAGAGCAGCTCGTCCGGCGTCACGCAGGCCAGCACCGATTCCAACAGCTTGTTCGACCGCTCCTCGATCAGGCCCTGCAGCATCCACGAACCCGACATCATCAGCGAGATCAGCAGCAGATAGGCCAGCGCCAGCGGCAGCGCCGAGTGCAGCAGCACCCACGCGCGGCCCGCCCCGCTGGGGGGCGCGATCAGCACCACCGGCGCGTTGATCGCCTGGATCCTGGCCAGGGCGGCCATGTCGAACCCGGCCGTCCGCAGGGCCTGGCTGCGCTCGATACCGCTCAGTTCCTGGCGCACCGCCTCGACCAGCAGCGCATTGGGCCGCCCGTCGGTCCACATGCGCACCGTCGCGCCCGGGCTTCCGAAATCGGCCGGGATATAGACGCCGAGCCCCAGCGGCCTTGGCCCCACCGGCGTCGCCACGTTCTTCTTCAGGTGCGGCGCGAGCGAGGTCCCAAACGCCTCGGGCCCTTGCGTCGTCACCACGCCGGGCGGCGGCGCGATCGGGATCACGCTGGCGGCGGGCGGTTGGAACTCAGGCGCCGCGGCGGGCTTCAGGTGAGCGATCTGCGCCTGCGCCGCCGGCAGGCCGCCGGCCGCTTCGAAGGCGAGGATTTCCTGCGGGCTGAACAGGTGCGCCCCGTGCCCCCAGACGGCGCCCGGGCCGGTGGGGACGATCTTCCAGCGCTCCGCATACGCGGCCAGCCCGGCCAGCGCCTGGCGGTCGCGATCCAGCGCGAACCGCTGCTGCACGACCGGCGCATAGCGGCCGCTGGCGTCGACGATCACCACCGCCACCCCGGGCGGCGGCTGCAGCAGCCGCACCGAAAGCTGGCTGACCACGAAGACCATCGGCAGCAGCAACAGGACGATCAGGAAGCTGCGGGTGGCGCAGATCTGGCGGAACTCGCGGGCGGCGACCAGTAGCATGGCGTTCATGGGCGCGCCTCCTCAGGAGAGGCGGCCGCCTCACCGCCCACCAGGTGCAGGAAGACCTCGTGCAGGGTCGCGCGGCGGGTTTCGAAACGGCGGAGCGAAAAGCCCGACGCCGTGCAGGCCTCCAGCAGGGCGCCCGACCCCGCACCGGGGCTGAGCGTGATCTCCCAGTCGGTCCAGCCGTCGCCGGCCGCGCCCGACGCCTGCGCATGTTCGACACCCGGCAACTGGCGGGGATCGGCCCTGGCGGTCAGCGACAGCCGCGCCGGCAGTTGCGCGCGGGCCTCGTCCTGGCTCCCCTGGAACACCTTGCGCCCGCGGGCGATCAGCAGCAGCCGGTCGCACAGCCGCTCGGCGTGCTGCATCACGTGGGTGGAGAACACCACCGTCGAGCCGGCCTTCACCAGGTCCAGCACCATCTCCTCCAGCACCGCCTGGTTGACCGGGTCGAGGCCGGCGAACGGCTCGTCGAGGATCAACAGGCGCGGCGTGGTGACCAGGGCGGTGGCCAGCTGCACCTTCTGCGCCATCCCCTTGGAGAGCTGGTCGACCTTGCGCCGGGCGAACGGGGTCAGGCCGAAGCGTTCGATCAGCCCCTCGGCGGAGGCCTGGGCGGCGGGCGCGGGCATGCCCTTCAGCCGGCCGAAATAGATCACCGTCTCCAGCGCGGTCATCTGGCGATAGAGGCCGCGCTCCTCCGGCAGGAAGCCGATCTCGCCATCGCCCCGGCGGCCCGGCGTGCGGCCCAGCACCTCGATGACGCCCTCGGTCGGCCGCAGGATGTCCAGCACCATGCGAAGCGTGGTGGTCTTGCCCGCGCCATTGGCGCCCAGGAAGCCGAAGATGCCGCCCTGCGGGACCTCGAAGCTCAAGCCGTCGACGGCGGTGAAGCCGCCGAAGCGCTTGGTGACGCCATCCAGCCGCAGGACTGACAGTGGCCCGCTCCCCTTGAAGGGGCGGCTCTCAGCGGCCGCCGCCTGAACGGCACTGAACTACGGTTCACGCCCGCCGCCAAGCCGCCTTCAGGAAGGTGGAACCGTCAGGCCGACAGCTTCGGATAGACGCCCGCCAGCGCCGCCTCCCGCGCGGTCTTGGTCTCCCAGGAGGTGGCGCGGCCTTCCAGGGCGTCGGGCAGGGCCTCCAGATGCGCGTGCCAGCCGGTGCGCACGCCGCCGTCGCGGGCGCCATCGCGGCTCAAGCCCGAGTGGGTCAGCGTCAGCGCGCAACCGTCCCCCTCCGGCGTCAGGTCGAACCGCACCAGGGTGTCGCGCTCGCCGATGGTCCAGACCCAGGCCAGCGCCCGGGGCGGCTCGCAGACGGTGATGCGCATCTCCGCCCGGTGCGCGCCCTTGTTCCAGTTCAGCCGGATCGTCCCGCCGACCCGCAGGTCCACCCGCGCGTCGGCGAACCAGTCGCCCAGCCGCTCTGGCACGGTCAGCGCCGCCCAGACCTTCTCGACGGACTGGCGATAGCGGCGGTGGAAGACCACCTGCACGGCGTCGTCGGTCACGGTGACCACGCCGTTCGGCGCGTCGCTCAGCAGGCTCCCAGTCACGGTGCTCATTGCTCTTTCTCCAGATGCTCTTCCAGGGCGTCGAGGCGATCGGCCCAGAAGGTGCGGAAGGGTTTCAGCCATTCGTCGAGGGCGGCCAGTTCGTGTGCTTCGAGGCGGTAGAGCCGGCGCTGACCGTCCGGCCGCATGCTGACCAGCCCCGCCTCGCGCAGCAGTTTCAGGTGCTTGGAAACGCCGGGCTGACTCAGCCCCGTCGCCTCCACCAGATCCCCCGCCGGCCGTTCCCCAACCCGCAGCAGGTCGAGGATGTGGCGGCGGTTGGGTTCGGCGATGGCTTCGAACGGGCTCATGGTTTTATATGCATATATGGAAATATAACCGTCAAGGAATTTTATTGAACCAAGAAACCTCGGTGCGAATCCGCCGTAGCCGCGCTATCCGAAAGCCATGACCTCTCGCGGCCGCGTCCTGATCATCGCCGGCTCGGATTCCGGCGGCGGCGCCGGCATCCAGGCCGACATCAAGACGGTGACCGCGCTGGGCGGCTATGCGGCCACCGCCATCACCGCCATCACCGTGCAGAACACGCTAGGCGTCAGCGCGGTGCATCCGACGCCGCCGGCGGTGGTCGAGGCCCAGGCGCGCGCCGTGCTCGAAGACATCGGCGCCGACGTCATCAAGACCGGCATGCTGGGCGATGCGACCATGGTGCGCGCGGTCGCAGCCCTGCTGGAGACGGCGATGGTCCCGGCGGTGATCGATCCGGTGATGATCGCCAAGGGCGGCGCGCGCCTGCTGGACGGCCATGCGCTGGCGATGGTCCGCGAGCTACTGGTCTCCCGCGCGGCCTTACTGACCCCCAACGCGCCGGAAGCCGAGGCCCTGACCGGCATGGTGGTCGAGACCACCGACGATCTGCGCCGGGCCGGCGAGGAATTGCTGTCGCTGGGCGCCGGCGCCGTCCTGATGAAGGGCGGTCACGTGGAGGGCCCCCGCGTCACCGACATCCTGATGACCCCCTACGGCGAGACGGTCTTCGAGGGCGAGCGGATCGAGAGCCGCCACACCCACGGCACCGGCTGCACCCTGGCCTCCGCCTGCGCCGTCAGCCTGGCGCAGGGCATGTCGCTGGAGAAGGCCGCCGCGCGGGCCTGGGACTATGTGCATCAGGCCATGTTGCAGGCGCCGGGCTTTGGCGCCGGCCACGGGCCGCTGGATCACGGCTGGCCGCTTCGGGGGAAGGCATGACGCTGGAAGAGCACCTGGAAGAGATCGTCCGCAGCGGCCCGACCCTGATGGCCGTGCTGACCACGGCGCGCGAGCTCGACCTGCCCGACTGGCTGATCTTCTCCGGCGCGGTCTATCAGCGGGTGCTGAACCACCTCACCGGCCGCGACCTGGACTACGGGATCAAGGACTACGATCTCGGCTACCACGACCCCTCCGACATCTCCTACGAGGCCGAGGACGTGGTGGTCCGCCGGGTCGCCGCGGCCTATCCGCCGCCGCTCCGCGACCTCGTGGAGGTGCGCAACCAGGCCCGCGTGCACCTGTGGTTCGAGGGCAAGTTCGGCGAGCCCTATGCCCCACTCTCCTGCACCGCCGACGCCCTGGCGCGGTTCACCAGCGCGACCTTCTCGGTGGGCGTGCGGCTGGAGCCGGACGATCGGCTGACGGTCATGGCGCCGTTTGGGCTGGAGGACCTCTTCGCGCTCCGCCTGCGGCCCAATCCGACGCGCCAGACCCACGGCTTCGCCCGCACCGCCGCCGCGGCCGTCGCCCGCTGGCCGGAGCTGACGGTCATCAGTTAGCCACTTGGCTAATTCCTCCTTTCCTTGAGGGCCCTGGGTCGCTATCTGCAAGCTCCGCCCTTCAAGGAGACCCGCCCGTGCGCCAGTGGACCGTCGACGCCTTCGCCGCCCAGGCCTTCCGCGGCAACCAGGCCTGCGTGCTGCAACCCCTGGACGCCTGGCCGGACGCCGCCTGGATGCAGGCGCTGGCGGCGGAGAACAACCAGGCCGAGACCGCCTTCCTGCTGAAGACCCCCGATCCGGCGCGCTTTGGCCTGCGCTGGTTCACGCCGGCGCTGGAGGTGCCGCTCTGCGGGCACGCGACGCTGGCGTCCGGCCACGTGCTGTTCAGCGAGCTTGGCGTCGGCGCGGACCTGGTGACCTTCGACACCCAGTCCGGGCCGCTCACCGTGCGCCGCGCCGGCGAGGGCTATGAGATGGACTTCCCCGCCCAGCCGCCGGTGCGCACGCCCCCGCCGCCCGGCCTCGCGCAGGCGCTCGGCATCGAGCCGCAGGAGGTTTGGGCGTCGACCTACCTGGTGGCGATCCTCAAGGACGAGGCGCAGGTTCACGCCGTGGCGCCCGACCTCGTGGCCCTGGAGGCGGTCTCCAGCGCCGCTACCGGCGGGCGCGGCAATGTCGGCGTCGCGGCCCTGGCCGACGCGGGGCGCCCCTACGACGTGGTCGACCGCTTCTTCGCGCCGGGCTCCGGCATCCCAGAGGACCCGGCCACCGGCTCCCTGCACACGATCCTGAGCCCCCTCTTCGCCGAGAAGCTCGGCCGCGCTCGGGTGACCTTCCGCCAGGCTTACCCCGGCCGCGGCGGCGACCTCGACTGCGAACTGGCCGCCGACCGCGTCCTCTTGCGCGGCCGCGCGGTCACCGTGCTGGAGGGGACGCTGCGGATCGCGCCCTGACTCTGGAAGGAAGGCTCAACCCAGATTGAGTGTGTCTGCAACGTTGGGAGCGGGAATCGCTCGTCCGGGGCTCATCACCGTCACGCGCTTGCGCCCAGAGTGGTGAGAAGATCGTCCAACGCCTCGAACTGCTCAGGCCACGCGCCCGTGCTTTCGGAGGCGATGGCGCCATCGAGCGCTTCCTTCGAGGGATAGAGGTCGTGCACGACGACCCGTGTCTTGCCGTCTTTTTCCTCGAAGGTCACCGTGGTCACGGCCCCGTGCTCTTCATCATTGGTCCAGACCAGGCGGGAGGGCGGCGTGACTTCGATGTACCGGCCGAAGAAGGCCATGGACTGTTCCGAGCCGGCGTGGCCGAGCACGAAACGGTACGAGCCCCCCGTGCGAACATCGGTCTCGCAGGACAGGAAGGATATTCCGAAAGACTCCAGCGCCCACCACCGCATGATCAGCTCGGGCTTCGTCCACGCTTCGAACACGATGCGCGCCGGCGCGTCGAAGGTTCGCGTCGCGACGAGTTCCCGGTCTGACGTCCGTTCGACAGTCGTGCGGCTATTCATCGACCCTCTCCTTTTGTTTCAATTCCTCGACAACCTTGTCCAAGGCGTCGAAGCGTGCGTCCCAAAGCTGACGGCGCCCTTCGATCCAGGCCGCCGCCTCATCGAGCCCGCGCGCGCCTAGTCTACAGGTGCGCACGCGCCCAACCTTCTGCGTCGTGACGAGCCCGGCCTGCTCCAAAACACCGACGTGCTTCTTCATGCCCGTGAGGGTCATGTGGAACCTGTCGGCGAGCTGCGTGATCGAAGCCTCCGAACGCCCGAGCTGCTCTAGAACCCCGCGCCGGGTGGCGTCCGAGAGTGCAGCGAACGAGGCGTCGAGGCGCGCTGTCACATACTGTACCATATGGTTCAGTGTTTAGCGCGCCAACTGGCAAGATGCAAGGCGCATGAGCGGGCGTTGGAGGCGGACTCCCGGAACGTCGGCAAGGGGGAACGTCGGCGAGGGGGTCGGAGGCGGTCACATCCGATCTGGGTTAGCGCCTCAGGGGATCGGCTGGGCAAGCGCCCAGTCGAGCGCCGGGTCGCGCCCGGCCTTCACGTCCGCCCAGCTCGGCAGGATCGTCCGGTTGGGCGCGACCGCGTTGGGCCCGTGTTCGCGGAACCTGTAGTAGAGGCTGGACGCCCGCACGATCAGGTGCGAGTTCGGCAGGCGGGACTGCCTGGGCTCCTGGTAGGAATTGGGCTTCTCGCCGATCTCCTGGCCCACCAGGATCGCCTTGGTCTCGTCCTGGAACTGCGCGGCGTTGTTCATGGCCGCCGAAAAGGTCAGAGGCCCCACCAGCACATAGAGCCGGCCTGTCTGGTTGAGGTCGGCGCGGGCCTTCAACGGGCGGATCAGGGCCGCATAGCCGATCGTGTTGTCGCCACCGCCGTTGTCGCGCATGTCGATGATCAGCTTGCCCGGATGGACCTCGTCGATCAGGGCGAACATGTCCCGCGCGTCGCGGATCAGCGTCTGATAGCCGCGAAAGGCGCAGTAGACGGCGCGCTGTTCCGCCAGGTTCCGACACCAGAACGGCTTGCCCGGATCCTGGTCGGCGAGACCCGAACGCTTCGCCGCCGCTGTCAGGGGCGCGCTGACGCCCGGCGGCTGGCCCTTCAGGTCCACGGTGATCATGCGGCCGGCATCGGTCCGCAGGGTGAATACCGCATGGCCGCGGTTCGGAATGATCCCCAGGCCGTGCAGCAGCATGCCGCTGCGCAGCACGCCGATCGCGCGCCCCTCCTGCAGCTCCGGCAGCTCGTCCTGCGGCGTCAGCGTCAGGGCGCGCCTGAAGGCCTCGGCGATCGGCACGCGACCGATCCGCACCACCCGCGCGCCCAGCGCCTGAGGCAGGTCCGGCGCGGCGGCCGTCACGCGGACCTCGGTCCCGAACCGCTGGAGCTGGATCGGGAGAAGCTGGCGGTCGGCCGGCGCCTCCATATAGGTGTGACCGTCGCCCACGGCGTTGGTGATCCGATCGAGGGCGACGAACATCTCGTCACCGTTCATCCGGTCCAGCCGCTTGCCCAGCTCCGCGATCTCGGCGTCGAAAGCGGGCTTGGGCGTATGGAAGAAGGCGTTGGCGTGCCGTTTCGGGAGCTCGGCGGCGAAGGCGGCGAGGTCCTCGCGCCACTGCGCGTGGGTGAGGTTGAGCGTCGGCGTGAAGGCGTCCAGGGGCCTGGCCGGGCCGACGCGCCTGGCGGTCAGGCCGCCGTGCGTCATGCCGGTCTGGAAATCGCCGTTCAGCGCATCGCCGTCGAGCTTCAGGTCGGCGTGCCCGAAACGGCCACGGGCGTCGAATTTCAGGACCACATGCCCGGGTCCGCCCGTCGCCGTCTGCGCCTCGAAGTCGGTCTGCGACGTAAAGACCTGCGCCACATAGCGGCCATCGGCGCAGGCGAGGTTCAGGGTGACGTCGACGATCTCGGCGCCGTCGCCACCGGTCGTGCCCCGAAAGAGCCCTGTGGGCGCCCCGGCCGGGCACTCCGCTCCCGCGCGGCTGGCCGCGACGACGACCCCCAGGGCGATCAGGAGGCCCGCCGTGCGCGGCCACGCTCTTGCGATCATTGGATGGACCTCATTAGTCCCGACTATGGATTGGGCGACCGCCGCGGCCCCGTGAATTCGGGGTAATCCGGTCACGTCCTTATCGACGTTGGTCCGATTGCGCTCGCGCGATCGCTGAGCGATTGAATGAGCCGTGCCGCCCAAGGAATCGCGAACATGATCACCGTCTTCGGCGAAGGCAGAGGATTTCGGATCGTCTGGCTGCTGGAGGAAATGGGGCTCGCCTACCGACTGAGGCCGGTGGACCTGGGCGGGGTCGAGAACGACGCGGAGTTCCTGGCCATCAACCCCGGCGGCTTCATCCCGGCGATCCAGGACGGCGAGGTCACCATGGTCGAGTCGATCGCGATCATGGAATACCTGATGGCCCGCCACGGGCCGACGTCGCTCGCCCCGGCGCCGCACGACCCCGCCTTTCCCAGCTACCAGCAGTTCCTGCACCTGGGCGAAGCCGGCCTCGCGATGGGCGCCTACTTCGTCGGCGGCGCCCGCAATTTCGGCCCCGAGACCGAGCGGAACAACTGGAGCGCCGCCCAAGCCCTGGAGATGTTCGAAAGCCGGCTGGGGTTGGTGACGCGCCGGCTTGCGCACTCGCCGTATCTCGCCGG
This sequence comes from Phenylobacterium sp., assembly GCA_036268175.1. GTDB lineage: Bacteria > Pseudomonadota > Alphaproteobacteria > Caulobacterales > Caulobacteraceae > Phenylobacterium. The sequence goes on along the minus strand of DATAUR010000065.1, from coordinate 538 downwards.
CGAGGCGTTCACGGCGGCCGACATTTCGGTGACCTACGCCCTGGAACTGGCCGCAAGGTTTGCGGGCATTCCCCTCAACGAGGCGGCACGGGCCTACATGGCCCGCACCCGCCGACGCGATGCCTACGAGCGGGCCATGGACCGATGCCAGGGCAGAAGGCAATGGCTCGCCGCGACCGCCGGTCAATGATCGCCCTCGGCGCTCAACGGGTGACCCGGCCCAAGCCAGCTTGAGTCTGGTCAGGGTGGTGAGCGACAATGAACCGCAGCTTTAATGCTCAGGCGTGTTGGGAAGCCGGTTGCTGACGAACTGGGCGAACTTCTGCCAGGGCGGCCCGAAGTTCGAGAGGACCACCAGGGTATAGCCGTTGCCCGGAAAGGCCCGCAGGTCGCCGTTGGCGCCTCGCCCACCGCCCTGGTGGCCGATGAACACCGCCCCGTTCTCAGCCTTGCCGGAGAGATCGTAGGGGTAACTGCGGCCGCCGATCCTGGCCTGGCCCCGCAGCACCAGATCGGTGTGGGCGGCGTCCAGCAGGCC
>DATAUR010000064.1:0-23265 GCA_036268175.1 Phenylobacterium sp. | reverse complement strand
TTTGGCCTGTTCCGCGATGGCAAGACCGAGGAGGGCGGCCCGCTCACCAAGCTGATCGCCTACTCCACCATCCTGGTCTGGGTCATGGGCGCCGCCGCCGGCCGATGGATCGCCTTCGCCTGAGGGAGGCGCCGCGCCTGGAGGGCGTTCGCCTAGGCGGCGTTGGGGTGGCCGGACTGCAGGTCCAGCAGGGACTGCCACATCTGGTCAGCGACCTTGATCACCCCGACGTCGGCCTTGAAGGACTGCGACGCCTGGATCTGGGTCACCGCCTCCTGGGCGTAGTCGACGTTGTCGTCGCCGGCGGCGCCGGCGACGCGGTTGGCCGAGGCGGTCAGCTGCTGCGTGGCGGCCATCATGCCGTAGCGGGCGGTGGAGATCGGGTCCATGGCGCCATCTATGCGCCCGCCACGGTTAAGCCATCGCAACGGGACGTGGTGAACGGTCGATCACGTCGCAGCGTTTCGTCATAACCGTGGGCGGCGATTGACTGTCGCGCTCGATGCGCGGCTGAATAGGCGCTCGCGGGGACAAGACGGAGACACGCGATGAAGCTTACGATTCTCCTCGCCGCCGCCGCGCTGGCCGCCAGCGCGGGCATCGCTTCGGCGGACTCGATAGACAAGACCTCCACGACGATCTGCCTGGATTCCGGCGGGCGCCAACTGCCGGTGCACTGCAAGTCGCAGGACGCCAGTCGCCTCAACCGGCAAGAGGACATCTGCATCTGCCCGGCGGCGAGCCTGCAGGTGAAGGCCTCGCTCTGCACGGCGGGGATGCGTCCGCCGGCCGAAAGCGCCGCCTACGAGCGGGCGCGCCTGAAGGCGGTCAGCCACGGCAGCGTGGTCGGAGCGTCCTGGCAGGGCCAACCGATCTGCGTGGCGCCCCACGGCTGATAGCTGCGGCCGGTAGCCTTCGGGCTATTTGCCGAGCGCCCCATAGGCCAGCTTCTGGAAGGCGGGCAGCGCCATGCGCCCGCCCATCCGCTGGCCGGTGGCCAGCTGCGAAGCGGCGTCCGGCCCAAGCGGCATGGAGTTCTGGATCAGATAGATCAGCACCATGTCTTCGGCCGGATCGGCCTGCCACCAGGTGCCGAACGCGCCCGGCCAACCGAACGCGCCCTTTGAGCCCGCGCCCATCCAGGCCTGTTGCTCCGGGTCGGTGATCATCGAGACCCCCAGGCCAAAGCCCTGGCCCAGCCAGAAGGGAATGCCGAAGAACGGGATCTGCCGCTGTTCGGCGGTCAGCCGGTTGTGGCACATCAGCTCGATGGTCTCTGGCTTCACCAGCCGCACGCCGTCGACCTCACCCTTGCCCAGCATCATGCGGGCGAACTTCAGATAGTCGTCCGCCGTCGAAATCAGGCCGCCACCGCCCGGTTCCAGCACCGGCTGGCTGTCGAAATGCGGATAGGAGACGTCCTGCAACCGGTCGGTCGCCGGGTCGATCCGGTAGAGCTTGGCCATCCGGTCGCGCTTTTCCGGCGGGCACCAGAAGTCGGTGTCGTGCATGCCGAGCGGCCCGAAAATGCGTTCCTTCAGCACCTGGCCGAACGGCTTTCCCTCTATGCGGGCGACCAGGTAGCCCAGGACCTCGGTGGCGTGGCTGTAGTGGAATCGCTCGCCCGGCGGATAGGAGAGCGGCAGGGCGCCCAGCCGCTTCAGCCACTCGTCCGGCGTCATCACCCCGCCCAGCGGCGGACCCAGCGCAGCCTCATAGGCGTGGGCGATGGGGCCCGTGGAGGTGAAGGCGTAGGCCAGGCCCGAGCGGTGGGTCATCAGATCCTCGACCGTGATGTCGCGGGGCGCCGGATAGGTCTCGTCCACCGGGCCGGCGGCGTCCTTCAGCACGCGGGGATTGGCGAACTCCGGCAGCCATTTGACGATCGGGTCCCGCAGCTCAAGCTTGCCTTCCTCCAGCAGCATCAGGGCGGCGATGGAGGTGATCGGCTTGGTCATCGACGCGATGCGGAACAGGGTGTCACGCTGCATCGGCAGGCCCGTCTCGACGTCGCGATGGCCGACGGTGACGACCTGCGCCACCTCGCCCTTGCGCCAGATCAGGGTCACGAAGCCGGAGAGGTCGCCGGCGTCCGCCACCGCCTGCAAGGTCGGCGCAATCTGCGCGAGGCCCGCGCCCTGGAACCCGCCGCCCGTCTGATCGCCATCCATGCCCGCGCTCCTAACGCCTACGCCCATGATCGGCGTTCCGTCGCGCATTGCGCAGGCCGCCGGGCGGCGCGTCAAGCCATCCCCGGCGTCAAGCCTGGGCCGCGCTACTGCTGGGTCGGCGCCTCGTAGGTGACCACCAGTTCGCCGCTCGCCAGCGTGCGGCCCTTCAGGGCGTTGAGCAGATCCGGCAGGCTGGTCTCGGGGCCCATGGCGATCAGGTCGTCCAGGGCGAACACCTGGAAGTAGTAGTGGTGCAGGCCGTGGCCGGCGGGCGGGCGCGGGCCGAAGTAGCCCGGGCTATGCACACCGTTGCGGCCCTGCAAGGCGCCCTGCGGCGTCACCAGCGCCGGGGTGTTGGGCAGGCCCTCCGGCAGGCCGCGTGCTTCGCCCGGGATGTTCCAGATCATCCAGTGGACGAAGGGCTGTTCCTGCGGCGCGTCGGGATCCTCGACGATAACCGCCCAGGCCCTGGCGTCCGGCACGGCGGTCCAGCGCAGCGGCGGGGAGACGTTGTCGTGATAGCCGGAATAGCGGTCCTCCAGCCGCCCGTCCGGCTGTCGGGCGGTGGTGCTGACCACGACGCCGGTCTTCAGGATCGGATCGACCTTCATGATGGTGATGGCCTCGCCCGAATGATCGGGGTGGTGCGGCGTCTCGTTCATGGCGCGTCTCCATTATGGGTTTGCGCGTACAACCAAAGGCCGCGTCGATAGTTGCGGCGCGGGCGCGGCTGACCTAGCTGGGGGACGATGAGCGAGACGGGACGATTGACCCGCAGGTTCGGCCTGTCGGCGATGGGCGCGGCCCTGACGGCGGCCTGCGCGCCGCTCAGCCTGTTCGCCACCCTGACGCCCAAGGACGCCGCGGCGCGCGAGGCGCACGATGTCGCCTATGGGACCGAGCCCTGGCAGCGCCTGGACGTCTATGCGCCCAGGCCCGGCAAGGCCCAGGGCGCCCTGCCGGTGGCGGTGTTCTTCTATGGCGGGTCCTGGGACACCGGCCGGCGGCAGGACTACGGCTGGGTCGGCCAGGCGCTGGCCTCGCGGGGCTTCGTCACCGTGATCCCGGACTACGGCCTCTATCCGCAGGTGCGCTATCCGGGCTTCCTGGAGGATGGCGCAGAGGCCGTGCGCTGGGCGCAGGACCATGCGGCGGCGTTCGGCGGAGCCGGTGACCGGATCGTGCTCTGCGGTCACTCGGCCGGCGCCTACAACGCCGCCATGATCGCGCTGGACCGCCATTACCTGGCGGCGGCGGGAGTCGACCCCAGGCACATCAAGGCGCTGGCCGGGCTCTCGGGCCCCTACGACTTCCTGCCGCTCACCGATCCCATCGCGCAACGCACCTTCGGCGAGGCGAAGGACCTGGCCGCCACCCAGCCCACCAGCTTCGTCACGGCGGACTCGCCGCCCGCCTTCCTGGCCACCGGCGAAGACGACACCATGGTCTATCCGAAGAACACGGTGAAACTGGCCGCCAGGCTGCGCGCCGCCGGCGTGCCGGTGGAGGAGGAGCACTATCCGGGCGTCGACCACGTGGGCATGGTGCTGGCGCTGTCGCGGCCGTTCCGTGGCCGCGCGCCGGTGCTGCGGCAGATGACCGAGTTTCTGCACGCCCACGCCGGATAGGGCCTCCGCGTTGAACCCCCGCGGCTTCCTGCGTATTGGGAAGGCATGACCCAAAGCCGCCTGCCCGTCCTTTGCCTCGCCGCCGCCGTCGCGCTCGCGGCGTGCTCGCCCGGCGCGCCAAAGGGCGTCGACAAGGACACGCTCGACGCCGCCATATCGCGGGCCATCGGCGACCCGGCCTCCTGCCTGCTGATCGCCGAGCAGGCCACCGGCAAGCTGGTCTACCGCTACAACACCCACACCGCCTGCGCCCGCGCGCTGCCGGCCTGCACCGGAGCCAGCAGCAACACCCAGACCATCGACCAGTTTCTCAAGGCGACGGAGAAGGACGGCCAGCCGCGCACATTGAGCTGCAGCTCCAACGCCGACGCCTCGCGGGGCGTCGGCTGGGCTTCCGGCCCGATCCCCGGCAAGGGCCTGGTCTATGCGGCGATGATGGAGGGCGACCGCGCCTTCCCGGGCCGGATGATGGCCGACCGCCTGTCGACCGCCTTCAAGGACGCCGGCCTCTAGCCTGCCACCGTCAGCGCGAAAGCTCGTAGAGGCCGCTGATATCGACCCGCACGGTCAACTGGCCGGGTGCGACGACCGTCGGCGCGGCCTGCGCCCGCGCCATCATCTGCACGGCGACGGGCTGCGGCCGGAAGGCGTCGATCCCGCCGCCCTCGCTCAGCGACACCAGCCGCGCCACGCGGTAGCCGGTGGCCTTGGCGTAGAGCTCGGCCTTGGCGGCGAGCGCCCGGACCGCCTCTTCCCGCGCCATGTTCCCGGCCGCCGTGGGGTCGGCGAGACCGAAGCTGACGCCGTTCACCTGGTTGGCGCCCGCGCCGACGGCGGCGTCCACCAGGGCGCCGACCTTGGCCACGTCGTGCGCCGTCACCATCACCTCGTCGCTGGCGTTGTAGCCAGTCAGTCGAGGCGGCTGGCCTTGCTCGTAGACGTATTGCGGATTGAGGTTGAGGCCGGCGGTGCGGATGTCCTTGGCCGGCACGCCCGCGGCCTTCAGCGCCGCGGTCATCTGGGTCATTCGCCGGGCGTTGTCGGAAAGCGCCTTGGCCGCGGTCGAGGCCTCCGTCGTCACCCCCAGGGTGATCGTCGCCATGTCCGGCGCGAGCTTCGTCTCCCCATGCGCGGTCAGGTTCAGGGTGGTGGCGTGGAACAGGCTGTCGGCCGGGGGGCCGGCGACGGTCTGGGTTTGGGTCTGGGCCTCAGCCGAGGCCGCCGAAAGGGCGCCCCCGCCCAGCGCCAGGGCCAGCATCCCGGCGCGCAGAAAGGTCTTCATCGCGTTCTCCATGGCCCGCCCGCGCAGACTCCCTCGCAGGCCGCGCCTGAACGCAAGCTTTAAGGCCCTGACAGCCCGTGGTAACCGCCCAGGCGGCATCGCTGCTGGGGCCTGTAGCTCAATGGTTAGAGCCGGCCGCTCATAACGGTCTGGTTGCAGGTTCGAGTCCTGCCGGGCCCACCAGCGAGGCTTCGCTTGGCCGCGCCAGGCGTCAGAAGCGTCGCCGCTTCGCCTGAGGTTTCGCGGGCGGACGAGGGGCGCCTTGGCTGGGGATTGCCAAGCCGGGGCCGCCCGTGTTCGATCCGGCCCTCTTTGTACGGGGGCGTGCATGCGCGATCTGGTCCTGGCCCTGACGGGCGCTCTCCTCCTGGCAGGGACGGCTTCCGCCAAGCCGGCGGTGCAGGACCCGGGCCCCAACGGGCCCATCCAGTACGAGGTCTCGTTCGACAACGCCCGACACCACGAGGCGCGGATCACCGTCACCTATCGCGATGTGAAGCCCGGACCCTTCAAGCTGCAGATGGCGCGCTCGTCGCCTGGCCGTTACGCCGTCCATGAGTTCGCCAAGAACGTCTACAACCTCAGCGCCGAGGATGGCGCCGCCCACCCGCTGAAGATCGAGCGCACCGAGCCCTACAGCTGGACCGTGGTCGGCCACTCGGGGACGGTGAAGGCGACCTATACGCTCTACGGCGACTTCGGCGACGGCACCTACGCCCAGATCGACGCCACCCACGCCCACCTCAACATGCCCGCGGTGTTCATGTGGTCGGCGGGCTACGAGCAGCGGCCGATCCGGGTACGGTTTCATCCGTTCGACCCCAGCTGGAAGGTGGCGACCCAGCTGCCGGCATCCAGCGAGCCCGACACCTTCTGGGCGCCGAACTTCAAGTACTTCATGGACAGCCCCACCGAGCTGAGCGACTTCATGCTGCGCGAATGGACGGTGCAGGATCACGGCCACAGCTATGCCTTCCGTCTGGCCATCCATCACACCGGGACGGCCGAGGACGCCGACAGGTTCGCCGAGAAGCTCAAGAAGCTGATTCCGCAGGAGACGGCGGTGTTCGGCGAGCTGCCGCACTTCGACTTCGGGACCTACACCTTCATCGCCGACTATATGCCGCAGGTGAGCGGCGATGGGATGGAGCACCGCAACTCCACCTTCATGACCGTCCCCCGCTCGCTGCAGCGGGCCGATTTCGGCCAACTCTCGACCGCGAGCCACGAGTTCTTCCACGCCTGGAACGTCAGGCGCATCCGCCCGGTGGAGCTGGAGCCGTTCGACTTCACCCGCGCCGATCCTTCGCCCTCCCTGTGGGAGGCCGAGGGCTTCACCAACTATTATGGCCCGCTGATCATCCGCCGCTCGGGCCAGTCGACGGTGGACGAGTTCCTGGCCAGCATGTCGGGGCCGGTCAGTTTCCTGGTCACCGCGCCGAACCGCACCTATGGCTCCCCCAAGGAGATGAGCCTGCGCGCGCCCTTCCTGGACGCGGCGGTGTCGATCGACAAAACCAACCGCAACACCACGGTGTCCTACTACGCCTATGGCCAGGTGCTGGCCTTGGCGCTCGACCTCGAACTGCGCGAGCGTTTCAAGGGCCTGACGCTCGACGACTATATGCGCCGGCTGTGGACCACCTTCGGTGCGCCGGAGAAGCCCTATACGGCGCGGGATCTGCGCGAGACCCTGGTCGCCGTGACCGGCGACGCGAAGTTCGCCAACGACTTCTTCGACAAATACGTCGATGGGAACGGTCTGCCGAACTTTGAACCGCTGGTGGCCCAGGCCGGGCTGAAGCTGCGCCAGAAGTCGCCCGATAGGCCGTGGTTGGGCTCGGTTCGCGTGCGCGCCGAGGGGCCGGAACTCTTCCTGGACAGCGCTCCGGCGCTGGGCACGCCCCTCTACGTCGCCGGGGTGGATAGCGGCGACCGCATCCTGACCCTCGGCAAGCTCGAGATCGCCGACGAGGCGGATTGGACCACGGCGATCAGCCGGCTGAAACCCGGCGACAGGGCCCCGATCCGCTTTGTCCAGCGCGGCAAGACCACCGAGGCGACCTTGACCGTCGCCGCCGACCCGACGCTGGAGATCGTCCGCGCCGAGACCGCCGGAGGCAAACCGACCGAAGCCGAGTTGGCCTTCCGTCAGCGCTGGCTGGGGCCGGACAGCGAGCCTCAGAAGGCGGCGCCCTAGTTCGCGGGTTTCCAGCCGCTCTTGGCGACGAAGGCCTTGGCGTCGGTCATGTGCAGGATGTCGACCAGCGCCTGGTGCTTGTCTGGCGCACGGTCGTAGTAGGCCTTCACGATGAGGTAGCCGACCCAGTAACCGAGGTCGCCCGGCTGGGCCGCCGTGCCCTTGCTGTTGTACATCCAGGCGGAGAGGTCGGTCTTGTCCTCGTCGCGGACGAAGGCGCGCTCGATCTCGCCCTCGTGGCCCTTGGCGACGGCCCGCTGGGCAACATTGCCGACGTCGCCGGAAAACCGCTCGGCGAAGAACTCCGCGGCGCCCTCCATCAGCGACATGGTCAGGACCGTGGCGCCCGGCTGGCCGACGTCGATAGTCGAGAGCGGCCCTTCCTGCTGCACGTGGCCATACTCGTGCATGATGCTGTGGACGAAGCGGTCCTCGGCGTTGGGATTCATGAAGTCCGCGGCGCAAAGCGTCTCCAGGCCGATGATGACGCCGGACGCATCGCCATAGCCGGCCGGGCGGATGCGGCCCACAACGATGGTGACCGGCGGCAACCTGGTCTCCGGATAGGCGCGGATCAGGCCGGCGAAGTCGGCGGCCAGCCGGCGCTTCACGTTGGGCAGCACCGAGAGGCATTTGCGGGCGTTTTCGTAGGTTTCCGGGTGAGCTTCGATGGCCTTGGCGATGGTCGCGCCGGAGACGTTTCGCAGCCCCATCAGGCGGTGCAGGTCGCCGCTGCCGGGGGCCAGGTAGTCGCGGTCCAGCACCTGCGCGCTCGGGTGGCCGCCGTGGGCGTCGTAGACCCGGTAGAAGCGCTCGACGTCGGAGGTGAGGATCTGCGGGCCTCTGGGTCCGGCCAGCGCCGGCGCCGCCGCCAGCATCGCCAAGGCGATCATCGGGTGCGCCAGGCTCTTGAGCGACAGCAACGGCGGTTCTCCTCGATGGCCGGGCGGCGCTTCGACGGGGCGCCCAGCGTGGTTCCGAAGCTATCCTGTAAGCCGCCGGCCGTGACAATCCGGTCGAGCGCGGCGATGATCTTTTGGCCGTGAGCATGGGCCCTGGCGCCCCTGTCGGGACCGCCGCCCGTCGTTCGTCCTTGGGATACGAAACCCCTGGAGACCGTCCATGACCCCTACCATCACCGCTTTCAAACAGTCGCCCGATCGCGGCCGGGGCCTAGCGCGCGACATGCGCGTCCGCTGGGCGCTGGAAGAGGTCGGCCAGCCCTATGACGTGCGCCTCGTCACCTTCGCCGAGATGAAAGAGCCCGAGCATCTGGCGCGGCATCCTTTCGGCCAGATCCCGACCTACGAGGATGGCGACCTCACCCTCTTCGAATCCGGCGCCATCGTGCTGCACATCGCCGAGCGCCGTGCGGGCCTGCTGCCGGCCGATGCGAACGCTCGGACGCGCGCCATCGGCTGGATGTTCGCGGCGCTGAACACCGTGGAGCCACCACTGGTCGAACGCGGAATGGCCATGCTGCTGGAGCGCGACAAGCCCTGGTTCGAGCAGCGCCAGCCGCTGCTCGACGAGCGTGCCCACAAAACACTGGGTGAGCTGTCCCGGCGCCTAGGCGACGCCGAATGGCTCGATGGCGACTTCAGCGCCGGTGACCTGATGATGGCGGGCGTGCTGTTCCGGTCGAGGGTGTCGGGAATCCTCGACACCTATCCGAGCCTCTTGGCCTACGTCGCCCGCGCCGAGGCGCGGCCTGCCTTCCGGCGGGCGTTCGACGCTCAGTTGGCGGTTTTCAACGCCGCAATGCTGGACGCCCCGCCGGCCTGACTACTCGCCGAGCAGGTGGAGGTCGATTTCGCGCGTGTGGGGCCGGCTGCGATGTTCGAACAGATAGACGCCCTGCCAGGTCCCGAGCGAGAGCCGGCCGCCGATCAGCGGCACGGAGAGGTGCGTCTGAGTCAGGGCGGCGCGCAGATGGGAGGGCATGTCGTCCGGCCCCTCGTCATCATGGGCGTAACGGCCGGGATCTTCCGGCGCGAGCTGTTCGAAGAACGCCTCAAGGTCCCTGCGCACCTCCGGCGCGGCGTTTTCCTGGATCAGCAGGGATGCCGAGGTGTGGCGGCAGAAGACGGTCAGCAGGCCGGTGGTCAGCGCCTGGCGGCGCACCCAGGCGACGATGCGGTCAGTGACCTCAACGAGGCCGCGGCCGTGGGTTTCGATCCGCAGGGTTTCGACGGCCTGGCGCATGGCGCAAGCCTAACACGCCAGGATCGCGCCTGGTTCTGAACCCATCCGGCCCGGCGGCATTTCGCACCCGAACACCATTTCGGGAGCTGACGATGGACATGGACACCAAGGGCGGCGCGACCGCGCAGCCGGTACAGGATCCGACCGCGAAGTATCCAAGGCCGCCGTTCAAGAAGCAGTCGCAGCCCTGGCCCGGCCTGGCGGGGAAGATGGACCCAAGGCCCGACCACGGGGAGACCAGCTACAAGGGGTCCGGCCGGCTCGCGGGCCGCAAGGCGTTGATCACCGGCGGCGATTCCGGCATGGGCCGGGCGGCGGCCATCGCCTTTGGCCGCGAAGGCGCCGACGTGGCGATCAATTACCTGCCCGACGAGGAGCCGGACGCCCAGGAAGTGGCCGAGTTGATCCGCGCCGAGGGCCGCAAGTGTGTGACCATCCCCGGCGATCTGCGCGACGAGGCCTTCTGTCAGCGCCTGGTGGACGCGGCGGTGAAGGGGTTGGGCGGGCTGGACATCGTGGTCAACAACGCCGGGCGCCAGCAGACCCACGCTTCGATCCTCGACATCTCCACCGAGCAGTTCGACTGGACCATGAAGACCAACATCTATGCGCCGTTCTGGATCCTCAAGGCGGCCCTGCCGCACCTGAAGCCTGGGTCGGTGATCATCGGGACGACCTCGGAGCAGGCCTACGATCCCTCGCCCGACCTCTACGACTACGCCCAGACCAAGGCCGCGACGATGAACTATGTGAAGTCGCTGGCGAAGCAACTGGCCGCCAAGGGTATCCGCGTGAACGGCGTGGCGCCGGGTCCGATCTGGACGCCGCTGCAGGTCTCCGGCGGGGCGTCCATGGAAAAGCTGGAGCAGTTCGGCGGCCAGACCCCGATGGGCCGCCCCGGCCAGCCGGCGGAGCTCGCCTCGATCTATGTGCAGCTCGCCGCCGAGGACGCCAGCTACGCCACCGGCCAGGTCTACGGCTCGGCAGGCGGCGCGGGCCAACCGTAGCCGTGAGCGTCAGGGCGTCCAGCCGCCGCCGAGCGCGGTGAACAGGCTGACCGCGTCGCCGACGACGGCGGCCTGGGCGCTCAGGAGCTGGTCGCTCGCCTGGGTGACCGCGCCCTGCGCCTGCAGCACGTCGATGAACGGCGTCAGGCCGGCCTTGTAGCGGGCGTCGGCCAGGGTGGCGGTGTCCTGGGCGGTCTTCAGGTCCTGCGCGAGACTCGCCTCTTGCTGGCTGTCGGCGGCGCGGGCGGACAGAGCGTCCTCCACTTCCTGCAGGGCGGTGAGCAGGGCCTTGCGGTAGGCGAGGTCGGCCTGGGTCGCGGCTTCGCGCTTGGCGGCGACGTTCGCGCGGCCGCGGCCGGCGTCGAACAGGGTCCAACTGCCGTCCGCCGCGCCGATGGTGGAGAAGTTCTTGCGCGACAGCAGGCTGGAGAAATCGCGGCTCGCGAAACTGGCCAGCCCCAACAGGTCGAGCTTCGGGTAAAGGGCGGCGGTGGCGACCCCGATCTGCGCGGTGGCGGCGGCCAGGTTGCGCTCGGCGACCCGCACGTCCGGCCGCCGCGCCAGCAACTCCGAGGGTAGGCCGACGGGGAGCGCCACCGGGCTCGCCGGCATGGGTTTCGGCGTTGCCAGCTCGACCTGCAGGGCCATCGGCGGCTGGGCCAATAGAACGCTCAGCGCATGGATGGCGCCGCGGGCCTGCTGATCGAGCTGCGGGATCTGCGCCTGGCGGGCCTGCAGGGCCTGGCGCTGCTGGTTGACGTCCAGTTCGGTGACCACGCCGGCCTTCCGCCGCGCCGCCAGCAGGGAGAAGAGGTCGGTCAGGCGCGCCACGTCAGCATCGGCCTCCGCGCGGCGGGCCTGGGCCAGGCGCAGGGTCATGTAGGCCTTGGCCACCTCGGCGCTCAGCGCCACCTGGGCGTCGCGGGCCTGCCAGTGAGCGGCTTGCGCCTGGGCCTCGGCGGACTCGATGCCGCGCCGGGTTCCGCCGAAGATGTCGATCTCCCACTGGGCGTCGACGCCGAGCGAATAGACGTCCAGGTGCTTCGGCAGGGAGAAGGCCGAGGCCGCGGCGCCGCTGGCAGCGCCCGTCGCGCCGGCGGCGGGCGGGGCGCCGCTGGAGCCGCTCTGGGCGTCGCGGCGGGCGGCGATGTAGCTGCCGCTGGCGGTGGGGAACAGCGCCGCGCGGGCGACCGTGATCTGCAGTCTGGCCTCGCGCAGCCGTGAGGCGGCGGTCTTGACGTCCAGGTTCTCCGCGAAGGCCCGGTCGATCAGGCTGTCCAGGGTCGGGTCGCCGAGCTGCTTCCACCAGGCCGAAAGATCGGCGCGGTCGGCGCTCGCCTGTGCCAAGGCCTGTTCGCCGTAGGCCGGCGGGGTCGCCAGCTTCGGCGCGTGGTAGTTCGGCCCGACCATGCAGCCGCTCAGGCTCAGCAGCGCCAGGATCGCGGCGGCGCGCCTCATGCCGCCGCCTCGCTGGGCGGCTTGGTGCGCAGCAGGAAGACCAGCGGCGTCACGCAGCCCACGAAGATGGTCAGCACCCAGAAGACGTCCATGTAGGAGAGCAGCTCCGCCTGTTTGACGACCTGCTGGTAGAGCTGGCCCATCTGAACGCCGGCCAGCTGCGCCGGCGCGATCCCCAGGCCGCGCAGGGTGTCGCCGATCTGGGCGGTGTGCTGCTGGTAGCTGGGATTAAGCGGGTTCAGGCCCTCCACCAGCCGCGACTGATGGAACTGCTGGCGCTGCGCCAGGAACGTCTGAACCAGCGAGATGCCGAGCGTGCCGCCGAGGTTGCGGGAGATCGACAGCATGGAAGACGCCTGGCTCGACTGGTCCTGCGGCAGGCCGATGTAGGCGGCGTTGGACAGCGGCACGAACAGGAACGGGATGCCGACCGCGATCCACACCCGCATCTGGGCGGCGTAGCTGAAGGAAATATCGCCGTTGATGTGGGTCAGCCGCCACATGGCATAGGTCTCGATGGCCAGGCCAAAGGCCATCAGCAGGCGCGGCTGGACCCGGTTGGTGAGCGCTCCGCTCAGCGGCATGACCAGCAAGGTCGCCGCGCCGCCCGCGGTCATGGCGAAGCCGGTGGTCGAGGCGGTGTAGCCCAGCACCTGTTGCAGGAGCTGCGGCAGGAACTGGGTGGTGCCGAACAGGATCACCCCGACGATCAGGATGACGATGTTGGCCACCGCATAGTTGCGGTTGGCGAACAGGCGCAGGTTGAGCAGCGGCTCATCGGTGGTGAGTTCGCGCACCACGAAGGCGATCAGGGCCACCACCGCCAGGACGGCGGTGACGCAGATCGTGGCGTCGGAGAACCAGTCCAGCCGCTGGCCGCGGTCCATGGTGTACTCGAGGCACCCCAGGCCGAGCGCGATCAGGGCGAAGCCGATGACGTCCAGGCGCAGGCCGCGGTCGATCTTGGCCTGGCGCTCCTTCTCGAGCGCGTCGGGCTCGACGATCATCGTCTGCACGAGGAACAGCGACAGCATGGCCACCGGCAGGTTGATGAAGAAGATCCAGCGCCAGGAGAGATTGTCGGTGATCACCCCGCCCAGCGTCGGGCCGATGGTGGGCGCCAGGATCACCGTCAGGCCGAACAGGGCCAGCGCCAGGCCGCGTCGCTGCGGCGGGAAGGTGTCCACCAGGATCGCCTGGGTGGTGGGCTGCAGGCCGCCACCGGCCAGGCCCTGCAGGACGCGGGCGAGGATCAAGAGCGTCAGGCTGGGCGCCATGCCGCATAGGGCGGACGCCAGCCCAAAACCGCCGACGCAGCTCATGTAGTAGCGCTTGCGGCCGATCACCGAGGACAGCCAGGCCGAGATCGGCACGGTGATGGCGTTGGCGATCAGGTAGCTGGTCAGCACCCAGGTCGCCTCGTCATAGGTCGCCGACAGACCGCCGGCGATGTGGCGCAGGGCGACGTTGGCGATGGAGGTGTCCAGCACCTCCATGAAGGTCGAGATCGAGACGACGCTGGCGATGATCCAGGGATTGCCGCCGCCCGCCGCCGACCGTTCGGCCGACCAGCCGGCGCCTTGGGAGGGCGGGCCTTCCGACACCTCAGCGCACCTTGACGCGGGGCTGGACGGAGAGGCCGGGACCCAGCGGGCAGGTCTTGGGCACGTCGTCGAAGGTGATCTTCACCGGCACCCGCTGGACGACCTTCACATAGTTGCCGGTGGCGTTCTCGCTGGGCAGCAGGGCGAAGGCCTGGCCGGCGCCCCGCTGGATGGAATTTATCCGGCCATGCAGTTTCACCGGACAGGCGTCGACGCTCATCTCCACCGGCTGGCCGACCCGCATGTTCTTGAGCTGGGTCTCCTTGAAGTTGGCGGTAACCCACATCCGCAGGGGCACGATGGCCATGAGCTGTTGGCCAGGCTGGACATAGCCGCCGGTCGCCACCGACTTCTGCGAGATGTAGCCGGCGACCGGCGCGATCACTTGCGTGCGGCCGAGCGTGAGCTGGTTCTCGGAGATCGAAGCGTTGGCGGCGGCCAGCACGGCCTTGGCGCCCTCGATCTGGGTGCGGGCGGCGCGCACCTGGGCGGCGGCGCCATCGGCCTGCCGCAGGGCCGCGTCGCGCTGGGCGGTCGCCTGCTTGGCCTGGGCAACGGTCTGGTCGACCTGCTGGGCGGCCACCGCGCGCGGCGTCGCGGCCTGCAGGCCGGTCAGGCGCTGGGCGTCGCGGTTGGCCTGGCCGGCGGTGGCGGCGAGGCCGGCGGCCTGGTCGCGGGCCTGGCGATAGCTCGCCTGGCTGACGCCGACCTGCGCCTGCGCCTGGGCGATCTGGGCGATGGCCTGGCCGCGCTGCGCCTGGGCCTGGTCGAGGCTCGCCCGCGCCGAGCTGGAGTCGATCTCCACCAGCACCTGGCCGGCCTGGACCACGGCGTTGTCGTCCACCGTCACCCGCATGACCTGGCCGGAGACCTGCGGCGCCAGGCGCACGATGTGGGTGTCGACGAAGGCGTCGTCGGTGCTCACGTATTGCCGCGCCCAGAGCCAGTAGAAAAAGCCGCCGACGATCAGCACGACGAGCACGACGCCGCCGACGATCAGCACCTTGGGGTTCTTCAGCGGGTTGGGTTTCTTCTTGGGCGGCTTGCCGTCCTTGCCGTCTTTGCCGCCGCCGCCATCGCCGCCCTGGCCTTGGTCCTTCGGCTTTTCGCCGCCCGCATCGGCGTTGGCGGGCGTCTCGTCTTGGGCTGGCTGATCGGCCACGGCGGGTCCCCCGACACGAAAAACCGGCGGCTGGCGCCGACGGTCTATCCGAGAGCTAAACAGGCTCCGCCGTGTGGGGTTCCCGACGTTGCGTTCAGGATCGCGGCGGCGGGGCGCTGGACTGCGCGGTTTCGGCGGCGCGGGCGCGGGCATAATCGCCGGCGGTGTAGCCGGGCAGGGCCTCCAGGAACGCCACCACATCCCAGACGTCGGCCTGGGTCATCGTCTGGTCCCAGGCCGGCATGCCAGTCATCCGCACCCCGTGGCGCACGATCCGGTAGAGCTGGTTGGGCGTCCATTGCCGGGCCGTGTCGAGCAGGAAGGGCGGGCCTGGCGTCATGCCGCTGATCCAGGGCGCCCGCGGGACGCCTGGTCCGCCATGGCAGACCGCGCAGTGTCCGTCGTAGAGCGCGAAGCCGTGCTGCACATTGGCGGCGGTGAAGCGGGGCGGCGGCGGCATCCCGGCCGCGTTGCGTCGCACGGCCTTTTGCATGGTCATGTGGGTCGCCCAGGCGATCAGCGGCGGGTGCGGCGTGCTGGCGGTGACGTCGAAATAGCCGAAGAGGATCACCGCCAACGCCCCCACGCCGACCGTGGCGAGGCCCGCGCCCCAGGCAAGCACGATCAGCAACCATGGGGGCAGGCGAGGCGTCACCGCGCTACCGCAACGTCGCCAGGTAGGCGGCGATGTCCAGGGCCTGCTGCTGGGAGAGGCCGACGTTGGGCATGGCGTTGCCGGGGACCACGGCCTGCGGATCGCGGATCCAGCGGGCCATGTTCTCCGGCGTGTTGGGCAGCACGCCGGCGACCATCGTGCGCCTGGCCATGCCGCTCAGCGGCGGGCCGACCTCGCCACCGGCTTCCTGAATGCCGGGGATCACGTGGCAGGCGCCGCAGGCCTCGCGAACCAGCAGCACCGAGCCCCGCTGCGGATCGCCGCCGCCAAGGTTGACCGGCGTCTTCGGCGACTGGGCGCAGGCCGCCAGCAGAAGGCCGGGCGCGACCAGGGTCAGCCAGGCGCGGGGCCAGCTCATTGCGGGATGCTCCAGCACAGACGCAGGGCCAGCGTCGAGGGGATGTCGAAGGCGATGGCGATCGCGAAGGCCGAGGCTGAGAGGACGCCGCACATGGCCAGGAAACGGGATCGGCCCGGCGCGGTTGCGAAGGCGTCCTCCGCGATCGCCACGTGGCGGCCTTTCAAGCCGGCGAGGCTGACCCAGAGGCCTGAAAGCGCCAGCGCCAGGCAGGCGAAGCTGACGGCCAGCAAGACGGCGTGCTCGCCGGCCGGCGGGGCGGCGGCCCGGGGCGCGTCGCCGGGGAAGCAGAGGTAGCTCGACACGGCGTAGTTGATCACCAACTGGGCGATCCAACCGGTCGGGCCGGCGGCGACGCCGAACAGCTGGACCGGCACGCCAGCGACGTGGATTGCGGAGGGGGCCGAGGACCGGGTCATCGCGCTCACCCCATCAGGTAGGGGCTGATGTAGAAGGTCGAGAACACCGCCAGCCAGACCGCGTCCACGAAGTGCCAGTAGACGATGGAGATCGACACGGGCTCGTAGCGGCGCGGCGTGAAGTAGCCCATCGCCGACCAGACCAGGACGACGCTCAGCAAGGCGATGCCGACGATCACATGGGCCATGTGGAACCCGGTGATGGTGAAATAGAGCGAGCCGTAGGAGCCATCCGCGGGCCCGAAGGCCTTGGCCTTCCACTCGAAGACCTGCACGACCAGGAAGACGACGCCGAGCGCGATCGCCAGCGCCAGGCCGGCCAGGTGCCGGCCGCGCTGCCCCTTGCGCACGCCCCCTTCACCCCACCAGGCCGCCATGCTGCTGGAGAGCAGGACCAGCGTGTTGGGACCGGCCAGCATCACTGAGGGATGCGGTTCCGGCGACCAGCCGTGTCCGCGCTGGATGGCGATGTAGAAATAGCTGAACAGCAGATAGGCGAAGAGCGAGCTCTCGGTGGCGATCAGGCACAGCATGCCCCACCAGCCGACGCTGTCGCGGCCCTTCGCGCCGACCGGCAGGGCGCCGGCGGGGAGCGCTGCTACGCCGTCGTAGAGGGTCTCAGCCATCGGCGGCCTCCGGCATGTCCGCGTGGCGCCGGTTGGGCCAGAACCAGAGGATCAACGCGGCGGCGCAGATCGCCCCACCAATGCCGGCCAGCCACCAGGCCTTGAGCAGGCCGCCGGTGAACAGCACCGCCAGGCCAAGGCCCAGCAGGACGGGCGCGAAGGTGTCGCCTGGCATCTCCAGGATGAGGTTGGGCTCCGCGTCGAGGGCGGAGGTGCCCAGGGTCTCGCGGCCACGGGCCAGCAGCATCCCGTCGTCCAGGCGCGAACCGGTCTGGGTGTCCGGCATGCGGCCCTCCCACAGCGGATGGCGGCTGGCGATCGTCGGGATCACCGCGAAGTTGTAGGGCGGCGGCGGCGAGGCGACCGACCACTCCAGCGTGGCGGCGTCCCAGGGATTGGCCGGCGCGACCCGGCCCCGCCGCAGGCTGATCGCGACATTGATCAGGAACAACAGCACGCCGATGGCGAACAGCAGCGACCCCAGGCTGACGATCAGGTTGTTCAGGTCCCAGCCCAGGCCGGCGGGGTAGGTGTAGATGCGCCTGGGCATCCCCATCAGCCCCAGCAGGTGCATCGGGAAGAAGCCCAGGTTGAAGCCCACGAACATGGTCCAGAAATTCCACCGGCCCAGGCGCTCGCTCAGCATCTTGCCGGTGAACTTCGGGAACCAGTAGTAGGCCCCGCCCAGCACCGGGAAGACGTTGATGCCGATCAGCACGTAGTGCAGGTGGGCGACCACGAAGTAGGTGTCGGTGAGCTGCCAGTCGACGGGCGCCGACGCGGTCATCACGCCCGAGACGCCGCCGATCACGAACAGCACGATCATGCTGGCGAAGAACAGGAAGGCGGTGGTGATCACCGGCCGGCCCAGCCAGATGGTGGCGGTCCAGGCGAAGACGGCGACGGCGCTCGGGATGGTGATGATCAGCGAGGCGCCGGAGAAGAACGACAGGCTGATGTCCGGCAGGCCGGTGGCGAACATGTGGTGCACCCACACGCCAAACCCCAGCGCCATGGTCGCCACCGTCGAGAGCGCCACCGGCGTGTAGCCCACCAGCGGCCTTCGGCAGAAGGCGGGCAGCCCGTCGGAGACCATGCCCATGGCCGGCAGGACGATGGCGTAGACCCACGGGTGGCCGAACATCCAGAACAGGTGCTGCCAGAGCAGCGGCTCGCCGCCCGCGGCGTCGAAGAAGTGCATGCCGAACTGCCGGTCCAGCCACAGCAGGAAGAAGGCCAGGCTGACGCTGGGCACCGCCAGCAGGTTCGCCACCGAGGCGGTCAGCGTGCCCCAGGTCAGGATCGGCACACGGTCGATCGACATGCCCGGCGCCCGGGTCCTAAGGAACGTCACCACGAAATTGGCCGAGCCCACCGTGGTCGAGATGCCGAGCAGGATCAGGCCCAGCGCATAGACGTCGATGTTGATCCCCGGATTGTAGGTGCGGCCGGCGTAGGGAACGTAGTTGAACCAGCCGTCGTCTGGACCCTGGCCGACCACGAAGCCCGCGTAGAGGAAGATCCCGGCCGCCAGATAGACCCAGTAGGAGAGCGCGTTCAGCCTGGGGAACGCCATGTCCCGCGAGCCCAGCAACAGCGGCCACAGGAAGTTGGAGAACCCCGACAGCACCGGCGCGGCGTAGAGGAAGATCATGCTCAGGCCATGCATGGTGAAGAGCTGATCGTACTGCTCGGGGCTCAGCAGATGCCGGTTCGGGCCGGCGAGCTGCAGGCGCATCACCAGGGCCTCGACGCCGCCCAGCAGCAGGAAGACGAAGGCGGTGACGATGTAGCGCTTGCCGATCTCCTTGTGGTCGACGGTGGCTAACCAGCCCTTGAGGCCAGGTTCCGTCTCCCAGATCTCGTGCAGGCGAGGGCCGGGGAATTCCGGCGTCACGCGGGCGGTGCGCGGGACGCGGGCGTCCTCCCAGGCGGTGTTGCGCCCGGCGCTCACTTCAGTGTCTCCAGATAGGCGGTGAGCTGGCCCAGTTCAGGGCCGGAAAGATCGGTCGCCGGCATCCGCGCGCCGGGCTTCAGGGCCTGCGGGTTGGCGATCCAGCCCTCCAGGCCGGAGAGGGTGTTGGGCACGGTCCCGGCGGCCAATGTCGCGCGGCTCATCAGGTGGGTGAGGTCGGGGCCGGCGACGCCGGCCGCCGCGCCGCCGCGCACGGTGTGGCAGACGCCGCAATGCTCGACGAACAGGCCTTCGCCAACCGTCGTCGGACCGGCGGGCGTCGCGGCGGGCTGGAGCTGCGCCTGTCGCCACGCCTCGAAGGCGGCCGGCGGCTGGGCGACCACGAAGGCCGCCATGTGGGCATGCTGCAGGCCGCAGTATTCCGTGCACTGGCCGCGATAGATCCCCGGCCGGTCGGCCTGCATCCAGGTCAGGTTGGTGCGGCCGGGAATGGTGTCGGTCTTGCCGCTCAAGGTGGGGATCCAGAAGGAATGGATGACGTCTGCGCCGTTCAGCTTGATCAGCACCGGCCGGCCCACGGGAATGTGGATCTCGTTGGCGGTGACGAAGGTCTGACCGGGATCGGCGCTGAGATAGCGGACCTCCCACCACCACTGATGGCCGGTGATCTGCAGGGTCAGGGCGGGCCTGGTGGGCGGTGAGCCGACCTCAGCCATCACCGCCACCGTCCAGACGAGCGAGGCGACGAGCGCGATCAGCGTTAAGGCCACGCCGATCCAGATCCACGACTGGCCGCCAGCTTCGCCGCCGATCGCCAGCACTTGGCCAGCCGCCGCCGCGCGCTGCCGGCGAACCGCGACGCCGGCCACCACCAAGACCGTCACGATGGCGATCACCGCCAGCGACAGCACGATCAGGCCCCAGGTCAGCCCGGTGACCGGGTCGGCGCGGGGGCCGAAGGTCTTGAGGTAGGCCATCGGCCAGGCGGGCGAAAAGGCGCTGGCCATGCGTCACTGGGGATGTAGCGCGCGCTGCGCGCGCTGGGCGTCGATCAGGCCCCGATGGGCGGTGTCGGCGCCGTCCTGCTCGGCGGCTTGAGCCCCCGTCGTCGAGGGCTTGCCCGAGGCGTCGGCCAGCGTCTGCAGATAGGTGACCAGCTTCCAGATCTGGTCCGGCGGCAGGCGCTCGCCCCAGGCCGGCATGCCGCCGGGACGGCCATCGTGGATCGAGCGGTAGATCTCCGCTGGCGTGCCGCCATAGCGCCAGCCGCTGTTGTTCAGCGGCGGCCCCATCAGGCCGGAGGCCTCCGCGCCGTGGCAGTAGACGCAGTTCATGGCCCCGAAGAGCTGCTTGCCCTCGGCGGCCGCCTGGGCGTTCCCCTGGAAGGGATTGGCGATACGGGTCGCGACGCTGACCGGCTGGCCTGGCGGCGCGCCCAGCGGAATGCTGTTCAGGGTCGCGTCGGACGGGACGGTGGCGGGCGCGCCGCCGGTGGTGGAATCGCCCCGCACGCGGTCGCAGGCGGCGGCCGTCACGGCGATCAGGAGCACGAGGGCGAGGCGGAGGGTCATGCGCGCCGCCTCAATCTGGCGTGTTGTAGACGGCGCCCGGGGCCTTGGAGCCCTGGGTGGTCAGCATGCCGGCCGCGCTGCCCGGCGAGACCCCGTCGATGGAAAAGACGTAGAGCGTGCCGCCGCGCGGCGGGAAGCCGTTCTTGTGACCCATCACCTGGCTGGCGACCCCGCCGACGCCGGCCACTACCGCGACGTACTGTCGGCCGTCCGGGCCGAGATAGGTCATGGGCTGGGAGGTGATCCCCGAACTCAGCTTCTGCGACCACAGGACCTTGCCGCTGCGCGCGTCCACGGCGCGGAACCAGCCGTCGGTGGTGCCGTAGAAGACGAGGTCGCCGGCGGTCGCCAGCACCCCGCTCATGGTCATGAAGTTCTCGGGGATCGCCCAGACGCGCTGGCCGGTCAGCGGGTTCCAGGCGATGAACTCGCCCCACTTGTTGGTCTTGCCGTTGGCATGGGTGGTGAGGTCCATGCCGTCGTAGGGCGTGCCTGGGATGTAGGCGACCTTGTGGTCGGTCAGGTCCATGCAGATGTTGAAGATGTCGGCGTAGATCAGGCCCGTGCGGGGCGAGAAGGCCGCCGGTTGCCAGTCCTTCGAGCCGATGTGGGTGGGGCAGATGTCCTGCACCTTCTCCTCGACCTTGGCCTCTTTGGCGGGGTCGACGATGGGGCGCCCGGTGGCCGGATCGATGCCCTTGGCCCAGTTCAACGGCGCGAAGGGTTTGGCGACCACGATGCGGCCGGTCGTGCGGTCGAGCGTGTAGCCAAAGCCGTTGCGGTCCAGGTGCACCAGCAGCTTGCGCGTCTGGCCGCCGATCTTGCCGTCGATCAGGATGTTCTCGTTGACCCCGTCGTAGTCCCACTGGTCATGCGGAGTGAACTGAAAGGCCCAGTGGACGGAGCCGGTCTTCGGATCGCGGGCGAACAGCGCGCTCGACCACAGGTTGTCGCCGGGGCGCTGGGCGGGCACCCGCGGGCTCGGATTGCTGGTGCCCTCGTAGATCAGGTTCAGGTCGGGGTCGTAGGAGATCCAGCCCCAGACGGTGCCGCCGCCCCGCTTCCAGGCGTCCCCCGGCCAGGACGTGGCGCCCAGGTCCTTGCCCGCCAGCCAGGGATAGGCGGCGTGGTAGTCCGCGCCGATCTTCACGTCGGCGTCGGGCCCGGTGGAATAGCCGCGCCAAAGCTCCTTGCCGCTGTTGAGGTCGAGTGCGGTGAGCTGGCCGCGCACGCCCATCTCGCCGCCGGAA
The DNA here is from genome assembly GCA_036268175.1 of Phenylobacterium sp. Taxonomy (GTDB): domain Bacteria; phylum Pseudomonadota; class Alphaproteobacteria; order Caulobacterales; family Caulobacteraceae; genus Phenylobacterium. Next base: position 1,733 of record DATAUR010000064.1, on the reverse strand, counting down.
TTGCCCACCAGCACGGCGTTTCCGACCACCAGGGGCGACATGGTGATGGTCATGCCGTGGGCCGGATCGCCCAGGCGCGTGCGCCACACAGGTTTGCCGGTCTTGGCGTCCACCGCGACCGCCTCACCGTCCAGCAGGGTGAAGACCAGTTTGCCGTCGGCGTAGGTCGGCCCGCGGTTCACCGCGTCGCAGCACGCCTTGCCGACCGCGATGGGATCGGGATGCGGCTGATAGGTCCACTTGATCGGCGCGCCCGGCTTGGTGAGGTCGAGCGCGTAGGCGACGTTCGGATAGGGCGTGACCACGTACATGGTGTCGCCCACCACCAGCGGCGCGGCCTCGTGGCCGTAGGGAATGCCGTCGGCGAACGACCAGGCGACCTTCAGCCGGGCGACGTTGCTGACGCCGATCTGGTTCAAGGGACTGAAGCGCGTGTTGGCGTAGTCGCGCGCCTGGCGTCGCCACTCTCCCGGCGGATCGTTGGGGGCGAAGTTGGCGGTGGCGCCGGTGGCCCCAGGCTGTGGGCGGGTCGCCGGCGTCTGGGCCGGCGTCTTGTCATGGTCCGGCCGACCGCAGGCGGCCAGCGCGCTCAGGGCGGCCAGCAGCCCGGCCACGGCCCAGACCGCGCCGCGCGCGCCGGTCTTTGCCCCGGCGCGGGTCACGGCGCGGAGACCCGCAGCGCCCGGCGCTCAGCGCCTTGCAGGGTGAGCGCCAGGCCGGCGACGACCGCGGCGGTCATGAGGACGCCGGCCGGGATCCACATGATCGCGCCAGCAAGCTGCTGATCGGCCAGCGGGGTCAGGCCCCAGGCCTGCGTGGTCAAGAGGTGCGGCGCGTAGAGCGGGTGGTCGGTGAAGGTCAGGATCGCGCCCAGGAGGCCCATCTGCAGGCTGGTAATCGCCGCGGCCGCCAGGGTCTCGGCGAGGCGCGCAGGCCCGCCGGCGAGGACCAGCCAGCACAGGGCCAGCGCCGCGCCGAACGCCGTCAGGTGCATGGCCCAGTAGATCGCCGGGCTTTGGAAGGTCGCTTCATAGGGGCCCGGGCTCTGCCAGAACCAGAGGATCGCGCCGAAGACGGCGGCGGCGGCGATCGAGGCGCCGGCGAAGCCGGGCGTCGGCCTACGCGGTAGGCCCAGCGCCACCAGGGGCGCGGCGAGGACCGTCAGGATCATGTGCTGGCCGACGCGGGCCGCGGCCAGGGAGACCGACAGCGCGCAAAGTGGCGAGATGAGAGCCAGGCTGGCCAGGCTCCAACCGCCGTAGAAGCACAGCCGCCGCCAGAGCGATGGGCGCTGGCGCGCGGCGGGTCGCAACTCCACGCCGACGAGATAGACGGCGAGGATCAGCAGCAGGACCGCGATCAACCGCGGATCGAGGTTCCATCGCGACCATAGCTGCTCGGGTTGCGGCGGCGCGCCGCAATAGGTCCCCGATCCACCTAGGGAATAGACAAACGCCATTGCGTTCTGGCCCCGAAAATCCTGGCGCCAGGAGAACATCGTGCCCCGATGTTGGTTCCGGGCTCGCCAGCGTTCAGGGCGAAGCTAGGTCTGCGGGGCCTTCAGGTGGCTTTCGTAGAACCGCAGGCGAGATGCCCGCAGCCGTTCGAGGATGGCGTCCGGCGAGCTGGTCGACTGGTGCATCATCATCTCCAGCGCCAGGCCTCGCAGGGTCGCGAGCGAGAAGCGGCGCTCCTCCAGTGCTTCGCCCTCGTCGGTCGTCAGGCCGGCGGCG
>DATAUR010000063.1:0-8416 GCA_036268175.1 Phenylobacterium sp. | reverse complement strand
CCCGCGTCGCGGCGTTCGCGCCGGATGGTCTTGCGCCGGCCGGACGACAGGGCGCCCAGGAAGTCGTCGAAGGTGGCGTAACCGCGGTTCTGCCAGTGGTATTGCTGGCCCTCGCGCAGCGCCAGACCCTGCTCGCCCATCCAGCGCCACTCATCCTGCGTGGGGAAATTGACGTGGAAGGATGACGAGCCGTAGCGCTCGCAGAGGGTCAGCGCGCCACCCAACAGGAACCGCCGCGCCTCCTCGGCGTCCACGTCCGGCCGGGCCAGCAGCCTCGCGCCGGTGGCCGGGGTGAAGGGCGCCGCGCTCAACAGCTTTGGATAGTACTGCCCGCCCGCCCGCTCATAGGCGTCGGCCCAGGCGTGGTCGAAAATGTATTCCCCCTGGCTGTGGGACTTCCGATAGAGCGGCATCACCGCGGCGACGGCGCCCTCGTCGTCCTCGATGGCCAGATGCTGCGGTCCCCAGCCGGTGCGCTCCACCGCGCAGTTGGTCTCTTCCAGCGCGTCCAGGAAGTCGTAGCGGATGAAGGGATTGCCGGCGTAGGCGGGGTTGGCGGCGCAGGTGTCCCAGGCCTCGCGACCGATCTCGGCGATGCGCCGGCAGACCCTGACCGCCGGCTTCAGGCTCACGCCGTCCCTTCCCTGAGGGGAATCGCGGCGTTGGGCGTGAACCCTTCGAAGATCAGGTTGTCGCAATCCTCGCGGATCGCCTCCCATTGCTCGGGACTGCGCACGGTCCAGGCGATCACCGGCAGGCCCTCGATGCGGAAGCCCTTGGCGACATGGCTGGGCAGCATGTCGAGGCCGAGCGCCAGGAAGTGCGGCTTGGCGATGGCCACATGCTCCAGCCTGGCGAAGCTCGCCCGCCTGTCCTCGTCCATCTGCGGCGCGCGCTTGTAGGAATAGCTGTCGAGGCCGCGCAGGACGCCGGGAAACCGTTCGGCGAACCAGGCGTGGGAATAGGGATTGAAACCGATCACACAGACCGGACCCGAATGGTCGATCAGGATCTCGTGCGTCCGCTGCTCGAGGGGGCCGACGTGGCCGTAGGGCGTCTTCAGTTCCACGTGGACGAGGGCCCGATGGCCAACCAGGGCCAGCGTTTCCAGAAGCGTCGGGATGCGCTCGTCGGAGCCCTTCAGGCGCAGGTCGGCCAGTTCGCTGGTGGTGCGGTCGCCCAAGCGCCCGGCGACGCCGGTCATCCGTTCCAGGTCGTCGTCATGGAACACCATGGCCTCGCCGTCGGCGGAAAGCTGCACATCGAGCTCGATGCCATAGCCGGCGGCGCAGGCGCGCTGAAAGGCGCCGAGCGAGTTCTCCGGCGGGCCGTCTGGGCTCCACAGCCCACGGTGCGCCACGGGCGGGTGGAACAACAGCTCCCACGCCGCGCCGAACTGCGCCGAGCCTGACCGGTCGGTCACCGGACGGCCACCACCGCGTCCACCTCGACGGAGAAGTTCATCGGCAGGCGGTAGACGCCCACCGCCGAGCGGGCATGGCGGCCCGCGTCGCCAAACGTCTCGACCATCAGGTCGGAGCAGCCATTGACCACCTGAGGGATCTCGAAGAAGCCGGGACCGGCCTGGACGAAGCCGCCCAGCTTGACCACCCGGGCCACGCGGTCGAGGTCGCCCTCGCAGGCCGCTCGCATCTGCGCCAGCAGCGAGAGGCCGCAGAGCCGGGCCGCGCGCTTGGCTGTCTCCAGGTCGACCTCCTCGCCGACCACGCCCTTGATGCCGCCGTTGGCGTCGAGCGAGACCTGGCCGGAGATGTGAACGAGATCGCCGACCCGCACGAAGGGGACGTAGTTGGCGACGGGGGCGTTGGGCTGCGGCAGGACGATGCCCGCGGCGGCCAGTCGGTCTTCGATCTGGGACATGCGCCCACGTCTAGCGCCGCTGTCGCACCGAGAAAAGGCCGCTCCCAACGAGAAAAGGCCCGGAGCTTTTGGAAGCTCCGGGCCTTCACGCCCAATCGGCCCCGAAACGCTACGCGGGGCCGTACGCGGGAGGGGGTTAAATTTAGCGGGCGGCCTGCAGGCGCTCGACCATGGCGGTCACGCGCTCGTTCAGCGGCTTCATGCTGTCCTTCACCGAGGCCGAGACGGTCTCGGACATGCGGCCCATTTCGGCCATGTAGGCTTCCAGCGCCGACTTGGCGAAAGAGGTCTGCAACTCGACGACTTCCTGCACGCTCTTGGCGGCGGTCAGCGACTTGGCGGCGGCGACCTGGGTCTCGAAGGAGGTCTTGGAATAGGCCATCGCCTGGGCGCCCAGGGCTTCCGCGCCCTTGGTGGCGGCGGTGACCGAGGCCACGACGGCTTCCAGGTTCTTCTTGGAATGCGCGTTGGCGTCGTTGAGGGCGGCGAGGGTCTTTTCGACGCCGTCCTTGAAGGCGACGTTCGAAGCGGCGGTGAATTGGTCGACCGTGGACTTCACGGCGTCGGCGGCGGCGGCCATTGATCGTCTCCTGGGTTTGGGTGTGCGGCTCGCGCCGCGGGGCAGGCTGGATGATTTGGGGGCGATTGCCCGTTAAACGCACAGCCCATGTCTCATGTTGCAGTGCAGCAGTCAACGACTTTTTGTGCAGTGCACAATGGCGTGATCGTGCTTGGGAAAACGCCTGATTCTGACCCGTTGTCCCAGGCCGCGACAAATAAGCCCGTTCAACACCTGTTTACTCTAATTTCAGGTTCGGGCTGTCATGGTACGGAGATTCAAGGGCGGTAGAGTCGCCGTTCGCAAACCTTTGATTCGACGGACGAAGCATGATCCAGCCCGCCCGCCGCCTGTTCCTAGCGTTAGGTCTGGCAGCCGCAACCGCCCTCGCCTCCATCCCCACAGTCGCGAGCGCGCAGCTTCCCAACTTCCGGGAACTGCTGGCCGCCTCGCAGACCAAATATGCGGCGATCGTCGTCGACGCGAAGTCGGGCGAGATCCTCTACGCCAAGCACGCCGACAGCCCGCGCTATCCGGCCTCGATCACCAAGGTGATGACGCTGTACCTGACCTATGAGGCGCTGGCGTCCGGCAAGCTGCACCTTGACGACCGGGTGCCGTTCTCGCCGCACGCCGCGGCCCAGGCGCCCTCGAAGCTGGGCGTCCGCCCGGGTGACTCGATCAGCGTCAACGAGGCCATCGAGGCCATGACCACGCTCTCGGCCAACGACGCCGCGGTGGCCATGGGCGAGAAGATCGCCGGCACCGAAAGCCGTTTCGCCGCGCTGATGACCCTGCGCGCCCAGGAGCTGGGCATGCAGAACACCCACTTCTCCAACGCCAACGGCCTGCCCGACAGTCGCAACCTCACCACGGCCCGGGACATCGCGATCCTGTCGCGGGCGGTGATGCGGGACTATCCGCAGTACTACCACTACTTCAGCCTGGAGGGCTTCGACTTCCGGGGCCGCGAGATCAACAGCCACAACCACCTGCTCGGTCCGGGCGTCGACGGTCTGAAGACCGGCTTCACCAATGCGTCCGGCTTCAACATCGCGATTTCCGGCGTGAAGGATAACCGCCGCCTGATCGTGGTGGTGATGGGCGGCCCGACCCGGGTCTCGCGCGACCAGAACGCCGAGGACCTGCTGCTCACCGGCTTCAACGTGCTGCACCGCCGCGCCATGGGCGAAAAGATCGTCGTGGCGCAGAACCAGTTCGAGCCGACCGAGCTCAACGGCCCCGTGGTCCGCCCGCCCGTCGAACAAGGCGACGGCGACCAGGACAGCCTGAAGATCGAACTCACCGGCGCGCCGGCGGCCAAGGCCGGCAAGGTCGCCCTCGAAACCGGGCGCAAGGGCCACGAGGCCAGGGCGATCAAGGCCAAGTGGGCCGTCCAGGTCGGCGAGTTCCGCTCCAAGGCCGACGCCCACAAGCAGATCGCGCTGGTCGAGAAGAAGTTCGGCGAGCACGTCGACGGCGCCCGCGGCGCGGCCGAGAAGCAAGGCCGCAAGTACAAGGCGGTGTTCACCGGCCTCACCGAGACTGACGCCCGCGGCGCCTGCCGCGCGCTGAAGGCCCGCCGCCTCGCCTGCCTGGTGATCGAACCGGCCTGATCGCGACATCGCGCTGAGTCTCCTTGAGCCCAGCGCCTTCCTCCGGGACGAGACCTAGCCGCCCAGCAGGCGGTCGCGGGCGGCGTTGAGCTGGGTCGCCAGGCCCGTGGTGCCGCCCTTGTCGGGATGGGCCATGCGGATCAGGCGGTTGTAAGCGGCCTTGATCTCCTTGGGCGTGGCGTCGGGCCCGACGCCCAGGATCGAGCGGGCCTCCTGCAGCGACATCTCCCGGGACGGCTGCGGATGCGGCGACGGCGCGGCCGGGGCGGCGGCGTTGAGCCGCGCGGTGGTCACCAGCCACAGGCCCAGGATCACCAGGACGATGGAAATCTCCCAGGCCCCGCGAATGCCCACGTAGGCGGCGGCGGCGAAGGCGGCGAGCGCGAAGCCGGCGGAGAGGAATCGCCACTCGCGCCTGGGTAACCACGCCTTGCCACGGCCCAGACCCACCAGGAACCACAGGATCGCGGCCCCAATGGCCAGGTAGATCATGGCGCCTATTCCGCGGCGATCTGCTCGCCGTCCGAGAAGCCCGAGAGGCCGAGCGCGGTCATCAGCGCCCGCAGCTCCTGGCGCGCCGCCACGTGCTGCAACGACATCACCACCGGGCGGATGGTCGGCGACAGGTCCGCCACCGTCAGGCCGAAGGGGAACAGCTCGCGGTAGATCACCCGGTCGCGCAGGCCCGGTCCGATGCGGAAGCCGACCTTGCGCGACAGGGTCTCGATGCGTTCTTCCAGCCGCTTGCGGTTGCGCGCCTCGGTGGGGGCCAGGCGGTTGCGTAGCACTACCCAGTCGATCTGCTTGCGATCCTTGATGGCGCGCTGCTTGCGGCTTTCCCAGACCGTCTCGGAATAGAGGCTGTGCCGCTTCAGCTCCAGCGTCACCGGATCGACTACGCCCAGCATGTCAAAGTCGACGAAGCTGTCGTTCATCGGGGTGACGATCAGGTCGGCCAGGCCGTGGGCGGCGCGGCTGATCGCCGTGTCGCTCCCGGGCGTATCGATCAGCACGAAGTCGGCGCGCTGGCTGACGTCGGCGAAGGCGTCCTCGAACCGGGCCAGGGCCTCGGCGTCGGTGGCCTTGGCGAGCGCCGCGCCATCGGCGCTCAGCGGATGCTCGATCGGCAGGGGCGCGACGGCGCCATTGGCGGTAAGCCAGGCCTTGCGGTTGGCGAAGAAGTGCGAGGTCGACTGCTGGCGAAGGTCGAGGTCCAGCACCGCCACACGAGCTTCGGCGTGCAACAGGGCCGCGGCGGTGTGAATGGCGATGGTGGACTTGCCCGCCCCACCCTTCTCATTGCCGATCACGATGACGCCGGCCTGCCCCATGTTCAGAACTCCTTAGGATTCGGCGAACGCCGAATCGCTTCGCCCTAGAGGAGCGCGCCGGGCCAAGGCAGGTCAACGCGCAGATCGCCGCCAACGCCCGATCGGCGGCCTTCCTTTGGGCCTACCAGGCGCCGGCTTCGCGCAACTGGCGGGCAAGCTCGGTGGGCACGTCGCCGAACGCCTCGATCGACAGGTCCGGCGGAGCGTCCTTCGGCTCCAGATACCGCCAGCCCTGGAAGGCCCGGCGCGGCGTCGGCGCCACCCGCACCGGCGTCTCGTCCAGCGTCACCTCGCAGCGGGCATTCACGCCCTCGCCCACGGTGTTCACCTGCAGGATCGCCTGGCGGCAGAGGATCACGCCCTTGAACACCCGGTAGAGCGAGCCGCCCTCGACCATCTCCGCCCCACGCTTGGGCGTCTGGCGGGTGCGCATGATCCACGGGCTGTCGGGGTCGTGGGTCTTTCGCCAGTCGAGCAGTTCCTCGACGTTCGCCGCGCCGACGCAGAGCTTGATCATGTGAAGCGCCATGGTCCTGGCTTAGGGCTCGGCCCGGCATTTGCCTAGTGGGCCCAATTGTCCGGGCGGCGGCCATAGCCGCGACTCTTGGGTCAAGCTAGGCTCGCGTCCTGATGTCCCGTCTGCCCGACATTCCCGATGAATCCGCCCTGGCCAGGCTTTTCCATCAAGACCGCGTGCAGGACGAGGCGACCTGGTTCTCGCTGCCGGGCGGCCAGACCCTGTTCGCCGCCGGCGACATCTCCGACCAGCTCTATTTCGTGCGCGCCGGCCGGTTGGGCGCGTTCCGGCGGGAACTGGGCCACGAGACCCAGTTCTTGGGCGTGATCCGGCCGGGCGAACCGGCCGGCGAGATGTCGCTGATCGCCGGGGCGCCGCACTCCGCCGATGTGGTGGCGCTCAGGGATTCCGAGATCATCGCCGTGCCGCGCGACGTGTTTTTCGAGGCCTGCGAGGCCGACACCGCGGTGATGATCGAGCTCGCCAAGCTGATGATGCTGCGCTCGCGCCAGGCGGTGACCCGCGGCGGCATGGGCGAGCCCTCGGTGTTCGGCTTCGTCTCGCTGGGCGCGTCCGGCGCGCTGCGGCCGCTGGTGGACCTGCTGGAGCGCGAGATCGTTCGGCTGGGCTATTCGGTGACCACCATCGGCGCCGAGGCGCAGACCGCGCCCACCGAGTGGTTCTCCGACGTGGAACGCACCCACGACTTCGTCCTCTATGTCGCCGAGGTCACCGACGGCGGCTGGCGCCAGGTGGTGGCCCGCCAGGTCGACCGGCTGTTCCGGGTCGGGCGCGGCGACCGCAATCCGCCCAAGGCCGAGGCCGCCCACGACGTCCCCTCGCCACTGCAGGCCCAGCAACTGGTCGACTTGGTCTTGATCCATCCGTTCGACGCGCCCCGGCCGCAGGGCTCGGAGGCCTGGCTCGACATCGCCAAGCCGGCGCGCCTGTTCCACCTGCGCCGCGACCACGAGGGCGACCTCAAGCGCCTGGCGCGCGTGCTTACCGGCCAGTCGGTGGGCCTGGTCCTGTCGGGCGGCGGCGCCAGGGCCTACGCCCATGTGGGCGCGGTCAGGGCGCTGCGCGAACGCGGCGTCCCCATCGACTTCGTGGGCGGCGTCTCCATGGGCGCGGTGATCGCCGCCGGCGTCGCCATGGGTTGGGACGACGCGGAGATGGAGCACCGCATCCGAGAGGCCTTCGTCGACACCAGCCCGCTTGCCGACATCGCCTTTCCGCTGCTGGCCATGACCCATGGGCTGAAGGTCAACGAGCGGCTGGCGCACCATTTCGGCGACACCCACATCGCCGACCTGTGGCTGCCGTTCTTCTGCCTGTCGTCGAACCTGACCACCGGCGCCTATCAGATGCACCGCCGCGGCCTGCTGCGTCGCGCGCTACGGGCCTCGATCTCCCTGCCCGGCATCCTGCCGCCCGCCACCGACGACCAGAACGTGCTGGTCGACGGCGCGGTGATGAAGAATTTCCCGGCCGACGTGATGCGCGCCGGCCAGCTCGGCCCGATCGTCGGCGTCGACGTCACGGGCGGGCGCAGCATCACCGCCGACGACGTGGCGCGGCCGGCGTCGATCTGGCGCTGGATCTGGTCGGGGCAATGGCGCAACGGCCCGCCGATCGTCTCGCTCCTGATGCGGGCGGCGACCGTCTCCACCTCCCGCGACCTCACCGCCGCGCGCGAGGCCACCGACGTGCTGGTGATGCCGGAAGTCTCCAAGGTGGAAATCCGCGACTTCAGCGGGGCTTACGAGCCGGCGGTCGCCGAAGGCTACCGCGCCACCATCGAAGCCCTCGACAAGCTCGACCGGCCCGTTCAGGCGCTCCGCCGCCGGCGCAGCCTGGAAGAGCAGAAGCAGGCCAAGGCGCAGGGCCTCGCCGTCCGCTGAACCGCGCCGCGATTGCGACAAGGCGACGTTTGCGCGGAGGCCCGAAGCGACCCATATTGAGGGTCCTTGCTCAGCAACTGAAAGGAGGTGATCCAGTGTCTCATAGTGAAAGCCGTAGCCCGGTGACCGTGACCTGGACCTCCGCTTGCGGGGTCCGCGCCTAGGCCTAGCTCTGGCATAGGGTCGCGTACCGCTATGCGGTCCGACTATGGAAAGGCCGTCCTGGCGACAGGGCGGCCTTTCGCATTTCACCCGGCCGACCGTTCAAATGGACCCTACTGCCGGAACGTCAGGGTCAGGTGGATGGAGCGCCCGGCGCCGACGTTGACGTGGTTGTCGTCGACGCCGTCGTAGTAGTGCTTGTCGAGCAGGTTATCGACGTTGACCTGCAGGCTGAGGTCGGGCCGCAGCCGATAGCGGGCGAGCAGCGACAGGGTCGTGTAGCCCGGAACCTCCTGATGGAAGCCGTTGGCGTCCGGCGTCGAGGCCGGAACGCGCTTAGACGAATAGTCCAGGCCGCCGCCCACGGTCAGCTGGTCGGTGACGTCATAGGCCGAGAACAGCCGCAGGCTGTTGCGGGGCGCATCCTGCAGCGGCTGGCCCAGGTC
>DATAUR010000062.1:0-11751 GCA_036268175.1 Phenylobacterium sp. | reverse complement strand
GACAAGACCCGCTACGCCGTCGACGGCCTGGCCCGCCAGCGGCTCGACCAGCCCTATCTGCGCGAGAAGAAGAAGTTGCGCCCCGCCTCATGGGGCGAGGCCCTGGACGCCGTGGCGGCCAGGCTGAAGGCCGCCGCGCCCGAGCGCGTGGGCGTGATCGCCGGCGACCTGCAGGACGCCGAGAGCCTGAAGGCGGCGCTCGATCTGTTCCGCGGCCTGGGCGTGAAGAACCTCGACTGCCGGCAGGACGGCATGGCCCTGGGCGAGGGCCCGCGCGCCAGCTGGCTGTTCAACTCGACCATCGCCGGGATCGAGGAGGCCGACGTCGTCCTGCTGGTCGGGACCAACCCCAGGCTCGAGGCGCCGGTGCTCAACGCCCGCCTTCGCAAGCGCTGGCTGGCCGGAAGCCTGCGGGTGGGCGTGATCGGCGAGCGCGCCGACCTGACCTATCCCTATGACCACCTGGGCGCCGGCCCGAAGAGCCTCTCCGGCCTCGCCCGGCAGAAGTCCGACTTCGTCCAGGCGCTGAAGGGCGCGAAGGCTCCGGCGGTGATCGTCGGCGCAGGCGCGCTGGCGCGTCGCGATGGGGCGGCCGTCGCCAAGGCCGCGGCGGGGGTCGCCAAGGCGTTCGGCGCCACCTGGAACGTGCTGCACACGGCGGCCGCGCGGGTCGCCGGCCTCGACATGGGCTTCACGCCTGCCGCCGGCGGCAAGACGGCGGCCCAGCTCGTCAGGAAGGGCGGGGCGGACGTGCTCTTCCTGCTGGGCGCCGACGAGATCGACCTGACCGCCACCGACGCCTTCGTGGTCTATCTCGGGACCCATGGGGACCGCGGCGCGCACCGGGCCGACGTCATCCTGCCGGGCGCGGCCTATACCGAGAAGAACGGGATCTACGTCAACACCGAGGGCCGTGTGCAGCTCGGCGTCAGGTCGGTGTTCCCGAAGGGCGAGGCCCGCGAGGATTGGGCGATCCTTCGGGCGCTCTCCGAACGGGTCGGGGCGAAGCTGCCCTACGACAGCCTGGACGAGCTGCGCCGCAAGCTGTTCGCCGACCATCCGAGCTTCGGGCGCATCGATCACGTGGACGGGCCAGCCGGCGCGGCGGGCCTGGACCTCGGCAAGCTGGGCGGGGCAGGGGAGCTCTCCGATGCGCCGTTCGCGAGCCCCGTCACCGCCTTCCACCTGACCAACCCCATCGCCCGCGCCAGCGTCACGATGGCCGAGTGCGCCGCCCTGGCTTCGGGCGCCGCCAAGATCGCGGCGGAGTAGGCGATGGGCGCGCAGAGCTTCTGGAGCACCCCGGGCGGCTGGACGCTGCTCACCGTCCTGCAGATCCTGGCGGTGGTCGTCTGGATCCTGCTGTCGCTGGCCTTCCTGCTCCTGGCCGACCGCAAGATCTGGGCGGGCGTGCAGATGCGCAAAGGCCCCAATGTCGTGGGCCCGTTCGGCCTGCTGCAGTCGTTCGCCGACTTCGGCAAGTTCCTGCTGAAGGAGATCGTCGTGCCGGCCGGGGCCGACAAGACGGTGTTCCTGCTGGCGCCGCTGGTCGCCTTCACGCTCGGCTTCGGCGCCTGGGCGGTGATCCCCCTGGCCCCCGGCTGGGTGGTCTCCAACATCAACGTCGGCGTGCTCTACCTGTTCGCCATCTCCTCGCTCGGCGTCTACGGCATCATCATGGGCGGCTGGGCGTCGAACTCGAAGTACCCCTTCCTGGGCTCCCTGCGCTCGGCGGCCCAGATGGTCTCCTACGAAGTCTCCATCGGATTCGTGATCGTCACGGTCATCATCCTGGCCGGCACCTTGAACCTGCAGCAGATCGTGGCCGCCCAGTCCGGCGGCTTCTGGAACTGGTACGTGTTCGGCGGGCCGGGCCCCTTGTGGACCAAGCTCTTGACGATCGTCATGGCGCCGATGGCGGTCATCTTCTTCATCTCCGGACTGGCCGAGACGAACCGGCCCCCATTCGACCTGCCGGAAGCCGAGAGCGAGCTCGTGGCCGGCTACGCGGTGGAATATTCCTCGACGCCCTACCTGCTGTTCCAGATCGGCGAGTACGCCAACATCGTCCTGATCTGCGCGATGACCACGATCCTGTTCTTCGGGGGCTGGCAGGCGCCGTTCCCGACCGGATTCACCGCGTCCTGGGCGCCGACGGCGGCCAGCTTCTTCGGGTTCATGTGGTTCTTCGCCAAGGTGATCTTCTTCTTCTTCCTGGTCGCCATGGCCAAGGCGATCGTGCCCCGCTACCGCTACGACCAGCTGATGCGGCTGGGCTGGAAGGTGTTCCTGCCGACCTCGCTCGCCGCCGTGGTCGCGGTCGCCGCCTGGCGGGTGTTCGGAGCCGCGGCATGAAGGCCCTGATCATCGTGGCGGCGGCGATCGCGCTCAGCGCCTGCGCCGAAGGGGGTCCGCAGGGCGGGGTCGCCAACTACGACGCCCTGAAGCAGGCGAGCGACGCCTGCCGCGCCAAGGGCGGCCACCTGGAGCTCCAGAGGGACTCCGCGCCCGAAGACCTTGCCAACTACAGCTGCGAGAAGAACTGACCATGTTCCAGCGCATCGGACAGGCGGTGAAGGGGGCGGCGCTGCTCGACTTCGCAGGCGCCTTCGGCCTGGGCATCAAGTACATGCTCGCGCCCAAGAAGACGGTCCAGTACCCGCACGAGCGAAACCCCCAGAGCCCGAGGTTCCGGGGCGAGCATGCCCTGCGCCGCTATCCGAACGGCGAGGAGCGCTGCATCGCCTGCAAGCTCTGCGAGGCGATCTGCCCGGCCCAGGCGATCACCATCGAGGCCGAGCCGCGCGCCGACGGCTCACGGCGGACCACCCGCTACGACATCGACATGGTGAAGTGCATCTACTGCGGGCTTTGCCAGGAAGCCTGCCCGGTCGACGCGATCGTCGAGGGGCCGAACCTGGAGTTCGCCGTCGAGACCCGCGAGGAGCTCTATTACGACAAGCAGCGCCTGATGGATAACGGCGATCGCTGGGAGCGGCAGATCGCGAAGAATCTGGAACTGGATGCGCCGTACCGATAAGACGGCGGCGCGATTCCGCTGAGCTGTTTGGGACCATCCCGCAGTCGTCGAGCCGGCGCCGGGACTGAAGAGTAATTCAAGGGGTTGGGAAGAGCCGGATGGCCCTGCAGGCGATCGCATTCTACCTGATGGCGGCGGTGACGATCGCCTCGGGGTTCGCCGTGGTCTCGGCGCGCAATCCGGTGCACTCGGTGCTGTTCCTGATCGCCGCCTTCTTCTCCGCGGCGGGGCTCTTCGTGCTGATGGGCGCGGAGTTCCTGGCGATGCTGCTGGTGGTCGTCTACGTGGGCGCGGTCGCGGTGCTGTTCCTGTTCGTGGTGATGATGCTGGACGTCGACTTCGCCGCGCTTCGCCAGGGCTTCGCCCGCTACATGCCGCTGGGAGGCCTGGTGGCGGGCGCGCTGGCCATCGAGATGGTGGTGGTCTCCACGACCGTGGCCAGCCAGGGGGCGGCGCGGCTCAACGACACCCCGATGGCCCGCGGCGCCGCCGCCGGGGCCACGGTCACCAACGCCGAGGCGATCGGCCGGGTGCTCTACACCAACTACATCTACTTCTTCCAGGCGGCCGGCATGGTGCTGCTGGTGGCGATGATCGGGGCCATCGTGCTGACCCTGCGCCACAAGCCGAACGTGCGTCGCCAGGTGATCGCCGACCAGGTGGCGCGCAGCCCACGCAGCGGCATGCGCGTCGTCTCCCTCAAGCCCGGCGAAGGGGTCTCCGAGTAATGTCCATCGGGCTGCCCCACTATCTCGCGGTCGCCGCGATCCTGTTCACGATCGGGGTCTTCGGGATCTTCGTGAACCGCAAGAACATCATCGTCATCCTGATGTCGATCGAGCTGATCCTGCTGGCGGTGAACATCAACCTCGTCGCCTTCTCGGTCTATCTCGGCAACGTGGTGGGCCAGGTGTTCGCCATGTTCGTGCTGACCGTGGCCGCGGCGGAAGCCGCGGTGGGCCTGGCGATCCTCGTCACCTTCTTCCGCAACCGCGGCGACATCTCCGTCGACGACGCCTCGATGATGAAGGGCTGAGCCTCAAAAGCATGTCCGCGCAGACGCTCGTCACCATCATCCTGTTCGCCCCGATCCTCGGCGCGGCCATCGCGGGACTGTTCGGCCGCCGGATCGGCGACGTCGCGTCGATGGCGATCACCACCGGCCTGCTGTTCCTGGCCGCGGTGCTGTCGTGGGACGTCTTCATCCAGTGGACCTGGGGCGGCCTTCAGCCCTTCACGGTGACCTACGCGCCGTTCATCCAGGTCGGGACGTTCGTCTCCAACTGGAGCTTCCGGCTCGACGGGTTGTCGGCCGTCATGCTGGTGGTGGTGACCACGGTCTCCTCGCTGGTGCACCTCTATTCCTGGGGCTACATGGCCGAGGACGATAGCAAGCCCAGGTTCTTCGCCTACCTGTCGCTGTTCACCTTCGCCATGCTGGCGCTGATCAGCGCCTCGGACTTCATGCAGCTGTTCTTCGGCTGGGAGGGCGTGGGGCTGGCGAGCTACCTCTTGATCGGGTTCTGGTTCAAGAAGCCCACCGCCAACGCCGCGGCGATCAAGGCCTTCGTGGTCAACCGGGTCGGCGACTTCGGCTTCGCGCTCGGCATCATGACGGTGTTCTGGGCGTTCGGCTCGATCCAGTTCGCGCAGATCTTCCCGGCGGTCGCGCACCACGCCAAGGACAGCTGGGCCTTCGCCGGCCGGAGCTGGCCGCTGATGGACCTGGCGTGCACGCTGCTGTTCGTCGGCGCCATGGGCAAGTCGGCGCAGTTCTTCCTGCACACCTGGCTGCCGGACGCCATGGAGGGCCCGACCCCGGTCTCGGCCCTGATCCATGCGGCCACCATGGTGACGGCCGGCGTCTACATGGTCTGCCTGCTGTCGCCGATGTTCGAGTACGCCCCGGTCGCCAAGAACATCGTGGTGTTCATCGGGGCGATCACGGCGCTGTTCGCCGCCACCGTCGGCATGACCCAGAACGACATCAAGCGGGTGATCGCCTACTCCACCTGTTCGCAGCTCGGTTACATGTTCATGGCCGCCGGCGTCGGCGCCTACCAGGCGGGCATGTTCCACCTGTTCACCCACGCCTTCTTCAAGGCGCTGCTGTTCCTGGGCGCGGGCTCGGTGATCACCGGCATGGCGCACGAGCAGGACATGCGCCGCTACGGCGGGCTGGCCAGATACCTGCCGGTCACCTTCGCGGTGATGACCATCGGCACCATCTCGATCACCGGACTGGGGATCCCCGGCCTGGAGTGGGGCTTCGCCGGCTTCTATTCCAAGGACTCGATCATCCATGCCGGCTATGCGGCCGGGCTGGCCGGCGACAGCATGGGCTACTTCGCCTTCGTGATCGGGGTGTTCGTGGCCGGGCTGACCGCCTTCTATTCCTGGCGGGTGGTGTTCTTCGCCTTCAATGGCCATCCCCGCTGGACATCGGAGGACCTGGAGCACCACTGGCACAACCGCGACCATGCGGACGCCGCGCAGGCTCACCTCTCCGACCACGCGTCGGGCGCCCAGGTCGAGACCCACGACGAGCCGCTCGCCGAGCCTGACGCGCACGGCCATGACCACGGTCCGGCCCTGCCGCACGAGAGCCCCTGGACCATGCGCGTGCCGTTGCTGGTGCTCTCGGTGGGCGCGATCGCGGCGGGCTTCCTGTTCGAGGAGAAGTTCGTCGGCGCAGGCCAGCACGCGTTCTGGCGCGGCGCGATCTTCACCGCCACCAACAACCATGTGCTGGGCCCGTTCGAGGCGCCGGAACTGATCGTGCTCGCCCCGCTGATCGCCGCGGTCACGGGCCTGGTCGTGGCGGCCTACATGTACCTGGTGCGGGAGGGGCTCGGCGCGCGGCTCGCCGCCCATCGCGGTCCGCTCTATTTGTTCTTCTACAACAAATGGTTCTTCGATGAACTTTACGACGCCGTCTTCGTGCGCGGCGCGCGGTTCCTGGGCGACCTGTTCTGGAAGGGCGGCGACCAGCGGGTGATCGACGGCCTGGGCCCGGACGGGATCTCGGCGGTCTCCTACGCGGTCGGGCGACGCGCCGGCCTCTTCCAGACCGGCTACGTCTACCACTACGCCTTCGTCATGCTGCTGGGCGTGGCGGGGCTGCTCACCTACGCCCTCTGGGCCTGGAACCACTGAGGGGGATGCTTGAGATGACCGGCATCCTGTCGCTCACCACCTTCGCCCCGATCCTGGGCGTCGTGGCCATCCTGATCCTGCGGCTGTTCGGCCGGTCCGAGGATCCGAAGACCATGGGCGCGGCGAAGTGGATCGCGCTGGTCACCACGCTGGCCACCTTCGCACTGTCGGTGCTGATGCTGACCCGGTTCGATCCGAACGTCGCGGGTTTCCAGTTCGTCGAGGACGCGCCCTGGTTCGCCGGCCTGCACTACCGGATGGGCGTCGACGGCATCTCGGTGCTGTTCGTGCTCCTGACCACCTTCCTGATGCCGCTCTGCATCGTGGCCTCCTGGAAGGCGATCGGCGTGCGGGTGCTCGAGTACATGATCGCCTTCCTGATGCTGGAGACCCTGATGATCGGGGTGTTCACCGCCCTCGACATCATCCTGTTCTACGTGTTCTTCGAATTCGGCCTGATCCCGATGTTCCTGATCATCGGCATCTGGGGCGGCCAGCGACGGGTCTACGCGGCGTTCAAGTTCTTCCTCTACACACTCCTGGGGTCGGTGCTGATGCTGGCCGCCATCCTGGCGATGATCCAGATCGCCGGCACCAGCTCGATCCCGGCGCTGATGGTCTACAAGTTCGACCCGGGCCTGCAGACCTGGCTGTGGCTCGCCTTCTTCGCCTCCTTCGCGGTGAAGATGCCGATGTGGCCGGTCCACACCTGGTTGCCCGACGCCCACGTCGAAGCGCCCACCGCAGGCTCGGTGATCCTGGCCGGCGTGCTGCTGAAGATGGGCGGATATGGCTTCCTGCGCTTCAGCCTGCCGATGTTCCCGCAGGCCTCGCAGCTGTTCACCCCGCTGATCTTCGCGCTCAGCGTGATCGCGGTGATCTACACCTCGCTGGTGGCCTTCCGGCAGGTCGATATCAAGAAGCTGATCGCCTATTCGTCGGTCGCCCACATGGGGCTCGTCACCATGGGCATTTTCTCCGGCAACCTGCAGGGCGAGCAGGGCGCGATCTACCAGATGCTGTCGCACGGGGTGATCTCCGGCGCCCTCTTCCTCTGCGTCGGCGTGATCTACGACCGCATGCACACCCGCGAGATCGCCTTCTACGGCGGGCTGGTGAACCGGATGCCGATCTATGCGGCGGTGTTCATGCTGTTCACCATGGGCAATGTCGGCCTGCCGGGCACGAGCGGATTCGTCGGCGAGATCCTGTCGATGACCGGGACCTACGGCGCCTCCACCTGGACCGCGATCCTGGCGGCGACCGGGGTGATCCTCTCGGCGGTCTACATGCTGACCGTCTACCGGCGCGTGGTGTTCGGCGAGATCGTCAACCAGAAGCTCGCCGCCATCACCGACCTCGACTGGCGCGAGGTGGTGATCTTCGCGCCCCTGATGGTGGCGACGCTCGTTATGGGCGTCGCGCCCTCGCTGGTCTTCAACGTCACCCAGGCCTCCGTCGATCATCTGACGGCGGCCTATCGCGCGGCCATCGGGGGCTAAGTCGCAGATGAGCTTTTCCGCCGGCCTCGCGGTCGCCTATCCGGAACTGATCCTGGCGGTGGGCGCGCTGGCGCTCCTGGTCTGGGGGGCGTTCGCGCCGAAGACCTCGGCCCTGGTCGGCTGGGCCTCGGTGCTGGTGCTGCTGGGCGCCGCGGTCGCCGCCGCCGTGCAGCCGTTCGGGTCGGGCTTCGCGGGCGGCCTGGTGTTCGACGCCGGCGCGGCCTTCGCCAAGGTCGCGATCTACCTGGCGAGCGCGGTCTGCGTGCCGCTCGGCCAGCGCTGGTTCGCCCGGCGCGGGGTGACCAATTTCGAGTTCCCGATCCTGATCCTGATCGCCGCGCTGGGCATGGGGATGATGGCCTCCTCCGGCGACCTGATCTCGCTCTACGTCGGCGTCGAGCTGCACTCGCTGGCGCTCTATGTGCTGGCGGCCATGTATCGCGACGACGCGCGGGCCTCGGAAGCGGGCCTGAAATACTTCGTCCTGGGCGCGCTCTCCTCGGGCCTGCTGCTCTATGGGGCGAGCCTGATCTACGGCTTCGCGGGCTCGGTGGTGTTCTCCGACATCGCCGTGGCGGTGAAGGGCGGGGCGCACGTGGGCGTGCTGTTCGGCCTGATCTTCCTGATCTGCGGGCTGGCCTTCAAGGTTTCCGCGGCGCCCTTCCACATGTGGACGCCGGACGTCTACGAGGGCGCGCCGACCCCGGTCGTGGCCTTCTTCGCCGCCGCCCCGAAGCTGGCCGCCATGGTGCTGTTCGCCCGCGCGCTCGGCCAGGGTTTCGCCGGCGCCGCGCCGCAGTGGCAGGAGGTGCTGGTCGCCCTTGGCCTGATCTCGGTGGCGGTGGGGGCCTTCGCGGGCCTGGCGCAGAAGAACCTGAAGCGTCTCTGGGCCTATTCCTCGATCGCCAACGTCGGCTACGCGCTGCTGGGCCTGGCCTCCGGGGACGCCCAGGGCGTGCAGGCCATGCTGGTGTTCATGGTGCTCTACATGATCGACGTGACCGGCTTCTTCGCCTGCCTGGCGGCGCTGTCACGGCAGGGCCGGGCGATGGAGACCATCGACGACATGGCCGGGCTCATCAAGGAGCAGCCGGGCCTCGCCCTGGCGATGACCGCCTTCTCGCTCTCCGCGCTCGGCCTGCCGCCGTTCTCCGGCTTCTGGGCCAAGGTCTATGTGTTCAAGGCCGCGATCCATGCCGGCCTCGGCCCCGCCGCGGTGGCCGGCCTGGTGGGCTCGGTGGTGGCCGCCTTCTACTACCTGCGCCTCGTCAAGGTGATCTGGTTCGACGCCGCGCCCGGCGCGACCGACCGGCCGGCGCCCGAGGCGCGGATCATCGCCGTGGCGCTCGCCCTCTTCACCTTCCCGGTGGTGATGGGCGCCCTCTACTGGATCGACCCGCTGGCCGCCACCGCCGCGCGCGCCTTCGGCCTGGCCTGAGCCCGCCGCGACGTGGCCGGTCACGCGCCCGTCGAGGCCTACGACGAGATCGACTCCACCAACGCCGAGGCGCGCCGCCGCGCCGAAGCCGGCGAGGTAGGGCCGGTGTGGATCACCGCGGCCGTGCAGACCGCCGGGCGCGGCCGCCGCGGCCGAAGTTGGTCGACCGAGCGCGGCAACCTCGCCGCCACCTTGCTGATGGTGACCGACGCCCCGCCGGTCGAGGCGGCGCAGGTCTCGTTCGTGGCGGCGCTGGCCGCGGCCGAGCTGGCCGACGCCTGCCTGGGCCCCGACGTGGCCCGGCTGAAGTGGCCCAACGACGTTCTGATCCATGGCCGCAAGGCGGTCGGCATCCTGGTGGAATCCGGCGCGCGGCCGGACGGGCGGCTCTGGCTGGCGGTGGGCGTCGGCGTGAACCTGGCGCATGCGCCGCAAGACGTGGAGCGCCCGGCCACGGCCTTCGCCGAGCATATGGCGGGACCCCCGCCTGAGCCGCTGGCGGCGCTGGACGTGCTGGCGGCCCGGTTCGAGGCCTGGCGCCACGCCTGGGCGACGCAGGGCTTCGCCCCGGTCGCCCGCGCCTGGACCCTGCGCGCCATCGGCCTGGGCCAGGCCTGCGAGGCGCGGCTGCCGAGCCGCACCCTGACCGGCGTCGCCGAGGGGCTCGATCCGGACGGGGCGCTGCGCCTGCGACTGGACGACGGGGCGCTGGAGCGAATAACGGCGGGCGACGTGTTCTTCGGGGGAGCGTAGATACCGCCCATGCTGCTGGCCATCGAGCAAGGCAACACCAACACCCTGTTCGCGGTGCATGACGGCGAGCGGTGGACCGCCCAATGGCGCGCCGCGACCGACGCCAGCCGCACGGCCGACGAGTACGCCGTCTGGCTGTCGCAGCTCCTGGCCATGGCCGGGCTGCAGCTCGGCGTGTTCAACGGCTGCATCGTCTCCAGCGTGGTGCCGCAGTCGATCTTCAACCTCAGGAACCTCGCCCGCCGCTACCTGCACGTGGAGCCGCTGGTGATCGGCGAGAACGCCGAGCTCGGCATCGAGGTGAGGATCGACAAGCCTTCGGAGGCCGGCGCCGACCGGCTGGTCAACGCGATCGGCGCGCACGCGGTCTATCCGGGCGACCTGATCGTCATCGACTCCGGCACGGCCACCACCTTCGACCTGGTCTCGGCGGACGGCGGCTTCGAGGGCGGCGTGATCGCCCCGGGGATCAACCTGTCCATGGAGGCGTTGCACACCGCGGCGGCCAAACTCCCGCGGGTCGCCATCCAGAAGCCGCAGCGGGTGGTGGGGACCGACACCGTGGGCGCCATGCAGTCAGGCGTGTTCTGGGGCTACATCGCGATGATCGAGGGCCTGGTGGCGCGGATCAAGGCCGAGTGGGGCAAGCCGCTGACGGTGGTGGCGACCGGCGGCATCGCCTCGCTGTTCCATGGCGCGACGATGAGCGTCGACCACTTCGACCCGGACCTCACCATCCGCGGCATGCTGGAGATCTGGCGGCGAAACCAGGGCCTTCGCTGATGGCCGCCTCGCGCGCCGGCGACGAGCTGGTCTTCCTGCCGCTCGGCGGGTCGAACGAGATCGGCATGAACTTCAACCTCTACGGCTTCGGCCCGGCGCACGACCGGCGCTGGATCGTGGTCGACCTGGGCGTCACCTTCGGCGACCAGACCACACCGGGGGTGGAGATCATCCTGCCCGACCCGGCCTTCATCGAAGCCTATGCCGACAGGATCCTGGGCATCGTGCTGACCCACGCCCACGAGGACCACATCGGCGCGGTCGCCTGGCTGTGGCCGAGGATCAAGGCCCCGCTCTACGCGACGCCGTTCACCGCCTTCGTGCTGCGCGAGAAGCTGCGCGAGGCCGACCTGCTCGACGAGGCCGAGATCACCGAGGTGCCGCTGGGCGGCCGGATCGAGCTCGGCCCGTTCAGCCTGGAGCTGATCACGCTCACCCACTCGATCCCCGAGCCCAACGGCCTGGCGATCCGCACGCCGCTGGGCACGATCCTGCACACCGGCGACTGGAAGATCGACCCCGACCCGTTGCTCGGCGGTCCCACGGACGTCGACACCATCCGTGGGCTGGGCGACGCGGGCGTCCTGGCCATGGTCTGCGATTCGACCAACGTCTTCGTGGACGGCCGCGCCGGCTCCGAGGCCGAGGTGCGCGCGACCCTGATGCCGCTGATCGCCGGGCTGAAGGGCAAGGTGGCGGTCGCCTGCTTCGCCTCCAACGTCGCCAGGATGGACAGCGTCTGCCGGGCCGCCGAGGCCGCCGGGCGGCGGGTGTGCCTGGTCGGCCGCTCGATGCGGCGGATGTCTTCGGCCGCCAAGTCGGTGGGCCTGATGCAGGACCTGCAGCCGTTCCTCGAGGAGAACGAGGCCGGCCGCTTCCCGCCGGAGAAGGTGCTCTACCTGTGCACGGGCAGCCAGGGTGAGCCACGGGCCGCCCTCTCGCGGATCGCCGACGGGACCCATCCGCACGTGGCCCTGGGCGCGGGCGACGCCTGCATCTTCTCCTCGCGGGTGATCCCGGGCAACGAGATCCCGATCCGCAACCTGCAGAACAAGCTCGCCGACCGCGGGGTGCGGCTC
>DATAUR010000061.1:0-8126 GCA_036268175.1 Phenylobacterium sp. | reverse complement strand
GATCCAGACGCGGGCGATGGCGTTCTTCCGCTTGCCGGTGGCGTAGGCGCGGCCCTGGGCGTCGACCTTGCGCTCGTGGACGACGGCGTCCTCGGCTTGGGTGCCCAGGCCCTTGAGGGCGTCGAAACCGGTGGCGGCTTCGGGCGTGGTGGCTTCCGACATGCTCAGGCGCTCCGCACGTTCTTGGCGTTCAGATCGGCAAACGCGATGGTCTCAGGGTTCTGGGCGGCGTGAGGATGCTCAGGCGCATTGTAGATACGCAGATGCGTCAGCTGCTTGCGGGCCAGCGGGCTTTCCTTGGGCAGCATGCGCTCGACGGCCTTTTCCAGCACGCGCTCCGGGAATCGGCCGTTCAGGATCGCGCCGGCGGTGCGTTCCTTGACGCCGCCCGGGTGGCCGGTGTGCCAGTAGTAGATCTTGTCGGTCAGCTTCTTGCCGGTGAACTTCACCTTGTCGGCGTTGACGACGACGACGACGTCACCGCAATCGACGTTGGGGGTGTAGTCGGGCCGATGCTTGCCGCGAAGACGGTTGGCGATGAAGGTCGCGAGGCGGCCGACCACGGCGTTCTCGGCGTCGATCACGATCCACTTCTTCTCGACCTCGGCGGGCTTCAGCGAAGCCGTGGTCTTCATCATGGGAAACTCATCCGGATCTTTAGGCGGCGACCGAGGGGTCTCCGCGTGAGCCGGCGCATATGCCGACAATGCCGGACGCTGTCAACTCGCGTCGCGCGACTTATCGGCAAGTCTATGAAAAATCATAGTTTTCTTGATACGGTAATATGATACCACCCTACTTCGCCTTGGCCGCCACCTCCTCGGCCAGATAGGCGGCGCTATAGGTCTTCATCTCGGCCGCCTTGGACTGCAGGGTCGGGTAGAACTGCACGAAGGTGGTGTCCACCGCCCCATGCTGCTCATGGCAGACATTGCAGGCCGAGGTCTGTGGCAGGGCCGCGCCCGGCGCGTCCGGGTTTAAGGGGAAGAACGCCCAGCCGCTCTTGAACCGGGCGGTGTCCTTCACATGCGCCTCGCGGCCCATGACCTCTGCCTGGAAGAGACCCTTCTTGTTGATCGAGCCCCGCTGCTCGCCCGCGCGGGCCTCCAGGACGAAGATCGTCTTGTCCGGCCAAGTCCCGGTCTTCTGATAGGCCGCATAGGCCTCGCGGTTGACGAAGACGTTGTCGAACATGTGGTGGTCACCTGCGCCGGCTGCATCGGTGTAGGACATGTCCATGCCGCTCGTGAGGTAGACCCAGCTCCGGTAGTCCTTGGGATAGAGGAGCTTGCCGTCCCGCGTGTAGCCGATCGCCGGCGTGGCGGTTTGGGCGTGGGCGACGACCGCGGCGGTCGAACCGCCGAGGAGCGCGGCGGCCAGCGCCGCCGATACGATGCGAAGTGCGGAGTTCATCCTGCCCCCAAAAGCTGTCGTCCTGACTTCTCGGCCAACGGCGGCGCTGCGGCAATGCCCGGTTTCCGACGATTCCGGACTCAGGCGGCGGCCTCGCTGCTGAAGCGGGCCCGATAGAGGCTGGGTGACACCCCAAAGCGCCGCTCGAAGGCGCGCCGAAACACGTCGCCGCTGGCGTAGCCGACCGAGGCGGCGACCGCGTCCACGTTGGCCCGCGAGCCCACCAGCCGCTCGGCCGCCTCGGCCAGGCGCAGGGCCTCGACATACTCGGCGGGCGAGGCCTCGAACGCCTCCTTGAACAGCCGTGCGAAGTGCCGGGGGCTGCAATTCACCCGCCCCGCCAGGGTCTCCACCGACAGGTCGCCGCCGAGGTTGGCCGGAATCCAGGCCGCCAGGTCGGCGAACCGGCCGGCGGCGCGGGCCTGGAACCGCAGGGGCTCGGAATACTGCCGCTGGCCGCCGGAGCGCTTCACATAGACGACAAGCTGCCGCGCCACCGCCAACGCCGCCGTGGGGCCGAGGTCCTCCTCCACCAGGGCAAGCGCCAGGTCGATGCCGGCGGTGATCCCCGCCGAGGTGGCGAACGCCCCGTCGCGGATGAAGATGGCGTCCGGTTCCAGCCGGATCTTGGGATAGAGGCCGGCCACCTCGGCCACATGGCGCCAGTGGGTGGTCGCGCGCCGCCCATCCATCAGGCCGCTGCCGCCCAGCGCGATCAGGCCGGTGCAGACCGAGACCAGCCGCCGCGTGGTCGGCGCGCGCTCTCGCAGGAAGGCGGCGATCGGTTCCAGCACCTGCGGCGCGCGGATGCCGGGGCCGCCAGGCACGATGATCGTGTCGAACTCCGGCGCCTGCGCCAGCGAACACTCCGCGGCCAGCCGCAGGCCGGAGCCCGAGCGGAACGGTCCGCCGTCGGGGCTCAGGCACATCACCTGATAGGCGTTCGCGCCATCGGGCCCCTCGGCCAGGGACGAGGCGAACACCTCGTTGGGGCCGGTCAGGTCGAGGGCGTTCACCCCCTCATAGCCGATGATCCCGATCCGCCGCGCCATGCCCGCTCCCGCCAAGCCGCCCGCCGCAGCATGGCCACAAGCCGCCGGCAAGCCGAGTGAATTCATCGTAAGCCGCGTTAGACCCGCCTCACCCGCCAGGCAAAAGTCACCGCCAGGCAGAGCGTCAGGGCGGCGGTCAACTGATGGGCGACGCCCATGCCGATCGGCACCCGCGCCATCAGGGTCGCGATCCCCAGGGCCGCCTGGAACAGCACCAGCGCCATGACGGCCAGCGCCAGCCGCTTGGGCGTCTCTCCAAGGTAGCTGGAGCGCCAGGCGCCGACGCCGAGCGCCACCGCCACCACGACGATCAGATAGGCCAGCACCCGGTGGTGCGCCTGCACCGCGCCCTGACTGTGCGCCAGCGTCGCCCAGAGGCTTGCCCCCGCATAGTCCTGCGGCCACAGGTGGCCCGCGAACAGCGGCCAGTCGTTGTAGACCAGCCCCGCCTGGTTGCCGGCGACCAGCGCCCCCAGCAGGATCTGCAGATAGATCAGCGCCACCAGCCCCAGCGCCCGGCCGCCCCACGGGCTGGGCAGCGTCTGCCGCGCGGAGCCCGCCCAGGCGTCGAGCGCCGTCCAGATCAGCGCACCCAGCAGGGCGAACGCGATGCCCAGGTGGGTCATCAGCCGCTCCGGCGCGACGGCGACCCGGCCGGACAGCCCGCTGGCCACCATCCACCAGCCCACCAGCGGCTCCAGCCCGCAGAGCACGAAGATCGCCACGAACTGCCAGACCAGCCGGCGCGGCAACTCGCGCCGCCAGGCGAACCAGGCAAGCGGGACCAGGAACACCACGCCCAGCAGCCGCGCCAGCAGGCGGTGCGACCACTCCCACCAATAGATGAAACGGAACTGCTCCAGCGTCATGCTGGGATTGACCAGCCGGAACTGCGGAATCGCCCGGTAGCGGGCGAACTCCGCCTGCCAGTCGGCGAGGCTAAGCGGCGGCAGGGCGCCGGAGATCGGCTTCCATTGGGTGATCGACAGGCCCGAGCCGGTCAGCCGCGTCGAGCCGCCGACCACCACCATGCCCAGCACCAGCAGCGCCACGATCAGAAGCCAGATCGCCACGGCGCGCGAGCGGTCGGAACGCAGGAACGAGGTCATCCCGGCGGCCCTACCCCGGAAAGCCGCGCCCGTCCACGCCCGCGCCCACTCCCGCGGCCTCCGCCTTGCGCCGCCGTGGCTTTCAAGGAACGCCCGCGCCCGCTAAGCAGCGGCGATGAACCCGCGCCTGCGCAAGCTGATCGGCCTCTTCGCCATCCTGGGCTTCCTACTGTTCTACGTGGGCGTCATGGTGCGCCTGGCGCGGTACGTGCCGGACCATGGCCCCCTGCAGTTCGCCTTCTATGCGCTGGCCGGAACTTGCTGGGGCCTGCCCCTCCTGCCGCTCATCTCCTGGATGAACCGCGGCAGTTAGCGCGCGTCCACCAGGGTTCTCCGCGGAAAGGCAACTTCGAAACGCCAGTAGCCATCAGTTGGCTCGGCTACGCCTTCGGGGACTGGTCCAGCAACCATCCACCCTCGCTCGGCCATCTTCAGGGCCGCGAGTATGAAATCGAAGCCAATAGGGCTCTCCGTCACCATGCGGCAGGCATTCAGCCTGCCATTCGCCGCCACCTTGCAATCGATCTTCGCCGATCCGCCGACACCCATTCTCAAGGCCGCCTCCGGCCAATAGGGGCCGGCCGGCGCCAATACTCTCTGGCCAGCTTTCGGGAAGACCGCCTCGCGGCTCGGCGGGGGCACACCCACGGCCTCGAACAGGAGCGGAATCGTCAGCACAGATTGACGAGCGGCGGGCGAGTTCATGTCGACCCGGAATTTCGACGCCAGCGATAGCGCGGCGGCCCCGAAGCCCACACCCGCCGGCGTTTCGAAGGCAATTCGGCATTTCTCCAGAGCGCCGGCGAGATCATGTCCACAGATCATCTCCGCCTCGCCGCCGAAATGATCCCGGATCGCCGCCGGCGGATAGCTTGCCAGCAACTCTTCCTTGGTCGGTAGCGACTGCCATCCTGACGGTGCGGCCTGCGCCAAGGCAGGCCCGCTTAGGGTCATCGCAAGCGATATGACGCCCACGCGTTGAAGGAGGGCTCGCGCCCAGGTCTTAGAAATAGGATTTGCCCCCATCGGAGAAGCCGCTAGAAGACCCGCTCGCCGAAAGGCGTCGGAGCGTAGCGCAGCCTGGTAGCGCACTTGACTGGGGGTCAAGGGGTCGCAGGTTCAAATCCTGTCGCTCCGACCATTCGCCGGCGAGACTTCCCCCAAACGACAATTCACCGGAGTCCGCCGCCGGGGCTGCGGCGGCGGCCATCGGCTAACTCTTCAGCAGGCCGTCGAGCCGTTGCTTGGCGGTCTCCAGTTCGCGCAGCGCATCGAACAGGCCGTCACGGCCGGGACTCGGCGGCGCCCGGCGTTCGGCGGACGGCGCGGCGCCCGCCTCGCCCCCGAGGTCGCCGCCAGCGCTGACCAACCGGCGCAGGCCTTCCTCGCGGTGCAGCCGCTGGACGCCCTTGATGGTGTAGCCCTCGTCATGCAGCAGATGGCGCACGCCGCGCAGCATGGCGATGTCGGAGGGGCGGTAGAATCTGCGCCCGCCCGCCCGCTTCATGGGGCGGATGAAGGCGAACTTGGTTTCCCAGAACCGCAGGACGTGTTGCGGCACGTGAAGCTCGTCCGCCGCTTCGGAGATGGTCCGAAAGGCTTCCGGCCCCTTGGCCACGGCCTAGAAGCTCCTCACCGGAGCGGCCTCACCGGGCCAGGGCGCGGTCGACCCGCGCCTTCATGACCTGCGAAGCGCGAAAGCCGATCACGCGCCGGGGTTCGATGGCCGCCGGTTCGCCGGTCTTGGGGTTGCGGCCCATCCGGGCGCGCTTGGCTCGGACCTGGAAGACGCCGAAGCCTGAAAGCTTGACCTGCTGGCCCTTTTCCAGGGCGACCGCCATCAGTTCGAGGACGCGTTCGACCAGCTCGCCGCAATCCTGGCGCGTCAGCCCGACTTCCTCATGGACCGCTTCGCAGAGGTCCGCCCGTGTTACTGTCGCGCCCTTCATGCTCGCTCGTTCCCCCTAAGCGATAGCGTCACCGTGCCTTGATTGTCCTATCGCGTCAAAGACTTCAAGCGTCGGATTGCCGACACCGATGAAGATTACAGGCGAAGGACGCAGGCGCCCCAGGTCAGGCCGCCGCCCATCGCCTCCAGAAGCAGCATCTGCCCAGGCTTGATCCGGCCGTCGCGGACGCCCTGGTCCAGCGCCAGCGGGATCGACGCCGCCGAGGTGTTGGCGTGTTGATCGAGCGTGGTGATCACCTTGGCCTCATCGATGCCGACCCGCTTGGCGACGCCCTGCAGGATGCGCAGGTTGGCCTGGTGCGGCACGAACCAGTCGACGCTCCCGACCTCGATACCGGCGTCGGCGGCCGCCGAGGTGATCGCCTCGGAGATGTTCACCACCGCGTGGCGGAATACCTGGTTGCCCTGCATCCGAAGCTTGCCCACCTGGCCATTGCTGGAGGGGCCGCCGTCCACGAACAGCAGTTCCTGCTTGGTGCCGTCGGCGCGCAGCGCGAAGCCCAGCAGGCCGCGGTCGGCGGTGGTCCCCTCGCCTTCCCTGGGTTCCAGCACCACGGCGCCCGCGCCGTCGCCGAACAGCACGCAGGTGCCGCGGTCGGTCCAGTCCATCAGCCGGGTCATGGTCTCCGCGCCGATCACCAGGCAGCACTTGGACCGGTTGCGGGCCACGAAGCCGTCGGCCACCGAGAGCGCGTAGACGAAACCCGAACAGACCGCCTGCACGTCGAAAGCGACCCCGATGGGACACCCCAGCTTGCGCTGCACGATGGTCGCCACCGCGGGAAAGGTCAGGTCCGCGGTGGTGGTCGCCACGATGATCAGGTCGACGTCTTCCGGCTTGCGCCCCGCCATCTCCAACGCCCGTCGCGCCGCGCCCACCGCCAGGTCCGAGACCGGCTCGTCGTCGGCGGCCTGATGCCGCTGGCGGATGCCGGTGCGCTCGACGATCCACTCGTCGGAGGTGTCGACGAACTTGGAAAGGTCGTCGTTGGTGACAATCCGTTCGGGCAGGTAGCCGCCAACGCCGGTCACCACGCTACGCAGCACGCTCGTCACTCGCTGGCTCCTTGGGCCGCCCCTTCGGTCGGGGACGCCTCAATCGTCGGCGCAGGCGCGGGTTCGGCGAGCGCATCGGGGAGCCGTCTCATATTCCTTTCGATCTCGGCGGAGAAGTCGCTACGCGCCAGATCGACCGCCAAACGGATCGCCATGGCGAAATCCCGCTCGCTGGCGCCGCCATGGCACTTCACGACGAGGCCGTTCAGGCCCAGCAACGGTGCGGCCGGCGGCGGCGACAGCCGCTCGCGGAACTTCAGCAGGGCCGAGCGCGCCAGGAGATAGCCCAGCGTCGCCATCAGGCCCGAGCTCAGGGCGCTCCGCAGCTCAGCGACCATGAAGCGCCCGGCGCCCTCCATGGCCTTCAGCGCCACATTGCCGGTGAAGCCGTCGGTGACAATCACGTCCACGCAGCCACGGGTGATGTCGTCGCCCTCCACGAAGCCGCGATAATCCAGGTCGATCCGGCCTTCGCGCAGGATGCGGTTGGCCTCGCGGACTTCCTCGTGGCCCTTCATCTCCTCGGAGCCGACGTTGAGCAGGCCGACGGTGGGCTTGGCGACCCCAAGGGCTGCGCGGTGATAGGCCTCGCCCATGATGGCGAACTCCACCAGCCGCTCGGCGTCGCAGTCGATGTTCGCGCCGGCGTCCAGGAAGGTGGTCACGCCGCTGGGCGTCGGGATGCTGGTGACCAGAGCCGGCCGCTCCAGGTCGCCGATCATCCGCAGGATCAGCTTGGAGATCGCCACCATGGCGCCGGTGTTGCCGGCGGAGACCGCCGCCACGGCCTGCCCTTCGCGCACCGCCTCGACGGCGGCCCACATGGAGGTGCCCTTGCCGCGGCGCAGCGCCTGGGCGGGTTTCTCATCCATGGCGATGACCCGCTCGGCGTGGCGAATCTCCACCCGTCGCGCGGCGTCGCGATGCTTGGCGAGCGCGGCGGCGATTACCGTCTCGTCGCCGTGCAACAGGAAGTGGACGTCCTCCGGTAAGGCTTTGATCGCGCTGACGACAGCCGGGATGACCACGGGCGGGCCGTGGTCTCCGCCCATGGCGTCGATGGAAATCACCAGTGGCTGGGTCAAGACGGCGCTTTGGTCCTTCGACGGGTCCCGCCGGATTCGGGCGTGACGATAGCCTCCGGGATCGCCAAAGCAAACAAGCCTCAGCAAAGCAAACAAGGGCTTAGGGCCTCAAGGCTCCTCGCCCTTGAGCTTTTTCAGCACCGCGAAGGGCGAATCCGGCTCCGGCGGCGGCGTATAGTCGAACTCGACCCCTGGTTTGCGCGCGAACGGGTCGATTTCCAGCGCCAGGTGCTCGACCACATAGGCGGCCAGGTCGATCGTGTCGCTCTCCAGCACATCGGGCGGATCGGGCGCGTCCGGGTCATAGTCCACCTCGCCGCCGGTCGGCGCTTCGGCTTGCGGACTGCCGGCGGGGACGGCGCGGATCTCGATCTCGCCGTTCAGGGGATGCTCGAACGGATCGAGGGAGACGGCGCAAAGCTGCTCGACCACGGCGTCGAAG
>DATAUR010000060.1:0-19818 GCA_036268175.1 Phenylobacterium sp. | reverse complement strand
GGTCTTCACCACGTCGGGGCCGGTCACGTACATGTAGCTCGTGTCCTTCACCATGAAGATGAAGTCGGTGATCGCCGGCGAATAGACGTCGCCGCCGGCGCAGGGGCCCATGATCACGCTGATCTGCGGGATGACGCCGGAGGCGAGCGTGTTCTCCAGGAAGATATCCGCATAGCCGGCGAGGCTCTCCACGCCCTCCTGGATGCGCGCGCCGCCGGCGTCGAACAGGCCGATGATCGGGGCGCCCATCTTCAGCGCCTGGCGCTGCACCTTGAGGATCTTCTGGGCGTGGGCGCCGCTGAGCGAGCCTCCGAACACCGTGAAATCCTTGGAGAACACGAAGACCAGGCGGCCGTTGATGCGGCCCCAACCGGTGATCACGCCATCGCCCGGGATCTTCTGGTCGGCCATGCCGAAGTCGGTGGCCCGGTGCTCGACGAACATGTCGAACTCCTCGAAGGAGCTTTCGTCGAGCAAGAGGTCGACCCGTTCGCGCGCGGTGAGCTTGCCCTTGGCGTGCTGGCTGGCGATCCGCCGCTCGCCGCCGCCGACCCGCGCCTCGTCCCGGCGCTTCTCAAGCTCTTCGAGGATATGCTTCACGCCCGCCAGCCCTTCCCTGCCCACTCTTTCCGAGTGTGGTGGCGAAGGCGTAGTGCGGGTCCGTTACCGTGGCAAGTTCGCTGGCCAGCGCCTAGGCGCGCAGGTCGACCAGGCTCTGCGACAGGGACTGGCGGGCGGCCTGCAACTGGCGCACGGCGAAGGGCGCGGGGCTGAGCGCCGGCGCATCGTCCAGCCGCCAGATCATCTGACCGATCTTCTCGGCCATGTGCTGGCGGATCATCTGCGGCGCGGCCTCCGTGATGCTCGCCTGGGCCTGGATGAGGGCCGACATGGAGGCCGGCGTCAGGTTCACGTCCGACGCCGCCAACTGGGCCGCCGCCTGCACCGTCGTGGAGGCCGTGGACGCCGCCTGGGCGGGCTCGGCCTGCGCCTGCGGCTGGTCCTGCAGGTCGGGCGCGTCGGCGGCCGGCGTCACGGCATGCGACATCATGCCCTGTGTCAGGCTGAGACTGCCGTATGACGCAATCGACGTCACCACCTGCAAACTCCGCTCCATTCCGGCACATCGGCCGTGGATTCGGGGTCATCACCGCAAGTTTCGCGCCACACGCGAACAGGGCGGCCATCAGGCGCTCTTTGCCGCCTCGAGGCCCTCGAACCAGCGCTGCAGCATGATCGCCTCGCCGCGCAGGCGCGCCGTGCGTTCGGCAGCCTCGTCGTCGACACCCCACTTCTCCTCCTGCCAGGCCTCGTCAAGGCGCGAGAGGTCGAAGGCCGCCTCGCCGCCGAACCAGCCGCGCTGCACGCCGATCGCCAGCACCGCCGAGCCGAACAGCGACGCGCCGAACGCCAGGCCGGTCAGGCCGAAGTCGTCGAGGTCCAGCGCTAGCGCCGTGATCCGCGCCAGGGTCTGCGGCGGCTGGGCCTGGTGAACGATGCCGGCGGCGCGGACGAAGCTCAGGCCCAACTCCACCTCGGCGCGGTCGAGGATCGGTCCCCAGAGCCGCGTCTGGCGCTCCACGAGGCCGACAGGTTCGGTGGCGTGGTAGCAGAGCAGGTCGGAGGCGGCGTAGTCGGCCACCGACTGGGCCGTGGCCTCTCGCGCCTGAGGCACGGAGTCCAGGGCGGTGTTGGCCAGCCGAGTGATGTGCATGGCGGCCAGTTGCAGGGTCTCGCCCTGGTCCGCCCATTCCTCGGCGACGAGGTCGGCCAGCGCCCTTGTCGGCAACACGACCTCCGCGCCTTTCGGGCCGCGCAGAGTCCGTGCGTCGAGCGTCACGCCAAAACCGCCGTTCATCGAAGCGACAGAAACGGCGCCGTAGAACCGCTTCGGCTTGTCGCCGGGTTCGTGAAATCCTCGCGCCAAGTCCTGGGTAGCTCCCGTAACGTCCCGGCCCGCATTGCGCCGCTTTTGGGTGACATGACTGCGGAGAGGGACAAGCGCAAGGAGGCACGGCATGTGGCGCCTGCCTATCGTGGCATGACCGACCAGGACATGCGGGCCGCGATCGCGGTCACCCGTTTCGGCCTGGGCGCGAAGCCCGGCGAACTTGCCCAGGCCCGCCAGGACCCGCAGGGTTTCCTGAAAAGCCAGATCCGCGCCTCCGGCGCCGATCAACCCGCCGGTGTGACGGCCTCCACGCCAGAGCGCATGGCCGCCTTTCGCGACTTCCAGCGTGAACGCCGCCAGGCGCGGCTGATCAAGGCCTCCGACGTGCGGCCGGCGCAGCCTGCCCCCGGAAGCGACGCGGCCATGGCCGAGACGGCGCCCAACCACCGCGAGGCGCGCGATCCGGTGAAGGTCGTCGGCAATGTGCTGCGCCAGGACATCGGCGACGACTTCACCGCCCGCGCCCAGCTCGCCGCCACCACCGACGCGGCGTTCCGCGAGCGCTGGGCGACCTTCTGGGCCAACCACTTCACGGTCTCGGCCACCAAGGCGATCACGGGCTCGGTGATCGGGCCCTTCGAGGAAGAGGCGATCCGGCCCCACGTCTTTGGCCGGTTCGAGGACCTGCTGGGCGCGGCCGAGACCCATCCGGCCATGCTGACCTACCTCGACCAGATCCAGTCGATCGGGCCGGACAGCCCGGCCGCGGAGAGGATGCAGCGTGGTGGCTTCCAGCAGGCCGCCCAGCGCCCGCGCGGCCTGAACGAGAACCTCGCCCGCGAGATCATGGAGTTGCACACCGTGGGCGTGCGCAGCGGCTATACCCAGGCTGACGTCACCGAGTTCGCCCGCGCCATGACCGGCCTTTCCATCGGCGGCGAGCGGGACGGGCAATATGGCGTCGCCGTCTTCCGCGAGCAGGCCCACGAGCCCGGCGCGCGGACGGTGATGGGCGTGCGCTACGACCAGAGCGGCAAGCAGCAGGTGAACGCCATCCTGGCCGACCTCGCCGCCAAGCCGCAGACCGCGCAGTTCATCTGCGGCAAGATCGCCCGCCATTTCGTGGCCGACGATCCGCCGCCGGCCCTGACCGCCCGGCTGCAGGCGGCCTGGATGGCCAGCCACGGCGATCTCGCCACGGTCGCCGAGACCCTGATCACGGCGCCGGAGGCGTGGGATCCCAGGCCCGGCAAATTCAAGACGCCCTATGAGTTCATCGTTTCCAGCTACCGCGCCGCGGGAACGGCGCCGCAGGGCTTCCAGCAGATCGCGCCGACCCTGACCGCGCTTGGCCAAAAGCCATTCTCGGCGCCCTCACCCAAGGGGTGGCCAGACGACGCCCAGTCCTGGGCCGCGCCCGACGCCATCGTCAAACGCATGCAGTTCGCCCAGGCCTTCTCCGGCCAGGCCGTCGGCGGCCGCGATCCCAAGGTGCTGGCCGCCAACGCGCTCGGCGAACGGATGGGACCCGAAACCGCCACCGCCATCGCCCGCGCCGAGTCCCGCCCGGAGGGCTTCGCCCTGCTCCTGATGTCGCCGGAGTTCCAACGCCGATGAACGCGCCCTTCCAGTCCTCCCGCCTGAATCCATCAAGGAGGGACCTGCTCGCCACCGCCGCGGGCTTCGGACTCTCCCTGCAACTCCTGGCCGTCCCGGCCATGGCTGCCGATGGCGAGCTCAACAAAAAGAAGGTCATCGTGGTGATCTGCCGTGGCGGCATGGATGGCTTGAGCGTCGCCCCGCCGATCGGCGACGCCGACTATCACGGCCTGCGCCGCGAGCTGGCGCTGAGTGACACCGCGCTCCCCCTCGACGGAACCTTCGCCCTGCACCCACAGCTCACCGCCGTCCACGCCATGGCCAAGGCCGGCGAGGCGCGGATCGTGCCGGCCGCCGCGACCCCCGACCGCGCCCGCTCGCACTTCGAGGCGCAGGACGTGCTGGAGACCGGCGCGGCCGGCGTCTACTCCACCACCTCAGGCTGGCTGAACCGGGCGGTGGAGACGCTGTTGGCGCACCGCAAGGTCGACGCCATCTCCATCGGCGCCACCGCGCCGCTGCTGCTGCGCGGCAAGGTGCAGACCGCGTCCTGGTCGCCGGGCCGGGGCGTCGACGCCGAGGCGCGCCTGCCGACCCTGCTTCAGGACCTCTACCGCAACGACCCACTGCTGGGCCCGGCGCTGGCCCGCGGCCTCGCCACCGAGACCATGGCCAAGGAGGCCACCGCCGGCCTGACGGCCGCTCCGCCCGCCGGCATGATGGGCATGGTCGGCGGCGGCAATCCCGCGGGCGGCGTCAGGCGCGCCGCCGGCGGGGCGCAAGCCGGTCGCGAGGCCGCCAGGACGCTGGGCGAATCCCTGGCCGGCTTCATGCGCGAGCCGGGCGGGCCGACCGTGGCGGCGATCTCGCTCGATGGCTTCGACAGCCACGCCAACCAGGCGGGCCTTCTGGACGGCCGGCTGGCCTACCTCGATGCGGTGCTGGACGGCGTCCACACCGGCCTTGGGCCCGAATGGAAGAACACCGTGGTGGTAGTGGCCACCGAGTTCGGCCGCACCGCGCGCACCAACGGCACGGCCGGCACCGACCACGGCACGGGCTCGACGGCGCTGGTGCTCGGCGGCGCCCTGAAGCCCGGCGGCATTGTCGGCGACTGGCCGACCTTGAAGCAGAACGCTCTCTTCGAGAATCGCGACGTCGCCCCCACGGTGGATATGCGCGGCCTCTTCAAGGGCGTGCTGGCCGAGCACATGGGCGTCGACCGCGCCGCCCTCGACAGCGCCGTCTTCCCCAGCAGCGCGGCCGTGAAGCCGGTGGCGGGGCTGGTCTAGGCCCCTACTTCGGCACGGCGTCGAAGGCGATGGTCATCCGAGCCTCGTCCGTGGTGAACGGCACGGTGCCGTGCCACATGTAGGACGGGAACAGCACCAGCCGGCCGGGTTTGGGCCGCACGAAATGCGCGGGCGGCAGCGGCGGGTTGGTCACGAACGGCGGCTGGCCAAAGCGGATCCAACCCTGCTTGTCGGGCGTGTCCAGGGCCGCGTTCGGCGTCTCCACATAGAAGGCCGACGACAGCCAGCCCTCGGGATGGAAGTGGTCGCGGTGGAAGCCGTTGGGGCGCAGCCGCACCGACCAGGCGCCCCGGATGCGGTAGTCGAAGGTGTTGCGGCGGCGCAGCGGATCGGGCCCCTGGCCCAGCATCGCCATGTGCTCGCGGATCGGGGCGTCGATGGCCTTGAAGAACGCCTGGATCGGCGGGGCGTCGGAGCCGCTCAACAGGTGCATCGACTGGCTGCCGTTGCGCAGCGACTGGTTGGTCGGGTGCCGCTGGTATAGATGAAGGTCTTTCAAGGACTTGCCGAGATCGGCTAAGAACAATTCCAGCGTCGGCCAACCCTCCGGCGTGGCCAGGTCGTAGGCGGCGACCATGGTGTCGTAGTCGCACAGCTCGCCGTACAGCGGATCGCCCGCCGCCCGCGCCGCCGTCGCCGCCCAGCCCCACAGGGACTGGTCTTCCGGATAACGCGCCAGGGCTCCGCGAAGTTGGGCGAGCGCCGCGTCGGCGCGACCGTGGGCCAGGTCGACGATGGCGGAATACTGGATCACATGCCGCGTGCCGGGGTCGGCGGCCTCGGCCATGCGCACATAGCGCTGCGCCTCGTCGAGGTTTTCCCGACGCAGGGCGAAATCCACCGCCGCCATCAGGATCACCACGTCGCCCGGCATCTTGACCGTGGCGCCCTCCAGCAGCCGCTCGGCGCGCTCGGTCTGGCCGGCGGCGTCATAGAGCGTGGCCTTGGCCACCAGCAGCGGCGTGGGCGACGCGCCCGCGTGGAAGGCGAGGTCCAGCACCGCGTCGGCGGCGGCCACGTCGCCGCGCAACATCCAGACGTAGTTGGCGTATTCCGAGGCCACCGCCACCGTCGCCGGCGCGCGCATCAGGGCCTGTTTGTAGGCGTA
This sequence comes from Phenylobacterium sp., assembly GCA_036268175.1. Classification (GTDB taxonomy): domain Bacteria; phylum Pseudomonadota; class Alphaproteobacteria; order Caulobacterales; family Caulobacteraceae; genus Phenylobacterium. Next base: position 13,907 of record DATAUR010000060.1, on the reverse strand, counting down.
TTCGGCGCGCTCGTGGCTGCCGACGGCGCGCAGCGCGCGGGCGTAGACGGAAAAGGTCTGCGCCGTGTCGATGCCCAGGCGGAACGCCTGTTCGCAGGCCTTCACCGCGTCGACCGCGCGGCCCAGGTCGTCCAGAGTGGCGGCATAGTTGTGCCAGGCGATGGGGCTGGACGCGAACCGCTCGATGGCCTGGCGGTCGAAGGCCAGGGCCTCTTCGCTGCGGTCGGCGCGCTTCAGGGCGCCGGAATGGCAGGCCAGCGCCAAGTGGCTGGGCGCGGGGCCGGTCACCAGGCTTTCGGTGAGCGCGACGGCGGCGGCGATGTTCCCCTCAGCCATCAGCACCTCGGCCCGGTCTATGGTGGCGGCTTCACTCATCGGCGGACTCGCTTGGGGCTGGGCTTGGATTTGGGCTTAGGGCTGGGCTTGGGCGCGGACTTGGCGCCGGGTTTGGGCCTGGGCTTGAAGGGATCGGGATCGGCCTCGTGCTCATCGAAGCCGAAGCGCCGGAAGCCCTCGCGCATCTCGGGGCTCAACGGCGCCTCGAGGACGACCTGGCCGCGCGTGGGGTGCGCCAGGACCAGCCGGCGGGCATGCAGTTGCAGCTTCAGGCCGGCGGAGAGCTCCGACGAGGCCTCGGTGGCGTACTTCGGGTCGCCCAGGATCGGATGGCCCATGGCCAGCATGTGGGCGCGTAGCTGGTGGGTGCGCCCGGTATGCGGATAGAGCGCCATCCACGCCACCCGGTCGCCGGCCCGCGATAGGGTCACGAATTCGGTCTGGGCGGGCTCGGCCCGCGGATCGGCGGGATCGACGGGTTGCACCATCTCGCGGTCGCCGACGCCGACCTTGGCCAGCGGCAGGTCGAGGACCCCCTCGCCGGGCTTGGGAAAGCCATGGACCAGCGCCCAATAGGTCTTCTGCGCGCGCCGCTTGGCGAAGGCGCCGGCGAGCTTGGCGGCGGCGGCGGGCGACTTTCCCAGCACCAGGACGCCGGAGGTGTCGCGGTCCAGCCGATGGACGAGCCGGGGCCGTTCCAGGCCCTCGCCCCAGGCCGACAGCAGCCGGTCGACGTGCTTGGAGGTCTTGGTGCCGCCCTGCACGGCGAGCCCGGAGGGTTTGTTCAGCACCAGCACCTCGTTGTCCTCGTAGAGCACCAGCGACTTGGCGAAGGCGATCTCGCGGGGGTCCAGCGCGGTCTTGTCCCGCGACTCCGGCGCGTCGGGCAGCGGCGGCACGCGCACCTGGGCGCCCGCGGTCAGCCGGGTGTCCGGCTTGGCCCGGCCGCCATCCACGCGAATCTGGCCGGAGCGGGCGAGCTTCTGGATTTGGATGTGGTTCAGGTGCGGCCAGCGGCGCTTGAACCAGCGGTCCAGGCGAACGCCCTCCTCGCCGGCATCCACGTAGAGGGTGCGGACCTCCTTCACGCGAGGAGCTTCCGCATCAGCAACATGCCCAGGAACACCGCCGAGACCCCGGCGACCACCGAACCCACGCCATAGACGAAAGCCTGGCTCCAGGCCTTCGTCTCCAGCATCCGGGCGACCTCCAGGGCGTAGGAGGAGAAGGTGGTGTAACCGCCTAAGAAGCCCACCGCGAGCAGCAGGCGCCAACGGTCCTGGTGCTCCCCGCCGCGCAGGGCCAGCACGCCGATCAACATGCCCATGAGCAGGCCGCCCAGGATGTTGGCTGTCATGGTCCCGTAGGGGAACTTCAGGCCGAGCATCCGGCCGGCGGCGACGCCGGTCAGATAGCGCGCCACGGCGCCGACGGCGCCGCCCAGGGCCACGAGCAGGAGGTTCAACGGCATGGCGCCCCTTATGCGACGGCGAGGCCCAGGGCCGCAATCAACTCGGCCATGTCGGCGGGCGTCGGCGCCTCCAGCCGCTTCTCGCCGCCGGACGGGTGCGGGAAGCTCAGCGCCGCGGCGTGCAGCATCAGGCGCGGCGCGGCGTGGCCGCCGATCACCAAGGCCCCGCCATAGCGCGCGTCGCCGGCGATGGGTCGGCCGAGGTGGGCCAGGTGGACGCGGAGCTGGTGCATGCGCCCGGTCTCCGGATCGAGCTGCATCAAGGCCGCGCCGGGCGCCTCGGCGAGCGTGCGGTAGCGGCTGCGGGCGGCCTCGGCGTCGGGGTGGTCCGGCGCGCAGACCCGCATGAAGGCCTCGCGCCCCTGTTCGTCGCGGCGCAGGGTAACGTCGATCACTCCGCCCTTCGGCTCCGGCGCACCTGGCGTGACGATGGCGCGATACGTCTTGGCGAAGCGGTGGCCCATCATCGCCTTGCCGAGGAAGCCGGCGGCGGGCTTGGTCTTGGCGGTCAGGATCACCCCGGAGGTGTCGCGGTCCAGGCGATGGATCAGCCGCGGCCGGGCCTTGCCGGGCTTGGCGAAGGCCCAGAGCAACTCGTCCAGGGTATGCACCTGCCCGCGCCCGCCCTGGCTCGACAGGCCCGACGGCTTGTTCAGCGCCAGGATGTCCGGGTCCTCGTAGATCACCAGCCCACGGACGAAGGCGATCTCCTGCGGGCTGAGCCGGACGGGGTTGAGCGCCTTGGTCTTCACCCCTCGCGGTCTAGCGGAGCACGCCCCGTCTTGCCATGGCCCAACTGTAGGCGACGACGTTGGTCCCTACCCGCCCTTGGCGCCGCGCAGGGCCGCCCAGCGGTCCAGCCGCTCCTTGATGCGCGCCTCGGCCCCGTCGCCCTTGGGCGTGTAGAACGTCTGGCGGTCCATCTCGTCGGGGAAATAGTTCTGGCCGGAGAAACCCTCGGCCGCATCGTGATCGTAGTTGTAGCCCTTGCCGTAGCCCAGGTCCTTCATCAGCCGGGTGGGCGCGTTGCGGATGTGCATGGGCGGTCCTAGCGATCCGGTCTCCCGCGCCGCCTTCATCGCAGCGCCATAGGCCCGATAGACGGCGTTGGACTTGGGCGCGGTGGCCAGATGGACGGTGAGCTGGGCGAGCGCGATCTCGCCCTCTGGTGAGCCCAGGAAGTCGTAGGTGTCCTTGGCCGCGTTCGCCAGGATCAGCGACATGGGATCGGCCTCGCCGATGTCCTCCGCCGCGGCGCGGATCAGCCGGCGGGCCACGAACAGCGGGTCCTCGCCACCGGCCAGCATCCGCGCCAGCCAGTAGAGCGCCGCGTCCGGATCGGAACCGCGGATCGACTTATGCAGGGCCGAGATGAGGTTGTAGTGCTCCTCACGGTCCTTGTCGTAGGCGGGGCTGCGCTTCTGCAGCACCTGGCCCAGCTCCTGGGTGGAGAGCGGCGTCGCTGAGCCGATGTTGAACAGGGTCTCGGCCAGCGTCAGCAGGTAGCGGCCGTCGCCGTCGGCGAGCGCGATCAGGGCTTCACGCGCCTCCGGCTGTAGCGGCAGCGGCCGATCCTCGAAGGTTTCGGCCTTCTTCAGCAGGCTCTCCAGCGCCGCATCGTCCAGGCGCTTCAGCACGAACACCTGGCAGCGGGAGAGCAGCGCGCCGTTCAGTTCGAAGGACGGATTTTCGGTGGTGGCGCCCACCAGGGTGATGATCCCCTCCTCGACGAAGGGCAGGAAGCCGTCCTGCTGGGCGCGGTTGAAACGGTGGATCTCGTCGACGAACAGCAGGGTCGACTGGCCAGCCAGGCGCCGGACGCGGGCCTGTTCGAAGGCCTTCTTCAGGTCCGCCACGCCGGAGAACACCGCCGAGAGCTGCTGAAACTCGTAGCCGGCCTCCTTGGCCAAGAGCCGCGCGATGGTGGTCTTGCCGGTGCCGGGCGGGCCCCACAGGATCATCGAGGCGAGCCGCTTGGCCGCCGCCATCCGCCCGATGGGGCCGTCGGGACCCAGCAGGTGATCCTGGCCCACCACCTCGTCCAGCCGCTGCGGGCGCAGTCGGTCGGCGAGCGGCGACGGCGCTTGCGGCGTCAGCCCCGCGGCTTCGAAGAGGTCAGCCACGGTCCGCCTCCCCGGCCCGGTCAAACCGTAGACGGGCGGCGTCCACCTCGTCGCGATGGGCGAAGGCCCATTCGCCGAGCGCGTCGATGGGCCGGCGCAGGGAATGGCCAAGCTCGGTCAGCTCATAGTCGACCCGGGGTGGGATGGTCGGGAACACCGTGCGCGTCACCAGCCCGTCCCGCTCCAGCCCGCGCAGGGTGAGCGTCAGCATCCGCTGCGAGATGCCGTTGATCGCCCGGCGGATTTCGTTGAACCGCCTGGGGCCCGGGCCCAGCAGCATGACGATCATCACACTCCACTTGTCGCCCACCCGGCTGAGGATATCGGTGACCGGCCGGCAGGACTTGGCGACCGAGGCCACCCCGTTCTTCTCGATCTCGGCGAACAGTTCGGCATGGGAGAGACCGCCCCCCGTCACCTTGGGGGCGACCTCGGGGATGGCGATCGGGGCGGTCACATCGGTGTGCGCGGGTTTCAAAAAAGTGCCTTCTTGTGGGGTCTTGGGCAGTTACTCAAATAGTGCTGGTCACAAACCTATACCAGCATGAGGCCGCTCCCGTGAACCTGCTCCATATCGATTCCAGCATCCTCGGCCACCATTCGGTCAGCCGCAAAATCTCCGCCGCCGCCGTGGCCGCGCTCAGCGCCGCGCATCCCGGCCTAAGCGTCACCTACCGCGACCTGGACGCCAATCCCGCGCCGCACCAGTCGGGCGCTTTGCTGGCGGCCCGCGGCCTTGCCCCCGACGCCCGCAACCCCGACCAAGCCCGCGACGTGGCTGACGCCGACGCGGTGCTCGAGGAGTTCCTGGCCGCCGACATCGTGGTGATCGGGGTCCCGATGTACAACTTCGGCATCCCCAGCACGCTGAAGAGCTGGATCGACCACCTAGCGGTGGCCGGCAGGACCTTCCGCTACTCCGAGGCCGGGGTCGAAGGCCTGGCCGGCGGCAAGCGGGTGATCCTCGCCTCCTCCCGCGGCGGCTATTACGGCCCGGATTCGCCCGCCGCGCCGCTGCAGCACCAGGAGAGCTACCTGCGCGGCTTCCTGGGCTTCATCGGCGTCCAGGATGTGGAAATCGTCGGCGCCGAGGGCGTCAACCTCAGCCCCGACCACAAGCAGCGGGCCCTGGAGACGGCCGTCACGGCGGCGGGCGGCCTCGGCGAGGCCCGCCAGGCGGCCTAAGGGATCGGCCGCCTCAGGTGATCGACGCCTGAGGCGATCGCCCGGGTGGGCCGGCCGTCGATCACCGCATCGAAGCGGATACGCTCCGGAGACCAGTCCTTGTCGCCCATTCGCCAACTGCCGTCCGGCAGCCGGGTCAGCGGATTGACGTCGTCGACCACCAGTCGGTCGCCCCGGGCGCTGACCCGGAAGTCGCCATGCCAGGGGTCGTCACAGGCGTAGACGCCGACCAGCACGGCCAGGTCGTCGGGGGTCCTGGGGCTGAAGCGGGCGACCGGCGCGCCACCGCCATCGGTCCGCACATATTCCTCGCCAAACGCCCACGCGCGCACCACCGCCTTGTCGGCCCGGTGGAACACCAGCCGCCGATCCGTGGCCGCCGGCTCGCGGCTGATGAACACGTCCTCGCCCTCCGGCTCGAAATCGTAGGCCTGGGCGCCCCGCCGCACCGACAGGCCGTGCTCCGACGCCGCCAGGGTCAGGGTCTCGCCCGCCGCGCCGACGTAGCGGCCGACGTAGGGCGCCATGTCCGGCAGGCGCGGCGGCGCCGGCGGCGGAGGTTCGGTGATCCGCGCGCCCACCAGCAGGTCGCGCAGCCGCCGGCAGGCGAAGGCGGTGATGTCCCGAGGACGGTAGGGCACCAGCCCAACGTTGGTGCTGGCGAAGGCGGCGACGCCCGCCTGCGGGTCCACGTGGATCGCCGAGTTATAGGCCAGCATGCCGCCGGTGTGGTGCAACAGCTTGCGGCCGCCCACCTCCACCACAGCCAGGCCATTGGCGTACTGGCCGCCGCCGGCGCCCCAGCCGGGCGCCTCGATGGTCGCGGTGGTGAAGCGCTTGGCGCCGGCGTCCGACAGGATCGGCGCGCCCTTGCCCTGCCCCGCCGCGATCAGCCAGCGGCAGTAGAGCGCCATGTCGTGGGCGGTGGAGGCGACGCAGCCCGCGCCCTGGGTCACGTCCGTCCAGGGTCCTGGTCCCAGCGGCCCGGCGCGGGGATAGGCCCGGTCGCCATAGAGCGCGGAATGGCCATGGGCGTAGGTCGCCCGGTCGCGGGTCAGGATCGCGCCCCTGGTCTGCGTCATGCCAAGCGGTCCCAGAATGCGCGCCTGGATCACCTCGGCCAGCGGCCGGCCCTCCAGCCGCTCGACGATGGTCCCCAGCATCAGGAAGCCCAGGTTGGAATAGGACCACTGGCTGCCGGGCTCGAAGCCGCGCCACAGCCGCCCGTCGTCGCCGCGCGGGAACAGCGGCGCGTCGTCAGGCAGGCCGGCGGAATGGTTGAGCAGGTTCTGGACCCTGATCTTCGCGCCCGTCGGCAGCGGCGCGCCGGGCAGCAGGGTCGTGATGTCCTGGTCGAGGCTGAGCTTGCCCGCCTCCATCAGGTGGAAGATGCAGAGCGCGGTGAACGACTTGGAGATCGAACCGATCTGGAAAAGCTGGTCCGGCGTCAGCGGCGCGCGGCTCTGCGGCTCCGAATAGCCGAGCCGCAGATAGGCCGTGGCGTCCGGGCCGGCCACGCACAGCGTCAGCCCCGGCAGGCCATAGGCCGCCATGTGCCGTTCGGCATAGGCGCGGATGTCGGCGATGGCGGCGGCGTAGCGCTCCGCTCCGTCGCCCTCGACCGCGATCGGACCCGCGGCGTCCTGCGCCGAAGCCGTGGCCGCCGCCGCGATGCCCACGCCGGCCAGGCCGAGCCCCATCAGCGCACGCCGGTCCAGACTCATCGCGATTCCCCCTGCATCGGCCGGTTCGCCGGACGCCAGGATGGTCAGGCGATAGCCGGCGAGGCAAGCGCCTCGCGTGGCGGTCAGGTGCGGAAGGTGCCGGTGAACTGGTGGCCGTTGCGCTCGATTGTCACCTGCCAGACCGGGGTCGCGGCCACCACCGCGCTGGTCAGGTCGGCGACGCTCTTGATGTCGCGCCCATTGACCGCCCGGATGATGTCGCCCGGCTGCACGCCGACCTGCTGGGCGACGCCCGCGGCGGTCTTGGTGACGATCACGCCGGGTTTGCCGAAAGGATCCAGACCCACCTCCTCCGCCACCGCCGGCGACAGGTTGACCACCGTCGCGCCCTGGAAGGGATTGCGCCCGGCGATCACCTTCTCGTCGCGGGCCGGCGTCGCCGGCGCCGCCTCGGCGTGGACGTTCAGCGTCTGCTCGGCCTTGTCGCGGCGGACGCCGATGTTGAGCACCTCGCCCGGGCGATGAGTGCCGATGGCATAGTTCAGGGTGGCCGCGTCGACCACCGGCTGGCCGTCGATGGAGGTGACCACGTCGCCCTGCTTCAGGCCGCCCCGCGCCGCCGCCCCACCGGGCCAGATGTCGGCGACCAGGGCGCCCGACGGGGTCGGCAGGCCCACCGCCTTGGCGATGTCCGGCGTCACGCTCTGCAGCCGCGCGCCCAGCCACGGCCGCACCACCTCGTGGCCGCCGCCCATGGCGGTCTCAACCACCCGGCGCACCACCACCGCGGGGATGGCGAAGCCGATGCCCGACGACTGGCCCGACTGGGAATAGATGAAGCTGTTCACCCCGATCAGGTTGCCGTCCATGCTGACCAGCGCGCCGCCGGAGTTGCCCGGATTGATCGCCGCGTCGGTCTGGATGTAGGCGCCGGAGTCGCCGTCGGCGCTCGCCGTGCGGTTGGTGGCCGAGACGATCCCGTTGGTCACCGTCTGGCCGACGCCGAAGGGATCGCCGATGGCCAGCACCAGGTCACCCACCTGCGTGTCGGCGCGGTCGTCGATGGCCATCACCGGCAGCTTTTCACCAGGCGGCAGGTCGACCTTCAGGATGGCGAGGTCGGTGTGCTCGTCAGCCAGCAGCACCTTGGCGGGGAACTCGCGTCGGTCGGAGAGGCCCACGGTGATCTCCTGGCCGTTCTCGATCACGTGGTTGTTGGTGACGATCACTCCGTCGGAGCGGACGATCACCCCGGAGCCGAGCGAACCCTCGACCCGGTCGCGCGGCGCGCCGCGGCCGAAGATCTGCCAGAACAGGTCGGCCTGCTGGCGCACCACCCGCTTGGCGGAGATGTTCACCACCGCCGGGGCGGCGCGCTTCACGATGGGAGCGAAGGACTGCTTCATGCCCGCCGCGCTGGAGGGCACGATCCGGGTCGGCTCGGCCAGGGCCGGCGGGGCGGCGGGCTGCGCCGCCGCCTGGGCGGACGCCAACGGGATGGCGAGCAGGGCAAGGGTCGGGATCAGGACGCGATAGGCGCGCATGGTCGCTCCAGGACTTCGAACACCATAGCAGTTCGGCGAAGTTTTCGGGCGCTTTAATGGCGCGGTTTCAGGCGGCCTGGGCTGGCTCGGCGATGGCTTCCGGCCGGCGCGGATGGGCGAAGCTCCAGGCCAGCGCGAACGCCGCCAGGAACAGGCTGCCGGCCAGGTAGATGGCCAGCCCTGGCAGGTGCAGGGTCGCATCGTGGCGCACGGAGAAGGCGAAGGTCAGGCCGAAGATCGACGGCCCGATGATGCTCGCGATGCCCTGCAGGCTCTGGTTCACCCCTTGGAGCTGCCCCTGGTGGGTCGGCGGGACGCGCTGCGACATCAGGCCCTGGACGCCCGGCATCAGGAATCCGGAGAAGGCGAAGATCGGCGCGCCCATCAGGTACATCCAGCCATTGGAGGCCGAGCCGTACCAGGCGAATCCCAGGGCGCCGGCCGCGCAGCCGATCAGGACCAGCCGGCGCTCGCCAAAACGCTTCACGGCAGGGCCGACCAGGAACATCTGGACGATCACTCCCATGATGCCGGTGATCAGGAAGGTCGTGCCCAGCACCGACATCGACCAGCGATAGCGATAGGTGGTGTAGAGCACGAAGACCTGCGGCAGCACGATCTGGGCGAGCTGGAAGAGGAAGGCCACCAGCGCCAGGCTGGTCAGGCCCGGATGCGCGCGCAACAGGCGCAGCGAGCCCAGCGGGTTCGCCCGGCTCCATTCGTAGCGCTGCAGCCGCCCCGCCTTCGGCAGGGATTCCGGCAGGATCAGCAGGCCATAGAACCAGTTGAGCGAGGTGACGCCGGCGGCCACCAGGAACGGCAGGCGGATGTTGATGTCGCCCAGGAAGCCCCCGACGATCGGCCCGAAGATGAAGCCGAACGAAAAGGCCGAGGTCAGCATGCCAAAGTTCTTGGCGCGGTCCTGCGGCGGCGTGATGTCGGCGACATAGGCCCCGCCGGTGGAGAAGCTGGCGGCGGTCATGCCATTCAGAATGCGGCCCACATAGAGCCACCACAGCGTCGGGGCGAAGGCCATGAACAGGAAGTCCACCGCCAGGCCGAAGTTGGAGATCAGCAGGATCGGCCGCCGGCCGAACCGGTCCGATAGCACGCCCAGCATCGGTCCCACGACGAACTGCATCGTCCCCCAGGTGGTCGCGAAGATCACGTTCCAGTCGGAGGCGGCCGCCGTATCGCCACCGGTGAACTGCTTGATCAGGTTCGGCAGGATCGGAATCATCAGGCCGAACGAGATCGAGTTCATCAACGCGCTGGCGAAGATGAAGCCGAAGGCGGCCTGGCGCTGCGGCCGGCCCATGGCGGGCGTTGGATCGGTCATTGTCTGTCCCCTGGCCGGACCATGAAACAAAGCGAGAACTGGTGCAACGAAGTTATCCCATCCTCGCCGCCACCCCGGCGATCTGTCCGCGCCAGAAGTCGGCCAGCCGCATCAACAGCACCGAATCCGGCCAGCCATGGCGCGCGGCGCCCGCCGGCACACGGTCGAATCCACGGTGCTCAATGCTGACGCGGGTTTCCTCGCCTATCGCCTCGAAGCCGACTTCGACCTCAGTGTGAAGATCGGGCGGGAAGCTCGCTTGCCGCCACGAGAAAACCAGCCTGCGAGGCGGCTCCCAAGCGCTGATTTGGCCGATCTCGAACGCCTTGCCGCCGGCCCGCGTCTCGATCAGCCGGCCGCCCTCGCCGTTCTCGCCCGGCGCCTCGAACGACAGCACGCCAGGGCGCGGCGTGGTCTGGAACAGCCCGCTCGGCCGCCACCAGGCGCCGATCTCATCGACGAAGGCCGCGAACGCCCGCTCCGGCGTCGCCCGCACCCGTAGCGCCACATAGACCTTGGAGGTCATGCGTCCTTCTCGGGTTCAGCATCGCGGTCGGGCTCGAGCTTGCGCTCCAGATGCGCCTTGAAAGCCAGCAACTGCTCGCTCCACAGCCGTTCGGCCTCCTCCAGCCAGCGCAGCAGGTTTGCCATGGGTTCGGGCCTCAGGGCATAGATGCGCACCCGCGCATCGAAGGTGGGATGGCTCTCCTCCACGAGACCGCTCTCGCGCAGGGTGCGCAAATGCCGGCTCATCGAGGGCGCCGACAACGCCAGTTCCCGCGCCAGATCGCCCGCGGCGCGCGGCCCGCGGCTCAAGAGATCGACCACCTGCCGCCGGTGCGGATCGGCCAGGGCGGCCAGGGTCCGGTCGAGGTCCCGGCGCGCCAGAGAAGCGCTCACGACTTGCCGACGACGATCTTGTGACCGGTCGCTTCCGCGACTTCGGCGTCGCTGAGCGCCGCCACCGTCTGGCCAAACGACCAAGGGTGATCCTCCAGGTCCATGCAGGTGTAAACCCGGTCGCCGTAGGGCTGGGTCTCGGGTTCGCGGACGATCCGGGCGCCCGCCGCGCGCGCCCGCTCGCAATGGACGTCGAGCCCGTCGGTCAACTGCACATGCACCGACTGCGTCGAGCGGCCGCCAAACTGCATCGGGCTCACCGCATGGTCGCGCGGCGGGCCGACCACCATGACGTAGCCGTCGCCGATCGTGAGTTCGGAGTGATGTACGGCGCCGCCGTCGCCCTCGACCACCAGGCGCCGCTCGAAGCCGAAGGCCTTTTCCAGCCAGTCGATGGCGGCCTGGGGCTGGCGATACCAGATGACCGGCCCGACGCTCGGCAAGCGCGCGCGGCTTTCCATTTCAGGCGCCCTTCGGTGGCAGGGAGGTGGTGATTTTCAGCCCGCTGGCCCGCTCCATCTCCTCGATGGACGGCGGATTGGCGATGGGCTGGGCGAAATTCCAGACATGGCCTTCCAGGTCGAGCACGCGATAGGTCCGCTCGCCGTAGAATTGGTCGTCGGGCTCCTGGGTGATCCGCGCCCCGGCCGCCCGCGCCCGCTCGCAGTGCGCGTCGAGCCCTTCTGCAAGATGGACCCGGATGAACTGGGTGCATCGCCCCTCGGTCTCCAGGGGGCTGACCATGCGGGCGTCGCCGATGATCTCGCTGGAGAATTCCGGATTGATGTTCACCGCCCCGCCCAGGAAGCTCATCTCCGAATGGCCGACCCGGCCGGACGGCTCGACGACCAGGCTGGTGGTCTCGAAGCCGAAGCACGCCTCCAGCCAGCGCAGCGCCGCCATCGGATCGCGATAGAAGACGGAAGGTTGAAAGGTGGGAACGTCGGCCATGGCGAATTCCTTACGGTATGCGACAATATTTAACGCATATAACAATTATATCGTCAAGGACGGCGGCGGACGAGCGGACGGTGCTGGCGCCGGCGCTCAGTGGGCGATGGCCGGCGCGAGGTCGGCCAGGTTTCCGTCGTTCGGCCGCGGCTTCACCCCGATCACTGCCGCCAGCAGAGGATAGACATCCACGTTGTCGAAGCTCGGCAGGGTGACCCCGTGGCGGAAAGACGGCCCGTGCGCGACAAACAGCGCCGCCATCTGCGGATCGGCCGGATCGTAGCCGTGTTCCCCCTTGGGCGGCGGGCGGCCATGGGCCGCCTCGATCAGCCAGCCCACCGGCGCCAGGCAGACGAAGGGCGGCACGCGAGGGTTCTTGCCGTAGTGCAGGCGTTCCGGCACGTCGGCCTTGCGCCAGCAGGTCATGTGATCGTGTGGCGCGAGCAAGGCCTTGGCGACCTCGTCCTCATGGCCGGGCTCGGCGCGGATGCCGGCCATGGCGCCTTGGGCCACGGCGTGGAAGTCGGCGTCCGGCATCAGGTCGCTGAGATAGGTCACCCGCGCGGTGGAGGTGGCCGCCATGCCGTGGTCGGCGACCACGATCACGTCGGTGGTGTCCAGCAGACCGCGCTTGGCCAGGCCCTGCAGCAGCTTGCCGACCTCGGCGTCGGTCTCGGTGATCGCGGTGTCCACCTTGTCGGAGTCCGGCCCCGCCAGGTGGCCGGCGCTGTCCACGGCGTCGAAATAGAGCGTCACGAACCGCGGCCGCTCCGCCGGTGGCCGATTCAGCCATTCCAGCACCGTATCCACCCGCACGTCTGGCGGCGTCGTCTTGTTGAACAGCCGCCAGTCGTGCGGCAGGACGCCGTGGATCGGCAGGTCGCTGCCCGGCCAGAACATGGTCGCGGTCCGCACCCCGGCCTTTTCCGCGGTCACCCAGATCGGCTCGGCCTCGTCCCACCAGATGGGGTCGTGGACGACGTCGGTCTTGCTGAGCGCGAAGGTCACGCCGGGCCTGGCCGCGTCTTCCATGTTGTTGTTGACGATGCCGTGCTGGTCGGGGCGCAGGCCGGTGACGAGGGTGTAGTGGTTGGGGAAGGTCAGGCTGGGGAACGACGGCCGCATGGCGGCGTGCACGCCGTCGGCCGCCATGGCCGCCAGCGCCGGCGAGCGGCCCCGCTGCAGATAGTCAGCGCGGAAGCCGTCGATGGAAATCAGGATGGTCAGCGGCACAGGCTTTGGCGCCGCCACCGGCGCCTGGGCCACGGCCGGCGGACCGGCCAGGGCCAACAGCAGCGGGACGAAGGCGGCGGCGAGACGGCGGAGCTGTGCGATCATGCGCAGAACCTAGCCGCGCCGTGCGGCAAGTCCATTGCAACGGCGGGCCAAAGGCTCAAAAACCCAAGGCCCCGAAATGCAAAAACCCCGCAGCGTCGCCGCGGGGTTTTCGAAAGTCAGCTTGGCGGCCGGATCAGTCGCCGTAGCTCTCGGCCACCGGGCCCGAATCCTTGCCCTTTTCGGCCGGATCGCGGTCGACGAACTCGATCACCGCCATGGCCGCGTTGTCGCCGTGGCGGAAGCCCGCCTTCAGCACGCGGATATAGCCGCCGTTGCGTTCCGCGTAGCGCGGGCCCAGCACGGCGAACAGCTTGCCGACCTGCTCCACGTCGCGGACGTGGCTGATCGCCTGGCGGCGCGCATGCAGGTCGCCCCGCTTGCCCAGCGTCACCAGCTTCTCGACGAAGGGCCGCAGCTCCTTGGCCTTCGGCAGCGTGGTGACGATCTGCTCATGCTTGATCAGGCTCGCGGCCATGTTCGCGAACATGGCGGTGCGGTGGGCGGTGGTGCGGCCCAGTTTGCGGTGGGCTTTGCCGTGGTTCATCTCATCTCTCCTGGGCTCTTGGCCCGTGGACGGTCCCGATCTCCAGGGAAGCGCCCGCCTGATCAATCCCAGCCTGCTCCCAGCCGGGTCCTAACGAAGCGCCGGGACCCTCCGCCGCGGGTGCGGCTTCATCGGGCCCGAACCACCACCCCTTCGCTTTTGGGGGCGGTCTGGAGTCGGCGAGAAAGCAGTCCTACATCTGGTCTTCGAACTTCTTGGCCAGTTCTTCGATGTTCTCGGGCGGCCAGTTCGGCACGTCCATGCCCAGGTGCAGGCCCATGCCGGCCAGCACTTCCTTGATTTCATTCAAGGACTTGCGGCCGAAGTTCGGGGTGCGCAGCATCTCGGCTTCGGTCTTCTGGATCAGGTCGCCGATGTAGACGATGTTGTCGTTCTTCAGGCAGTTGGCCGAACGGACCGACAGCTCCAGCTCGTCGACCTTCTTCAGCAGCGCCGGGTTGAACGGCAGTTCCGGCTTGGCCTCGCCTTCG
>DATAUR010000059.1:0-20617 GCA_036268175.1 Phenylobacterium sp. | reverse complement strand
CTGGCCGGCGCGATCACCATGCTGCTCACCGACCGCAACTTCCACACCCACTTCTTCGACGCGGCCGGCGGCGGCGACCCCGTCATGTACCAGCACCTGTTCTGGTTCTTCGGTCACCCCGAGGTCTACATCCTGATCCTGCCCGGGTTCGGCATGATCTCCCACATCGTGTCGACCTTCAGCCGCAAGCCGGTGTTCGGCTACCTCGCCATGGCCTACGCCATGGTGGCCATCGGCTTCATCGGCTTCCTGGTGTGGGCGCACCACATGTTCACCACCGGCATGAACGTGAACCTGACCGCCTACTTCGTGGCGGCCACCATGGTCATCGCGGTGCCCACGGGCGTGAAGGTGTTCAGCTGGATCGCCACCATGTGGGGCGGCTCCATCGACTTCAAGACGCCCATGCTGTGGGCGATCGGCTTCATCTTCCTGTTCACGCTGGGCGGCGTCACCGGCGTGGTGCTGGCCAATGCCGGCGTCGACTACCAGTTCCAGGACACCTACTACGTGGTGGCGCACTTCCACTACGTGCTGAGCCTGGGCGCGGTGTTCGCGATCTTCGCGGGCTTCTACTACTGGTTCGAGAAGATGTGGGGCGTGAAGTACCGCGAGTGGCTGGGCGCGCTGCACTTCTGGATCACCTTCATCGGCGTGAACGTGATCTTCTTCCCGCAGCACTTCCTGGGCCTGCAGGGCATGCCGCGCCGCTACGTGGACTATCCGGACGGGTTCGCCTTCTGGAACAAGGTCTCTTCGATCGGCTACGTCATCACGCTGGTGGGCGTCGGCGTCTTCCTGCTGGTGCTGATCGACGCGATGGTGTTCCGCCGCAAGGCCGAGGCAAACCCGTGGGGCGAAGGCGCCACGACGCTGGAATGGACCCTGTCGTCGCCGCCGCCGTTCCACCAGTTCAGCGAACTGCCGGTGGTCACGGCCGACAGCCACTAAGGACCCTCCTCTCCGAGGATCCGGCTTCACCGACCAACACCCGAGGGGCGCGAACCGCAGGGTTCGCGGCCCTCGATCATTTCAGAGTAGTATCCCATGGCCATGACCGAGGCCGTCTCCACCACCGCCCCGACCTCCGGAAAGACGCCGGCCGCCAAGGCGCCGGCCCGTTGGCAGGACTTTGTCCAACTCTTGAAGCCCCGGGTGATGTCGCTGGTGGTGTTCACCGGCTTCACGGGCCTGATCTGCGCCGGGCGCACGGTTAACCCGTTCCTGGCCGGCGTGGCGGTGCTCTGCATCGCCGTCGGGGCCGGCGCGTCCGGCGCGCTCAACATGTGGTACGACGCCGACATCGACGCCCAGATGCGCCGCACGCGCGGCCGGCCGGTGCCGGCGGGGCGGGTGCAGGGCGCCGATGCGCTGGCGCTGGGCGTGGTGCTCTCGATGTTCTCGGTCATGCTGATGGGCATGGCGCTGAACTGGCTGGCGGCCGGCCTGCTGGCCTTCACGATCTTCTTCTACGCGGTGGTCTACACCGTCTGGCTGAAGCGCTGGACGGCGCAGAACATCGTCATCGGCGGCCTGGCCGGCGCCTTGCCGCCGGTGATCGGCTGGGCGGCCGCCTCGGGCTCGGTTCCGCTCAACGCCTGGCTGCTCTGCGCGATCATCTTCATGTGGACGCCGCCGCACTTCTGGGCGCTCAGCCTCTACACGTCCGAGGACTACAAGAAGGCCGGCGTGCCGATGATGCCGCTGGTGGCGGGCGCCGCCTCGACCCGCAAACAGATCCTGATCTACAGCCTGCTCTTCACCCCGCTCTGCCTGGTCCCGGCCTTCACGGGCCTCGGCGGCCCGGCCTATCTGGCGGTGGCGGGGCTGGGCGCGGCGGTGTTCATCCTGCTGGCCGTGCGGCTCTTCCGCAGCCAGGCCGGCGAGGCGCCGCGGCCGCGCAAGGACGCCCTTCCTGAAAATGGAGGCCTCTACGACGTGCGCGCAGGCGCCAAGGACGCGCGCAACCTGTTCGCCTTTTCGATCCTTTACCTGACCCTGCTGTTCGCCACCCTGCTGGTGGAACACCTGATGGGCGTCAAGCCGCTGAGCCTGCTGTCTGGGGAACTGCTGCCATGAGCGATCCGGCCCGCGAGTCCGACGCCGAGGCCCGCGCGCGGCGTGGCCGTAATATCGCCTTGGCCTTGGGGCTGGTGATCTTCGTCGTTCTGGTTTTCGTGGTCACCATCGTACGTCTGGGCGCAAGTGTCACAAAGCAACCCTTCTAAGCGTAAGAAGCTTGGTCGTAACGGCGCGGTCGCGCTGGTCTGCGGCGTCGTGTTCCTGGGCATGGTGGGAGCCGCCTTCGCCGCCATTCCCTTCTACCGCGCCTTCTGCCAGGTCACCGGCTACGGCGGCACGGTTCGCAAGGCCGAGGCCAAGCCGGACAAGGTGCTCAAGCGCACCCTGCTGATCCGCTTCGACACCAACGTGCGCGGCCTGCCGTGGGACTTCACGCCGGAGCAGACCGACCAGACGGTGAAGATCGGCGCCACCCAGGTCGCCATGTTCAAGGTGACCAACCACGCCGATCACCCGGTCACCGCGCGCGCGGTGTTCAACGTCGCGCCCGAGCAGGCCGGCGTCTATTTCCGCAAGCTCGCCTGCTTCTGCTTCTCCGATCAGACGGTGGCGGCGGGGGCGACGGTGGAGATGCCGGTGCTCTATTTCGTCGACCCGAAATACGACTCCGACTTCGAGACCACGAATGGCCAGGTGATCACGCTCTCCTACACCTTCTTCCCGGCCACCGATGTGAAGGCGCCGGCGAACGCCACGGAGTGATTTTCGTCCGCGAACCACACGAACCTTAGGTGTGCTTCCGAGACTCCGCGACAGCGGAGGCTCACTCAGATTGAAACCATGGAAAACACGGAAGGCGACGGAATCGCCGCCGCGCCTTCCGTGCTCTTCCGTGTTTTCCGTGATCGATTCTTAGCTGAGAGCGCCCGCTGCGCGGGCCTTTCCGGAGAAGACCGTTGGTGTGGTTCGTGTGGTTCGTGGACATCTCGCGCTTTCGGCGTCCGATGTGCGCCCCGGCAGGTCCCTTTCCCCTTGGCGGACCCCGCGCGGCAGGGCTATAGCGTGACGCGAACCGGTCTCGTGCGTGGGTGAGTCACGCGTGGGCGCCGTGCGCGAATTGCTAGGGGACTGAGACGTAAGATGGCCGACGGCGTGAAGCACGACTACCACCTGGTCAATCCCTCGCCGTGGCCGCTGGTCGGCGCGATCGCCGCCACGGTGATGGCGTTGGGCGGGGTGACCTGGCTGAAGGGCATGTTCGGCCTGCCGGCCCACACCTCCTGGCTGTTCTTCGCGGGCCTCGCGGGCGTGCTCTTCACCATGGCCGTCTGGTGGCGTGACGTGGTGATCGAGGCCAACGAGGGCGATCACACCCCGGTGGTGTCCATCGGCCTGCGCTACGGCATGATCCTGTTTATCGCCTCGGAAGTGATGTTCTTCGTCGCGTGGTTCTGGATCTTCTTCGAGATGGCCCTGTTCCACCACGTGCGGACGCTCTCGGCGCTCGACGACGTCAAGACCGCCTGGGCCACCTGGCCGCCGAAGGGCATCGAGACGGTGGCGCCGTTCCAGCTACCGCTGGTCAATACGCTGACCCTGCTGCTCTCGGGCACCACGGTGACCTGGGCGCACCACGCCCTGCAGACCGGCGATCGTCGCGGCGCCAAGATCGGCCTCTTCCTGACGATCTGCCTGGGTGTCCTGTTCACCTCGATCCAAGCCTACGAGTACACCCACATCTTCGAGCACAAGTACTTCTTCTCGCCGGAGGCGGCGAGCGCGGGGCTCTATGGCTCGTCCTTCATCATGGCCACCGGCTTCCACGGCTTCCACGTGCTGATCGGGACGATCTTCCTGACGGTCTGCCTGATCCGGCTGATCGGCGGCGGCTTCACCCCGCAGAAGCACTTCGGCTTCGAGGCGGCCGCCTGGTACTGGCACTTCGTCGACGTGGTGTGGCTGTTCCTGTTCACCTTCGTCTACGTGATCTTCGGAGCCCACGGCGGATAGGGATGGCTGGCCAAAATCCTCTGCTGTCTGGGGCAGCCGGCCGCTGCCCCAACTGCGGAGAGGGCCAGCTCTTCGAAGGCTTCCTGAAGGTGTCGCGGCAGTGCGAGGCGTGCGGCTTCGACCTGGCCGCGGCTGACAGCGGCGACGGGCCGGCGGTGTTCGTCATCCTGATCGCCGGCCTGATCACAGCCTTCGGCGCGCTGTTCACGATGTTCGCCATCCGCTCGGTCTGGCTGACGCTGGTCATCTGGTTGCCGATGACCCTGATCATCGTGCTGGCGCTGCTGCGCCCCATGAAGGGGCTGATGCTCGCCGCCCAGTTCATGAACAAGGCCAGCCAGGCCACCCATGACAAGGGCCCTACATGACGCAGAGCTGGGAGCCGCAGATCGAGCCTCGGGCGCTGAAGCCCGCGTCCAAGCGCTTTCCCATCGGCATGACCATCGCCACGGTCATCGCGTTTATCATCCTCATCGGCCTGGGCGTCTGGCAGTTGCAGCGCCTGAAGTGGAAGGAGGGCCTGCTGGCCGACATCGCCGCCGCCGAGGCCGCGCCGGCCAAGCCGCTGGAGCCGGTGCTGGACGCGCTGGCCAATGGCCGCAACGAGGACTTCGTGCGCGTGAAGGTCACCTGCCTGGGCCTCGACCGCGCGCCGGCGGTGGAGCTCTACGCGTTGCGCGGCGGCGAGATCGGCTCGCGGCTGATCTCCGTCTGTCCGGTGCTCTCGGCCCTCTACCGCTCGATCCTGGTGGACCGCGGCTTCATTCCGGACACGGTCACCGCCCGCCCGCTGCCCGATCCCCTGACCCACGATCCGGTGGAGATCACCGGCGTCCTGCGCGCGCCCGAGCGGGGCAACTTCATGACCCCGCAGAACCGGCCCGGGCACTGGTTCCTGCACGATCCCAAGGCCATGGGCGCGGCGCTGCACGCCGACCAGCCAATCGCGCCCCTGGTGCTGATGGCCGAGACCAGCAGCAACCCGGAGTTCAAGGCGCTGGAGCCCGTGCCCTTTCCCATCGACATCCCCAACCGCCACCTGGGCTACGCGCTCACCTGGTTCGGGCTTGCCGGCGCCCTGGCCGGCGTCTATGGCGCGGCGGTCTTCAAGCGGATGAGGGGTTGATGCGGTACGTCTCCACCCGGGGGCAGGCGCCCCACGTGGGGTTCGTGGACGCCGTGCTGGGCGGCCTGGCGCCCGACGGCGGCCTCTATGTGCCGCAGGACTGGCCCAGGCTGCGGCCCGAGCAGATCGCGGCCTTCGCCGACATGCCCTACGCCGAGGTCGCCGCCCGGGTGATCGGCGCCTTTTCCGACGGCGAGATCGCCGCGGCCGACCTGCTGCAGATGTGCCGCGAGGCCTATGCGAGCTTCACCCATGCCGCCGTCGTGCCCCTGACCCAGCTTTCGCCGAGCGTGTTCCTGGCCGAGCTGTTCCATGGCCCCAGCCTCGCCTTCAAGGACGTGGCGATGCAGATCCTGGCCCGGCTCTACGACCACCTGCTGGGGGCCGAGGGCCGCGTGCAGACCATCCTCTGCGCCACCTCCGGCGACACCGGCGGGGCGGCGGTGGAGGCGTTCCGCGGCGCGAAGAACGTCAAGGTGGTGGCGCTCTTCCCCGAAGGACGCATCTCGGAAGTGCAGCGCCGCTTCATGACCACGGCGTCGGAGAGCAACGTCGCCTGCGTGGCGGTGAAGGGCTCCTTCGACGACTGCCAGGCCATCGTGAAGGCCGCCTTCCAGGACCAGGCGCTGCGCCAGGCGGTGGACTTGTCGGGCGTCAACTCGATCAACTTCGCCCGCATCGCCGCCCAGGCGGTCTACTACTTCACCACCGCCGCGGCGTTGGGCGCGCCGCAGCGCAAGGTCAGCTTCGCCGTGCCGTCTGGCAATTTCGGCGACGCCTTCGCCGGCTACGTCGCCCACCGCATGGGCCTGCCGATCGGCAAGATCCTGGTGGCCACCAATTCCAACGACATCCTGGCCCGCACCTTCGAGACCGGCCGCTACGCGCGCGGCAAGGTGCATCCGACCATGTCGCCGGCCATGGACATCCAGTCGGCGTCCAACTTCGAGCGGCTGTATTTCGAGACCGTCGAGCGCGAGGCCACCGAGACCGCCCGCGCCTTCACCGCCTTCGCCAAGTCAGGCGCCATCGACCTGCCGCCCAAGGCGTTTTCCGCCATGCGCGAGCTGTTCGTCGGCGCCTCGGTCAGCGAGGAGGACACCGCCCGCGCCATCGTCTCGACCCTGAACGAGACCGGCCACGTGGTCGACCCGCACACCGCCGTGGCGCTCTCGGCGCTGCGCCGCGCCGAGCGGTTCGGCGGCCCGGTGGTGGTGATGTCGACGGCCCATGCGGCCAAGTTCCCAGACGCCGTGGCCAAGGCCTGCGGCGTGACACCGGAGCTGCCGCGCGGCGTCGCCGACCTCGCCGGCCGCCCCGAACGCTTCGACCGCCTGCCCGCGGAGGCCGAGACCATCAAGGCCTATGTCCGCGCCTTCGCGGAGGGCTAGAGGATCGCCGCCGCGAGCTCGCCCCCCAAGGTCCACACGCTTCCCAACGGCGTCCGGGTGGTCTGCGACCCGATCCCGGGGCTGCAGACCGTGGCCCTGTCGGTGGTCGCCGGACGCGGCGCGCGGGCCGAGGACCAGGCGCATTCCGGCTGGTCGCACCTGTTGGAACACATGGTCTTCAAGGGGGCCGGCGGCCGCTCGGCGCGCCAGATCGTCGAGGTGATCGAGGCTCAGGGCGGCAACATCAACGCCGCCACCGGCTATGAGCGAACCAGCTTCCAGGTCCGCGCGCTGGCCGACGGCCTCGACCTCGGCTGCGCGGTGCTCGCCGATCTGGTGCAGCGCCCGGCCATGGATGCCGGCGACCTCGCCCGCGAGAAGCAGGTGGTCGGCCAGGAGATCGCCGAGGCCGCCGATGCGCCCGACGACCTAGTGTTCGAGCTCGCCCAGACCGCGGCCTTCGAGGGCCAGCCGCTGGGCCGCCCGATCCTGGGCACGCCCGCCTCCATCGGCGCCACCACGCCCGAGACGCTCAGCGCCTGGCGGGCCAGCCTCTATGGGCCGCAGACCCTGGTGGTTAGCGCCGCCGGCGCGGTGGACGAGGACGACCTCTTGTGGCTGGCGGAACGCGACTTTGGCCAGGCGGCCGGCGCGCCGCCCACGCCCCAGGCGCCCGCCGCCTTCACTGGCGGTCAGCGGCCGGTCGCCAAGACCCTCGAACAGGCCAACCTCGTGCTGCTGCTGCCGGCGGTGGGGGTCAAGGACGAGGCCTATTTCGCGCTGCGCCTGCTGGCCGAGATTCTCGGCGGCGGCATGGCGTCGCGGCTGTTCCAGGAGGCGCGCGAGGTGCGGGGCCTGGCCTACGCCATCGACGCCTATTCGGAGACCTACGCCGACACCGGCGTGCTGGGCGTCTTCGCCGGCTGCGCGGCCAAGGACGCCGCCGAGCTGGTCCGCGTGGTGGCGGGCGAGATCGCCGGCATGCTGACCCCGGTGGGCGATGCCGAGCTCTCCCGCGCCAAGGCCCAGCTCAAGGGCGCCATGTTCATGGGCCGCGAAAGCGCGCTCGCCCGCGCCGAGCAGGCCGCCGGCCAGGTGCTGCTGTTCGGCCGCGCCCTCGACCCCGCCGACATGGCCGCGCAGGTGGACGCGGTGACGCCCGCCGACCTGGTGAAGCTCGCCGAACGCATCCTCGCCCCGAAAAAGGCCGCCGTCGCCGTGCTGGGCCCCAAGGCCGCGCTTAAGGCCGCCCCGGCCTTCGAGGCCGCGCTGTTCTAGCCTTCCTTTCCCGCAAAGCGGGAGAGGGGGACCGCGCCCCGCAGAGGGCGTGGTGGAGAGGGCAAGCCGCAAGCTCGGCGTGGCCGCTTTCCCTTTCCACCATTGGCTCTTCCCCCGGCTTTCGCCGGGGTCGGCCAACGGTCCCCCTTTCCCACAGGTGGGAAAGGAAGATCAGGGTTGCGGCCCGATCAGCTTGCCGAGCGCATCGAGATAGACCGCGAACGCCTTGCGGCCGGCCGGCGTGATCCGCGCCTGGGTGCGCGGCTTGCGGCCGAGGTAGCCCTTCTCGATGGCCACGTAGCCGGCGTCCTCCAGCTTGCGCAGCTGCACCGACAGATTGCCTTGGGTGACCTCCAAGAGCGCCTTCAGTTCGTTGAAATCGGCGACCTCGGCATTGGCCAGATAGGCCATCACGCCCAGGCGCAGGCGGCCGTGGATGACGTCGTCGATCTGGCCGATGCCGAAGGCGGAGGAGGGCGCGGCGCCGGGCAAGTCAGCCCTCCGCCTGCCGCGCCTGACGGATCATCATGAGGCCCGGGACCAGCATGAAGGCCACCATGCCGATCCCGGCGACGACGATGTAGGCGCCGATGGTCTGGATCGCCGCGGCCATGCCGATCCCCACCAGGAACCAGCCCAGCGCCACCACCCCCATCCAGCTTCGCCGCCGCAGCATGAAGGCCACCAGCCAGGCCATGCCCTGCAGCACCATCACCACGCACGGATAGATGAGCCACACCGTGTTGCTGTGCAGCCGCCAGGCGACCGAACCGATGATCACGACCATCGCCAGGTTGGCCAGCCCGACCGCCCCGAACACCGCCCCGATCGCCCGGTTGACCGCGCTTGGAACCTGCGGCGTCTGGCGCCCCAGGATCCAGGCCAGGATCGCCAGGAACACCACCGTCGGCCCGATGCCGATGACCAGAGACGCCGTGGGCGAGGTCGGCAAAAGGCCCAGCGCCTGGCCGCCGTGCAGCAGCATCTGCGCCCCGTAGCAAAGCCCGCCGGCGGCGTAGATCTCTCCGAAGGTCTTCTGCGAATCCGCGCCGGCCGCCACCAGGGCGCGCATGAAGGCGAGGTCGTCGCGGGCGCTGTTGGCGTTCATCGGCCTGTCTCCTTAGGGCGAGTCTCCGGCTTCGTTCATAGGACGATAAGTCTATAATGTAAACTAGTCTATACTCAATTCATCACCGTCGTCTGCGCGACAGGGGAGGAACCAAAGCTCCCCCAACCCACCGCCTTGCGGCGCGGCCGCAATTCGGCGAAGTTAACTCCCTATGGCCCTGCTGGACTGGATCGCGCCGGAGAGCGGACTTCGCGTCGAGGGCGACGGGATCAGCCTGCGGCCGCCGCGCGCCGCCGACTACCTCGAATGGCGCGAGCTGCGCGCCGTCAGCCGCGCCTTCCTGCAGCCGTGGGAACCCACCTGGCCGGCCGACGATCTCAGCCGGGGCGCGTTCCGCCGCCGCCTCACCGCCTACGCCCGCGACCGGGAAGCGGGCGCGGCCTATCCGTTCTTCGTGCAGCGCCACGAGGACGGGGCGATCACCGGGGGCATCACGCTCTCCAATGTGCGCCGCGGCGTCGCGCAGATGGGCTCGGTGGGCTACTGGTGCGGCAAGCCCTACGCCCGCCATGGCCACACGCTCGCCGCCGTCCGCGCGCTCAGCGACTTCGCCTTCCGGACGCTGGGGCTGCACCGGCTGGAGGCGGCTTGCATTCCGGACAACGAGCCCTCGCGCCGCCTGCTTGGCAGGGCCGGTTTCGCCGAGGAGGGCTTCGCCAAGGCTTATTTGAAAATTAACGGCGTCTGGCGAGATCATGTGCTGTTCGGCCTGGTCTCGCCCTTCAAGCGGCCAGACGGTCCGGACGAGGGCGTGTCGGTCTGAAAAACCGCCGCGCGTGGAGCCTTCTGTAAACCTTAAGGGCTCTAAGGTCTGGGTCGGGTCTGGTGCGCCACATGGGCGCGCCTCCATGTTGGCGGGGCGTTACTCCCTTTGGCGATGCCGAGCGACCGTTGGATGTGGGACGCCACCTCGACGCTGGAAGCGTTGGGCGCGGCCGATGTCGCCCTGTGGGTCTGGGAGCCGGAAAAGGACCGCATGCGGCTCACCGGCGCCACCCGCGCGCTGGGCCTGGGTCCGCTAGCGCCCGACTGTTCCTCCGCCGCCTTGCGCGCGCTCGCGCTGCCGCAGGACCGCGCCTACGCCGAAGACATCCTGCGCGTGCAGGAACCCGGAACCGAGGTTGCGGTCCGCATGCGGATGCGCGGCGCCGGCATTTCCATCTGGCGCGGCGTCTGGCTGGAGGAGGGCGTGCGCGCCGCCGGCGTCGTCGCCCCGGAAACCCGCTTCGCGGCCTCCGACCAGGACCTGCTCACCGGCCTTCTCGACCGCCGCAGCTTCATCACCCGCGCCCGCGAGCAACTGCAGGTCCCCGGTCATTATGAATTGATCGTCGCCGACCTCGACCGCCTGCGCCGGCTGAACGAGGCGCTGGGCCACGAGCGCGCCGACCTGGTGCTGGCGGCGCTGGGCTCGCGCCTGGCCGCGGCCTTCCCGTCGGGCACGGTGCTGGCCCGGATCGGCGAGGACGAGTTCGCCGCCCTGGCGCTGGCCGGATCCTCACCCGGCGCCGAGATGGTGCGCCGCGCCCTGGAACAGCCCCTGCGGGTCGCCGGCTTCGACATCCATCCGACGCTCTCCATCGGCGCCGTGGACGCCCACGGCGGCATTGACGCACCGGAAGCCGCCGAGCTCCTGCGCCGCGCGGAACTGGCCGTGGAATCCGCCAAGAGCCACGGCCGCGGCGGCGCCGCCGCCTATGGCCGCGGTCTGGAAAGCGACGGCCTCTCGCGCCTGGCGCTGGAGGGCGACCTGAAGGGCGCCATCGGGCGCAGCGAACTGGTGCCCTTCTACCAGCCGATCGTGCGGCTCTCGACCGGCGCGCTCTCCGGTTTCGAGGCCCTGGTCCGCTGGCGCCACCCGCGCCGGGGCCTCTTGATGCCCGACACCTTCCTGCCGCTCTGCGAAGAGATGGGGCTGATGGAGGAACTGGGCGCGATGATGATGCGCGAGGGCGCCAAGCAGCTCGCGGTCTGGCGCCAGAAGCACAAGGCGGCCGGCGAACTCACCGTCGCGGTCAACCTCTCCACCCACGAGATCGACCGCCCCGACCTGGTGGCCGACGTCTCCGCGGTCCTCGCCGAGACCGGCCTGCCGCCGGGCGCGCTGAAGCTGGAGGTCACCGAAGGCGACGTGATGCGCGACCCCGACCGCGCCGCGGTGATCCTGGCCGAACTGCGCGCCGCGGGCGCCGCCCTGGCGCTGGACGATTTCGGCACCGGCTTCTCGTCGCTGAGCTACCTGACCCGCCTGCCGTTCGACACGCTGAAGATCGACCGCTACTTCGTGCGCACCATGGCCACCAACGAGGGTTCGCTGAAGATCGTCTCCTCGGTGGTGAAGCTGGGCCAGGACCTCAACCTCGCCATCGTCGCCGAGGGCGTCGAAAACGCCGGCATGGCCCGCCAGCTCCTCTCGCTCGGCTGCGACTATGGCCAGGGTTTCGGCTATGCGCCGGCGCTGTCGGCCCAGGAAGCCGAGGTCTACCTCAACGAAAGCTATGTCGATGGCGCCGCGCCGGTGAAGGCCAAGGGGTCGCGGGGCTGAACCTTCCTTAGTTGCTCCCCATCGGGGGAGCTGTCGGCGAAGCCGACTGAGGGGGTCATCCGAGGTCTGAGCGGACCCCCTCCGGCGCGTTCCGCGCCACCTCCCCCGATGGGGAGGAACTCTTAAGCCCGCCCCGCCACCGAACTCAGCCGCTCGGGATCCACCCCCAGCTTGGCGAGCGCCCGGGACCATTTGCGGTCGTAGTCGTGGTCGAAGATCAGCGCTTCGTCGGGCTCGCAGGTCAGCCAGACGTTCTGCTTGATCTCGTTCTCCAGTTGCCCCGCGCCCCAGCCGGCGTAGCCCAGCGCCAAGAGGCTGCGGCTCGGGTGGCCGTTGTGGCTGGCCATGGCCTCCAGCACCTCACGCGTGGCGGTCAGCGCCACGCCGCCGCCCACGTCCAGGCTGAACTCGCCGTGATAGTCGGTGGTGTGCAGCACGAAGCCGCGCTCCTGCTCCACCGGCCCGCCGACCATCACCAGGTCGGGCGGCAGCAGGATGGTCGACTTGATCTCCAGCTTTTCCAGCAGGTGCGGCACCGTCAGCCCCTGGACGGGGTTGTTCAGCGCCAAGCCCATGGCGTGCTCCCGGTCGTGGGCGCAGACCAGGATCAGCGCCCGCTCGAACCGCGGATCGGAGATGCCCGGCATGGCGATCAACAGCTGGCCGGAAAAGAAACCGCCTTCCATGGCCTCGACATTTGCCTTCGGACGTGGCGGTTTCAAGGTCCCTTCGCGCGGGGGCGGTTGCGGTGCGCGGAGATGACGCTATCTCCCCAGCTATCACACAGAGGAACCGGACCCATGACCATCAAAGTCGGCGACAAGCTGCCCAGCGTCACCCTCACCCAGGCGACCGCCGAGGGGCCCAAGCCCGCGACCACCGACGAATTCTTCGCCGGCAAGAAGGTGGCGCTGTTCGCGCTGCCGGGCGCCTTCACCCCCACCTGCTCGGCCAAGCACCTGCCGGGCTTCAAGCAGCACGCCTCGGAGATCAAGGCCAAGGGCGTCGATGTCATCGCCTGCCTGTCGGTCAACGACGCCTTCGTCATGCGCGCCTGGGCCGAGGATCAGGCGGTGGGCGACGACATCGTCATGCTGGCCGATGGCGGGGCGGCCTTCACCGACGCGGTGGGCTTGGCCTTCGACGCCTCGCGCTTTGGCATGGGCAAGCGCTCGCAGCGCTATTCGATGATCGTCGACGACGGCGTGGTGAAGGAGCTGAACGTCGAGGAGGGCGGCGAATTCCGCGTCTCGGCCGCCGACTACATGCTGGCGCAGCTCTAGGCAGCCTGGCCCCGCGACAGTCGCGGGGCCAACGCCAAATCTACTTCTTCGGGGTCGTCATCGCCGCGGTGGACATGGCGCCGGTGGCGGCCATCTTCTTCTTCATCGGCTTCTTCTTCATCGGCTTCTTCATGGCGTCGGACTTCATGGCGTCGGACTTCATGGCGCCGTCCGACTTCATGGCGCTGGTCGACATGGCGCCGGTGGACATCGCGCCGGTCGCGGGCTTTTCCTGGGCGATCGCGCCGCCGGCGAACGCCGCGGCGAGGGTCAGGGCGCTGAGCGCGGTCAGGGTCTTGCGGAGCATTTGGGTCGTCCTCTCTTGGAAACCGGGCAAGCCGGCAGGGTCTCCTCCGCGGGGCTGCGGAGAATTGCGGTCGTTCGGCGATGGGTGTGGGGCTCAGCCCTTGGCGGCGGCCAGGATCGGACCTCCGGGCCCTGCCTGGATCAGGATCGCGGTGTTCAGCCCGGCGGGGCCTGCCGGCACGGCGAAGCGCCTTGGGCCGCCGGTCCAGTCGCCCAGCCGGGTCAGGACGCGGACGGCGTCCTTGATGGCCAGGGTCTTGCCGCCGTTCTCGCCGCGCCTGATCGGCACCTGCTCGATGTTGGGGTTGTAGCGCACCAGCCAGACCTGCGCGGCGTGCGCCGGCGCGGCGCCGTCGATCGCCACGCCGCCGCTGGCGAGCGTCACCCGCGGGCCGCCTGGCGGCAAGGCCGCTCGGCGCAGCGCCGCGTCGATTTCCGGCACGCTCTGGCCGACCACGTCCACTCGGCCGTTCACCACCACCTGCGGCGTTCCGACGTTGTCGTGTCGCAGCCCCTTGGCATAGTCCCACTGCCGGTCGGTGAACTTCTTCTGGGCGAAGGTGTCCTTCCAGCCGAGGTTGTCCCAGTAGGTGACCCCGAACGAAAGCGCCAGGATCCGCGGCCGAACGGCGAGTTGGGCGACGGCGGCGTCGGCGGGCGGACAGGACGAGCAGCCCTGGCTGGTGAACAGCTCGACCACCTGGACCGGCCCGGCGGCAGGCTGCGCGGCGGCGGGGACGGCCGGCGCGAGGGCGAGGACAGGGGCGGCGAAGGCGGCGAGGCCGCCGGCGATCAGCATCTTCATCGTCATCTCCGGCAAAGCTCCCGACAAAGTTCGATGACTGGTTCGCAGGCGGGCCGGGTTCGGTTACCTAGCCATATCCTTGTAACCTTTCAGTCCGGGGCGCGAAGTCCCTTGAACAGGCGGCGTTGGACGAGATCGAACCCAGATTGCGAGGCTTGATGCTCGCCGGCCTCGCCGGGGAGGCCGAGCCCTATCGCCGGCTGCTGGACGAGCTCTCGCGGCTGCTGCGCGCCTTCTACGGCCGCCGCTGTCCGCCGGGCGTGGACGCCGAGGACCTGGTGCAGGAAACGCTGATCGCCGTGCATACCCGCCGGGCCACCTATGATCCCGGCCAGCCCTTCACCGCCTGGGCCTATGCGATTGCGCGCTACAAGCTGATCGACGCGCTGCGCCGTGGCCGCGCCCACCTGCGCGCGCCTGCCGAGGCGGCCGACGAGCTGTTCTCGCCACCCGAGGCGCCCGGCGGCGCGGACGCCGCCATGGCCGCCCGCGACCTGGCGCGGGTGATGGCCGAGCTGCCGGCCCGCACCCGCGAGCTGATCCACGAGACCAAGATCGAGGGGCTCTCCACCCGCGAGGCGGCGGACCGGCACCAGATGACCGAGTCGGCGGTGAAGGTGGCGATCCACCGGGGCCTGAAGGCGTTGGGCGGCAAGTACGGAGGCGCGTCCCTCGATGAAGACTGACGAGCTGATCCAGAGCCTCACCACCGACCTGCCCAAGGTAGCGCGCGGCGCGGTCGGCCGGCGCATCGGCCTGGGCCTGGGCCTGGGCGGCCTCGCCTCGGCGGCGCTGATGCTGGCGTGGCTGGGACCCAGGCCCGACCTCGCCCAGGCGGTGACGACGCCGATGTTCTGGATGAAGTTCGGCTATGCGGCGGCCACCGGCCTGATCCTGGCCGGACTGCTGGTGCGGCTGTCCCGGCCGGCGGCGCGGCCGGGCGCGGCGCTCGGCGTCCTGGCCGCGGCGCCCTTCGCGGTGGTGGCGGCCATGGCGGCCATGCGGCTGATGCAGGCCCCGCCGGAGACGCATCAGGCCATGCTGATGGGCCACTCCTCGATGCTCTGCCCTTGGCGGATCGCCGCCATCGGCCTGCCGCTGCTGGCCGGCGCGGTCTGGGCGGTGCGCGGGCTTGCGCCGACCCGGCTCAGCCTCACGGGCCTCGCCGCCGGCGGCTGCGCCGGAGCGCTCGGCGCGATGATCTATTCGGTGGCCTGCGACGAGACCTCCGCTCCGTTCCTGGCCATCTGGTACACGCTGGGCATGGTGCTGGTGGCGATCCTGGGCGCGCTCGCCGGCTCGCGCCTGCTGCGCTGGCGGTAACGCCGCGACCGCCTACTTCTTCCGGCGCTCTTCCTTGGCGAGTTCGACCTGCGAGACGGTGAGCGGCAGTTCGTCGAGGGTCAGCCGGCCGTCGTGGCGCTTGTCCAGCATCTTGAAGCGATGGTCGGCGGCGGTCAGGAACTCGGCCTTGCTCACCCGCCCGTCCAGGTCGGTGTCGGCGGCGGTGATCGGCTCGGCCTCGGCCAGCAGGTTGTAGACCGCCGCGCCGTACATCTGCTTGGGCGCCGGACGGGTCGCGCCGAGGCCCTGCGGCGGACCCTTGGCCCCTTCGCCGAGGTAGGGCGAGTCGCCGGGGTGGCCGCCTTCCGGGGTGGAGAGCGCGCCCGGCGAATAGACCGATGACTGCGCCAGGAAAAGCTCCGCGCCCGCATGGCCGGGGATCGAACGTCCCGCCGGTTCCGCTGGCAAGGTCAGCGCCGACATCTTGTTGGCCATGTAGACGTCGGGCGCCACGCGCCGCTCGTAGAAGGCGACCTCCGAGCCGTCCAGGTAGCCGTCGCCATTGGCGTCCAGCGCATCGAAGAAGCCGGCGTGGTCGGCGCGGAATTCGTCGCGGGTGATAACCCCGTCGTGGTTCAGGTCGGCCTGCTTGAACCACAGCGCCACCGGATAGGCGTCGCCGGGCTTGCCGCGATAGGGCTCGCCGGCCGGACTGATGAACAGCTGGGTGAAGCCGGCGGCGCGCGGGCCGTCCGCCGGGCTGGGCTGCTGCGCCGCGCCGGGCCCGACGGCCACGCCGGTAAGGCCCAGGGCGAGGGTGAGAACGCCGAGCTGTCGCCGCATGAGATGGGTCCCCCTCAATGACTGTCCTTCATCACCTCGAAGGGCCAGCCTACACAAGAACTGCGTCGTCGGGGCGCCCGGACTGTTGCAGATCCGATACCCGCGCCGGCGCGCAGTGTCGCAGGCTTTTAGACGCCCGGCAGCGCCGGAACCGGCTCCAGCCCCAGGCAGACCGCCACGCAGCGCCGCGCCAAGAGCTCGCCCGGGTCGATGAACGGCGCCTTCACGTCCTGCCCGCTCAGCACCAGGGGCGCCTCGGTGCAGCCGGCGACGATCGCCTCCGCGCCGCCGGCGATCAGCTCGGCGGCGTAGCCGGCCATCTCCTGACGCACGGCGGGACCGAGGTCGCCGCCCTTGATCTTGTAGATGGTCGCCATGAAGGCGTCCTGCCGTTCGCCCTCCAGGTGGACCAGCCCCATGGCCTGGGCCGCCAGGTATTCGCGGTAGAGCTTCAGCGCGCCCTTGGTGCCCAGCACCCCCACGCGCCGCGCGCCGACATCGCCGGCGGCCCGCGCGCCGGTCTCGATAAGGTCGATCAGCGGCAGGCCGCTGGCCCGCTGGATCAGGTCGGCGTGGGCGTGGGCGGTGTTGCAGGGCATGGCCAGCACCTCGGCGCCGCCCCCGGCCAGGGCGCCGGCCATCTCCGCCAGCACCCCGCCCGCGCCGGAGCCCGGGACATTGCGGTCCGGCACCTTGGGGTTCAGGTCCATCAGGACGCGGATGTGGTCCTGGTCCCGCTTGGCCGGGGTCAGGGCGTGCAACTGGTTGAGGAACTCCAGCGTCGCCGCCGGCCCCATGCCGCCCAGCACGCCCAGGACCAGCGACTTGCGCGGCGCCTCATCGCTCATCCGACTTTGCTCCGCCCGGCGCTTCGGTAGATCGGTCCTGCGTCGCCTTGGCGGAGCAGGGCATCAGAGATGGCCGTCCAGCACCGACTGGTAGCCGAACAGACCCTGGCTGCCGCCAGTGTGCAGGAACACCACCGTCTCCCCGTCGAACGCGCCCTTCCTGGAGAGCGCGATCAGGCCCTTCATCGCCTTGCCGGTGTAGACCGGGTCCAGCAGGATCGCGTCGGTGCGGGCCGCCAGCTTCAGGGCCTCGATCACCTCTTCGTCGACGATGCCGTAGCCCGCGCCCACGTAGTCGCAATCGGCCACCACCATGTCGCGGGTCACCCGCTCCTTGTGGCCCAGCAGGTCGGCGGTCTCGACGGCCAGCCTGAAGACGTTGGCCTCCTGCGCCTCCTTGGGCGCGCGCACGCCGATGCCCAGGATCGGGATGTCGGCGCCCATCACCGCGATGCCGGCCACCAGGCCCGCGTGCGTGCCGGCGCTGCCGGTGGCGGTGACGATGCGGTCGATCTCCAGGCCCATCTCATTGGCCTGGGCGACCAGCTCCAGGGCGCATTCCACATAGCCCAGCGCGCCGATGATGTTGGAGCCGCCGCCCGGGATCACATAGGGCCTGCCGCCGCGCGCGGCGACTTCGGCGGCCACGTCGGCCATGGCCGCGTTCATGTCCGTGCCGCCGGCCACCCGGCGGATCTTGGCGCCCATCAGCTCGTCCAGGAGGACGTTGCCCGACTGGGTGTAGTCGACGGCGTTGGAGCCGGTGCGCTGCTCCAGGATGATCTCGCAGTCGAGGCCGAAGCGCGCCGCCGCCGCCGCCGTCTGGCGCACGTGGTTGGACTGCACCGCGCCCTGGGTGATCAGTGTGGTGGCGTCGTTGGCGAGCGCGTCGCCCAGCAGATATTCCAGCTTGCGGGTCTTGTTGCCGCCGCCGGCCAGGCCTGTGCAGTCATCCCGCTTGATCCAGAGATTGGGTCCGCCGCCGCCCTCTCCGGAAGAATTGGGACTGCCCGACAGGGCTTCACTGAGCCGGGGCAACGGCTCCAGGGGTGTGGGAAGATGGGCGAAGCGGACGGGATTGAAGCGGGCGAGATGCATGGGCGCCGCCGTACACCGAAGTGACGCTAAGGAACAGCCCCCCGAGGCGTGCTTTTCGTCAGGGCCGCAATCGGCGCGGGATGGCGGCCACTTCGGCCGGCGTCATCTTCGAGATGCTGTCGATGACGCAATGGTTGCCGCGCACCACGATCTCGACGTCCTGCCGGGTGCAGATCTGCCCCGATCCGAAGGACTGGATCGCCATCGGCTCGGTGGAGATCGCGCCGGCCAGGCAGGCCTTGTCGGTCTTGACCCGGTAGATGTCGGTTCCGTCCACGTCGAGATAGACCGTCGTCGGGTCGGCGACGATGTGGTTGCGCAGGTTGCGCATCAGGAAACAGCTATGCGCCGCCGGAGCCGAGGCCGCCGACTGGGCGTGGGGCTGGGCCGCCGCCCCGGACGCTGCCCCGAAGGCCGCCGCCGCGCCAGCCACGCCGGCCAGGATCAGAAGCTTCACGGTCGCTCTCCTTGGCGCGGGGTCGGCCTAGGGCTTCATCCGCCGCGGGATGGCGGCGACCTCGGCCGGGGTCAGCTTGGTCAGGCTGGAGACGATGCAGGGGGCGCCGCGCACGCTGATGTCCAGGTCCAGCTTGTTGCAGATCTGTCCGGTGGAGGCGCGGTCGCGCAACACGATGGGATCGGACGAGGTCATGCCGGCCAGGCAGCTGCCGGTGGTTTCGACCTTGTAGACGTCACGGCCGCCCACGTTGAAATAGAGGATGTGGTCGCCGCCCACCGTGTGGTTGCGCAGGTCGTGGGTCCAGAAGCAGCTATTGGGGGTCTTCGGCTGGGCCGCCGCGCTGAACGCCACGGCGGCGCCGGCCAGGGCCACGGTCGCGAGGATGGAAAGCTTCATGGTCGTTTCGTCTCCTGTCCGCCCGTCTCCGGCCTAACCTAGCACGAACGCCCCTGTTCCCATGACCTTGCGTCAATCTGATGACTCCGGCGCGGAGTTCCGAGCCGTTCTAGGGTTTGAGCTTCGCCGGCAGGGCCGAGGCCTCGGCGGGGGTGAGCTTGGTCAGTGTATCGAGGATGCAGCGCGACGACAGGCCCCCGCCGTTCACTTCGGCGTGGACGTCCAGGTCGTCCGCTTCGCAGATCTTCGGCGTGCTGCGCGCCTTCACCGTCACCGGATCGCCGGGCTTCATGCCGCCCAGGCAGTTGTTGCTCATCCCCAGGCGATAGACCGAAGCGCCGCCGACCTTCAGGTAAAGGGTGTGGTCGTCGGCGATCGTGTGGCCCTTGACCTCGCTGACCTCAAAGCACCTGCCGGCGGAGGCTTTCTCGGCCGCCAGCCCCGGCGTGGCGGCGACGAGGGTGGCGACAGCGCCCATCAGGGCAAGACCGATCCGCATACGTAAATCCTCCCGGCTTTTGCGGTGACGCTAGCATGAGGCGAGGGGCGCGATAAAGTATCGTTGAACGATCTATCGCCCCTGGAACACCGGCGCTCGTTTCTCCACGAAGGCGGCGGCGGCTTCCTTGTGGTCGGCGGTGCCGGCCGAGTGGATGTGGTGGGTGGCTTCCAGGTCGAGGCAGTCGTCCACCTCGCCGCCCATGGCGCGGTTGAGGTTCTCCTTCATGTAGCGGAAGCAGACGGCGGGGCCGGCGGCCAGGCGCTGGGCGATCTCGCGGGTCTTGGCGGCGAGCTCCTCGGCCTCCACCACCCAGTTGGCGAGACCCAGGCGCAGCGCTTCGTCGGCGCTGACACGGTCGGAGAGGAAGTACATCTCCCGCGCCTTGGCCGAGCCGACCAGTTGGGTCAGGAAATAGGTGCCGCCGTAGTCGCCGGCCAGGCCGACGCGGGCGAAGGCGGTGGTCAGGAAGGCGGTCTTGGCCATGATCCTAAGGTCGCAGGCCAGCGCCAGCGACAGCCCCGCGCCCGCCGCCGCGCCCGGCAGGGCGGCGAGCGTCGGCTTGGCCATCTTGAACAGCTTGCCCGCGGTGTTGCGCTGGTTGAGCCGCTGGGCGGCGATCTGTTCGTCCAGCGTGATCGTGCGGCCGCCCGACGCATTGCGCTCGTTCATGCCCTTCACGTCGCCGCCGGCGCAGAAGCCCTGGCCGGCCCCGGTCAGCACGATGCAGCGCACCGCCGGGTCCAGCTCGGCGGCGGCCAGCTGGCGGCCCAGCGCCTGGTTCATGGCGTCGCTCATGGCGTTGCGCGCTTGCGGCCGGTTCAGCGTGATGGTCAGCACGCCCTCGTCCAGATCGGCCAGCAGGTCCTCGGTGCCGGTGTCCAACTTCGCCATGGCGCATCCCTCCGTTCGTGGTTGGCTAAGACCCTAGGCCTTGACGCGCGGGGAACGGAAGCCGGTAAGCTCACCGAAAATCATAGGGAGCCGGCAGAATGCGCCTTCGTCAGATCGCCCTGGTGGGCCAGGACCTCGCCGCCTGCGAGGCGGACATCCGCGCCATCCTGGGCCTCGACTACGCCTACGACGATCCGGGGGTCGGCAAGTTTGGCCTCAAGAACGGCGTCTTCCCGATCGGCGAGACCTTCCTGGAAGTGGTCTCCCCCAAGCAGGAGGGCACCACCGCCGGGCGCCTGATCGAAAAGCGCGGCGGCGACGGCGGCTACATGGTGATCCTGCAGGTGCGCGATATCGCCAAGGCCCGCGCCCAGGTCGCCGCCGCCAACGCCCGGGTGGT
>DATAUR010000058.1:0-27897 GCA_036268175.1 Phenylobacterium sp. | reverse complement strand
CCGACCTGATCACCAAGCAGGTCCAGAACCGCACCACCGGCCAGTCGAAAGCGCGGATCGAGGTCCAGGTGTCCGTCGCCAGCGCCGCGGACGCCCAGCGCGCCACCGAGGCGATCGTCGGCGCCGCCCAGGACATTCCCGCGATCCTCAAGACCCCGCCCCTGACCGTCTATGTGGATTCCCTGGCCAGCGGCGGGGGCGTGAACTTCAAGGTCTATGGCTACGTCGACAGTCCCCGGCGCATGACCCAGGCCCGCAGCGACCTGTACTTCGCGATCATAAAGGCGTTCGGGGCCGCGAACCTGGCCTTCCTGGGGGCCGCGGGGCCGCAGAACGTCATCCTTGAGCCCGGCCCGACCTTGCAGGCTCTGCTCGGCAAGGAGGCCTCCTCCGACGGCAAGAGCGGGCCGCGACCGGCCGACTGACCGCTGCGCGGCGCGGCGCGGCGGAAGATGGGCGGGCTCCGGCGCTTGAGACCCCACTCTGAGGGCAGACGCCGCTAGAACTCGTATGACACCTTGCCGACCACCGAGATCGACTCCAGGGGGTGGACCTGGAAGTCTGGAATCCCGCCGGCGGGTTCGCCCGGCAGGCGCGCGGCGTAGTAGTAGGCGGCGGCGTCGGCCTTGGTGTTCAAGAGGTTGAAAACACTGAGCTGCAGCTTCAGGTGCGGGTTCACCTTGTAGCCGACGTCGGCGTTGATCTCCGAATAGCCCTTGTCCTGCGGGAACTCCTCGCCGTCGTCGATCGGGTACTTGCCGAGCGCCCGCCACTGCAGGCCGCCAAACCAGGGGCCGAGATTGTCGACCAACACGCCGAAGGAGCCGATGAAGCTCGGCGCGTTGGCGATGAACGGCTGCTCCAGGCCGAACGCGGCCAGGTTGCTGGTGTAGCGGGCCTTGGAGAAGGCCAGGTCGGTGTTCAGCTCCAGCCAGTGGAACGGCCGATACTGCGCCGAAATCTCGATCCCCTGGCGGCGGCTGGGCGCGCTGGCGGTATCCTGGCCGGCGTCGGCGTCGTAGGCGAGCTCCGACTGGAAGTCCTCCTGGAAGACCGCGAGTTGGATGGGCAGCTTGGGGATGACGCTGGTCCGCAGGCCGATCTCATAGCCGACGGCCGGCGCCAGGAGCGGCGTGCGCCCGGCGTCCACCGGCTCACCCTCGATCGGCACGGTTCCAAAGACACCGCGCACGTCGTCGGAGTGGAAGCCGCGGCCGCCGGAGAAGTAGAGCTCCGTCTCATAAAACGGCCCGATCACCAGCGACCCCTTCGGCTGGGGAAGATACTGGCCCTCCGAACCACTGAAGCCATTGATGAAGCTGTGGTCGGTGGCGTGATAATATTCCTCACGGAACCCCACGATGGTCCGCAGCCACGGCGTCCAGTGGGTGGTGTTCTCGATGTAGGGGCCAAGGTCCAGCAGGTGGACCCGGTCGGCGTTGCAGGCGCCGTTCACCGTCGGCACGGGGACAGCCGGGCCATCGGCCTGCTCGATCTCGCAATAGTCGAGGATCTGGCGATGGTCGGTGTGACGGCGATCCACATAGGCGTCGTCGTAGCGCACCTGCAGGCCCACGACGGTCTCGCTGTCGATCGAGCCGAAGCTGTGGTTCAGCTTGAAGGTCGTGGCGCCGCCGAAGGTGTCGCGCGCCTCGCCCTGCCGCTCCTGGTCGCCGTTCACCGGGTCGTCCAGGAAGTGGGTAAAGTCGTTGTACAGGAACATGCGCCAGCGGATGGCGTAGGCGTTGGCGGTGAAGGCCCAGTTCCCGAGATCGCCGGCATCGCCCTTGGTGGCGAAATGGCCGGACAGGCTGAACCGCTCCGAGCCGCTGCCGTCGGAAGGGTCGAGCGTTCCGAAGCGGTCGATCAGGCCCTCCTGGACGGCGCGCAGCGGCTGGTCGGTCGTCAGGTTCCCCTGGCCCTTGTAGTACATGGCCGTGAGGTCATAGCCGTCGTCGGTCTCGCCGTGGCTGTAGCGCAGCACCGCGTCGATCTTGCGGAAGTTGTCGGGGTGATCGAACGGCCCGTCCACGTGGCCCAGGTAGAAGCCGCCCAGGATCCGGTCGTCATCGTCGATGTGGTAGG
This sequence comes from Phenylobacterium sp., assembly GCA_036268175.1. Lineage (GTDB taxonomy): Bacteria > Pseudomonadota > Alphaproteobacteria > Caulobacterales > Caulobacteraceae > Phenylobacterium. The sequence continues at coordinate 25,812 of DATAUR010000058.1, read as the reverse complement.
TCCCGCCGAGGAAGGCGTTGTAGACGCCCAGCGTGCCGGCGCTGACCGACATCTGGTTGGGGATCTCGTTGGCCATGTGCACATGGGTCGAGGCCACGGCGCCGAAGTCGCCGACCTCGGCGTGGTACGGCCCCTTGGTGTAGTCGAGGCCGTTAAACACCTCGGGCAGCATGAAATTCGCGTCGGAATAGCCTTGGCCATGGGTGTTGGTGGATCGGTTCACCGGCATGTCGTCCACGAAGTTGGCGATGTCGGTGCCGTGGTCGAGGTTGAAGCCGCGCAGCAGATATTGCTGGGCCTTGCCCTCGCCGGAGTGGACCGTGACCACCAGGCCGGGCGTCGTCTCCAGAAGCTGGCCGACGCGATAGACCGGGCGAAGCTCCATCTCCTTCTGGGTCACCGTCCCTTGGCTGGCGGTGTCGGCCACGCCCAGCAGATCGACGCGGGACGCCGTCACCACCACTTCGCTGACGTTGTTGGACGCCGGCTTGGCGTTGGGCGCCGTGGAGCCCGGCGCCTCATCGGCGGCGTGCGCCGCCAAGGGGAGCGCCAGCGCCAGGGCGGCGGTGGCAAGCAGTTGGCGGCGAAATGGCCACGCGGAGCCGGGCGAGAAGAGCATCAACAACGTCCCAACGGAAATGGAGAACGGGTTCAGCCGGCGCGAGCGCGCTGGCGGAAATGGTGTAATCGAGGCCGATGCGCCGGCAGGCGAGCCGCTCGATCTGGCCTTCGGCCGGAAATCTCCCCTTCGTCTTGAGTCGGCTGCGCAACGCAGCGCGCGGCCGGTCGACCCGGCCCTGCGCGTCGCAATCTTGGCGGTAAGGACAGCCGCGCGAGGCGTCTCGTTAAGAACGGTTCGCCGCAGGTTACAGCAGGTTACAAAACGCCCGTTGGCGCCATGCTCGCCGGCCAGGCTCCAGGGCGGGACCAGGGCGCGGGCTCGTAGCCCGTCAGTTCCAGCGGGTCGTCGTGCTCTGCGACTTATGCCCCTGGCCGCTGCCCTCCTTCGGCTCCTCGCCGGCCGGCGGCAGCGGCGGGGGGCTGCACGTCCCCCGCTCCGGCTCCTTGAGGTTGATCGGGACGCGGGTCGGCGCGCCGGGCGGCTTCAGGTAGCGGTCGAACCAGTCGATGGCGGCGGTGATCGCCCGCGTCCGCTCCGCGCCATAGACGCCATAGTGGGTGATCTTGGGCAGCATCACCATCTTGCGCGGCCCGGTGACCCGCTCGCAGGCGAGCTGGCCATTGAAGGTGTTGGAGAACAGCTCCTCCTTCTCCGCCAGGACGAACAGCGCCGGCGCGCTGACCCGGTTCGCCTGGTCCACCGGCGCCCAGCGTTCCAGCTTGTTCCCCACCGGCGCCCCGACCAGGGCGTCGCCCAGCGGGTTCGCGCCGCGGGCACGCTCGGTGGGGTATGGCGTCTGGCCGGTGGCGAGGCGCGAGGCCGCGGCGTTGGCGTCGGCGACCACCTTGGCGGGGTCCGGCTGGTAGGGCTTGGAGGGGCGGGTGTCCGCGCGAGTCACCTGGCTGACCAAGGCTTTGACCCGCGGGTCCTGGGCCGCGACAGAGATGACGTGGCCGCCGGAAAGATCGGAGCCGATGACGCCAATGCGGCCGGCGTCGACCTTGGGATCGGTGGCCGCATAGCTGAGGGCGTTGAACCAGTCCTCGACCTGCTCGCCGGGATCGACATAGCCGCGCAGCTGACGAACCTCTCCCTTGAACGGCGCTCCCGCGACGGGCGGCTGGCCAGTGAGCATCACGCGACCGTCGCTGTCGCCCCAGCCCCGGTAGTCGAACAGCATGACCAGATAGCCGGCCCGCGCCAGGTCGACGGCGTCCTGGCGAAGGGAGGCGGCCGTGGCGCCCCAGCCGGGCGCCATGATGACGGTGGGCAGCTTTCGGCCCTCGTTCCCGGTGGCATAGACCCACTGGGCGGTCAGGCGCACGTTCTCGCTGAGGAAGTCGCTGGTCTTGAAGGCGATCCCTTGCGGCGGATGGTAGTCGCGCGCCGAGGGCAGGTCCTGGATGGTGGCCGGATCGATCACCGCGATCTCGGGCGCGCTGCCCCCCAGCGACAGCGTGGTCTGGCCGACGGCGGCCAGGGCAAGGGCGAGCGCGCCGCCGCAGACCAGAAGGGCGAGACCGGATTTCATGGGGTTCTCGGCGACACCGGCTAGCCGTGCTGCGTTGAAGACGCGGGGCCGCGGAAATAGTCGTCGTATATGCCCAGGACTCGATACTGCATCTCGAGTTTTTCGTCCCCTTCCTTCTTATGCAATACTGCGGAGCCACTATACAGGATCGGCGTTATTCGCTTCATATTGCCCGTCTCCGAGCTCGTTTCCCAATGGTCGCCCGAGGCGGAAATTCCGCAGGGCTCGAACGTCCGGAAAAGATCCTGCTGGGCGTCGGTGGGGATATCCTCCGGGGCGGTCGGCGGCTTCCAGGCGGTGCTGAGGTTGCTGCGCATCCAGACGGTGTTGATGCAGTGCCCGTCAGGCGAGCGGAAGACGCGGACCGTGCGGGAATAGGTCCAGCCCCCGCCGTCGAAATCGGCCGACCTCTGGTAGATGTTGAAGACGATCCCCAGGCGAAACGCCGGCAGCTCGGGCTGGGGTTTGGGGGCCTTGTCGAGCTTGGCCTGCAACTGCCGGATCTGCTCGGCCATCGCCTGGGTTTCGGTCTTTTCCCGCTTCACCGCCTCCCGCTGCATCAGGATGAGCGCGGCCACCAGGATCAGGAACAGGAACAGGATCCCGATGAACAGGTCGGTGAAGGACACGAATGGCCCCTCGTCCTGCGCCGGCTCGGGGAGGCTGGCGCCCCGCCGCAAGCGCAGGGGCATCACTCGCCGCTCCGGGGCGACAGCGCCGGCCCAAAGGTGAGGACGGAGCGCCCGGCGTTGGCCTTCAGGGCGGCGGCGGTCTCGGCGAGCGCCTCGTTCAGCGGCGCGAGGTCCAGTTTCGCGATCCGGTCGAGGACCGCGGCCTTCACGAACCGGAGGTCGAGATCCTCCTCACCGGCGATCGGCGGGCACCAGGCCGCGGCGATCTCGGGATCGGTGAGCGCGTGGTCGAAGGCGTCGCCCAGCCGCACGATGTGCGCGGCCTTGTCGGCGCTGGAGCGACAGATCTGCACCACCAGCGCGCAGCCGACGCCCACCGCCGAGATCCAGAACTTGTTGGCCGCCGTCGCCAGCAGGATCTGGATGAAATCCCGCATGTGCGCGCTCTGGTCGGCGGCCGAGCCTTCCGCGGCGCCGATGTTGGAGCTGGCGATGGTCAGGGCGGCGATCAGGCCCATGAAGGTGCCGAGCAGCGCCAGGCGGATGATGAAGTCGCCAAAGCCGCTCAAGCCCTTGTGTAGCCGGCGATACTGGTCTTCGAGCATCGACCTGGAGGGGCGCAGGCCTTCCAGGCTGTGGCGCTCCGCGGGCAAGGCGGCCATGGCGCCCAGATAGTTGGCGGTCGCCCGCGCGGTGGCGGACTTCGGATTCCGCCAGACCTTGCGTTCCCCCAGATCGTCGCTGCGGCACGCCTCGTGCGTCAGGATGCGAGCGCCCGTGGAGTCGTTCAGCAAAACCAACTGCTCGACCTTTCCGGTCGCGTCACGGGTGTGAGCGACGCTGACGATCCCGATGATGTCGCGCGCGGCCTTGGCCTCGGCGATCAGCGACATATGATTGCGGACGATGGCGACGCCGGTCAGCAACACCAGCAGCCCGGAATAGAAAAACAGAAACGAACCGGACGCAAATATCTCAGCAATACGCACGAATATTCCCCCACCGCCCCGTAGACTGCCGCTGCGGCAGATGGCTTGGCGCAGGAACTAAGGTAGCCCCGCCGCCGCCCGCGCCTTCAAAGCAGACCCGCCCAAGGTCCGCAATGGCCGGGACGCCGCCTTCGGCGCGGCGTGCCGACGCGGCCTAGGCGGCGCTTCCCTCAGGCGAAGGCGATCCATCGGCCGGCGGCGGCGCCCATGACCCAGACCAGGATGGTGGAGTAGGCGATCAGCTTGGTGAGCGGGCCGCCCTCCTCGGTCTTGCCATCGCGGAACAGGCCAAACAGCGCGCAGCCGACGATCCACAGGCTGTAGAGCCAGGTGAAGACCTTGTTGACCGGGTCCAGCCTGGCATAGTTGTCCGGCGCGATCACGAAGTGGGTGCCCACGAACTGCGCCACGATCAGCGCGATCAACACCCCCAGATAGGTCCAGCGCAGCCGCCCCCGCGTCGCCACCAGCACGATCAGCGCCGCCCCGGTGATCACGTGGTAGATGCCGACGTTGATCAGGTCGGAGATCACGAAGATGTAGAGGCCCAGGATAAAGACCGCGCTGCCCAGCACGAACCACAGCTTCTGCGGCAGGTTCACCGCGCCGTTGGCCGCCGCCACCGGCCGGCTGGCCCCATAGGTCATGATGATGCCGGCCAGCAGCGCCAGCATCTTCACCACGAAGGCGGCGCTGTCGTAGAGGCGCTCGGCGTTGGCCGAGCCGATCAGGACGCCGGTGACCACGATGCCGATCACGCCGACGTTCTGCCAGAGCCGCAGGTTCCTGTAGATCTCCGCCGGCGGCTCCTCCCTCACGCCCGCGCCCAGCAGGCGCAGGTTCATCAGGATCGTCGTGCCGCCCAGCAGGATCAGCGACAGGATGTGGCCCACTTCCCAGAAGGCGAACTGCGGCTTGATCTCTTTGCCGGGGAAGGTGTTGGCCAGGCTCTCCACCCAGGGGCGGATATGCGGCAGGTATTGCTCGATATCGATCTTCATGGCTGCTGCCCCGCCGGCTTGGCTTCCAGGTGCTGCCCCGCCAGATTGACTTCGCCCTTGTCGGCGGTCTTGCACTCCTGGACCCAGTTGATGAAGGCGGTCTGGGGCTTGCCGCACTCGTACCAGTCGTAGGGGATGAAGCGGCCGCAGGTGATCACCAGCAGCCACATGATCAAGGAGCCGGCGGCGGCCAGGCGGGCGTTGCGCGGCGGGGTCTCCTCGGTATCCCAGGCGGCCTGGGTCTTCTGGGTCTGGCCGTGGAACACCAGGATGTTGATGAGCGCGATGGCGAGCAGCACCATCTTCAGGCGGAACCAGATATTATGGTAATAATACAGCGGCTTGGCGAACACCAAGCCCAGGCCCGTGACCACCACGAAGATGAAGCTGAAGACCGTCAGCGGCAGAATGGCGTCGCTGATCACCGAGACGCGGGTCTTGCGGAAGGTGACCCCCAGCAATCGCAGGTCGACCACGAAGATCGTGCCCGCGAACAGCATCAAGGCGATCAGGTGGGTGCCTTCCAGCAGGCTCCAGAAGTTGAGCGAGCCCAGCAGGGCCTCGCTCCACGACTGGGCGTCCGACCCCGGGCCCTTCCCAAGCGAATGCTCCAGCCAGGTCAAGAAGGCGCCGATCACACGTCACTCCCCAAGGTGTCTGACATCGCCTGGTCGCCGCGCCGTTGGCGGGCGCGCCGAGAGTCGTCACCGATTACAGGGTTGCACTCAGCGGTTTCGGCCGCGCCGATCAAGTTGCGAACGGTTCCGCTCACGTTACAGGAGGTTACGACTGCGCCCGTCCACAGCGGAAATCGTCGGTGACCGGACGGCGGCTCAGGCGGCCTTCGCCGCGCCCTGGGTCTCGTCGAACAGCATCGCCCGCCCGGAGTTTCCAACGTCCAGGCCGCCAGCGAGCCCGCGCGGCATGGACAAGCTGCGGAAACGCCATCAAAGAGGGGATCGTCACAGCTAAACACAGATGTGATCGCCCGCCTTCTTCGCGGGTGGCTACAAGGCGCACCGAAGCCTTCGGGCTTAATCGGGAACGCAGTAGGCGGCTCTCCTCATCTGAGGCGCGTCACCGATCTGCGGCTGTCCCTGCAACTGTAAGCGGCGAGCGCACATGCCTCGGCGGAAGGTTACGACCCTTCCGCCAGCCACTGGGACCCACCTCCAAGGAGGCGTCCCGGGAAGGTCGCATGTGACGTGATGACCCGTGAGCCAGGAAACCGGTCGGTGCGTGTCGCTCGAGCTTTCGGATCAGTGGAATCCGGAGCGCGGTCCTCCGTCTGAGCGACGAGATGAAACGGCGGAGAGCCGTTTCGACCGGCCTGGTCGGCGCGCTTCCCGCGTCCACGCCAGCCGGCCCGTCGGCCTGTGGGATCGTCCCCGCGGGAGGCTCTCCGCATGTCGCTCAGGACGCCAGAAAAACGGGGGGCCATCGATGCCCAAACTCTTCCTCGGCGCCAGCCTCTTGGCGCTTCTTACCGCAACGCCCTTGGCGGCCTTCGCCCAGTCCGCGGCGGCCGATTCGCCGGCCTCCGGCAACATCGTCGACCCGTTGGTGGTCACCGCCTCGCGGTCGGGCGACGCCACGCCCGCCGACCTGGTGGGCTCCTCGGTGACGGTGATCGACGACCAGGCGATGCAGCAGCGCCAGACCGTGGTGGTCTCCGACGTCCTGCGCGATGTGCCGGGACTGGCGGTCAGCCGCGTCGGCGCGGTCGGTGGCCTGACCCAGGTCCGCATCCGCGGCGCCGAGGGCAACCACACGCTCGTGCTGATCGACGGCGTCAAGGCCTCGGATCCCTTCGACGACGAGTACGACTTCGGCACGATCATCGCCGACCCGGACGCCAAGATCGAAGTGCTGCGCGGCCAGCAGTCCTCGCTCTATGGCTCCGACGCGATCGGCGGCGTGATCAGCTACACCACGCTCACCGGCAAGGAAGCCCCGGGGATCCATGTGAACGCCGAGGGCGGCTCGATGGGAACCTATTCCGGCGCGGCCCGCGTGGCCGGGGTGAACGGCGACCTGGACTACGCGATTTCGGCCAGCGGCCTGCACACCGACGGTTTCCCGGCTGCGGTTGGCGGCCACCGTGACCTGGGCTCCGACAGCGCCGGCCTCTCGGCCAAGCTGATCTGGACGCCGATGGACAACCTGCACGTCACCGGCGTCGCCCGCTACAGCTACACCGACGCCGACACCGACGATCAGGGCCAGGACTCGTCCAACCCGGCGACCTTCGGCCTGACCTATGACTCGCCCGGCACGCACTACGTCAACGACGCCTTCTATGGCCTTGTGCGCGCGCAACTCGATTCCTTCGACGGACACTGGACGAACGCCGTCAGTGCGCAGATCGCCGACACGCAACGCAGCGGCTTCGACGTGCCCAACGCGTTTGCGCCCATCGCGGGCCAGCCGATCGTCAAGACCTCTGGCGACCGGGGCATGCGCTACCGGGAGTCCTACGAGAGCACCTACCGCTTCGGCGACGACCAGGCCAAACAGCATGTCACCGTCGCCTTCGACGGGGAGCAGAACACCTCGCGCTCCACGGTCTCGCCGTTCGGAGGCTTCCTCGGCGAAGAGCACCTCGACAACACTGGCTTGGTCGGTGAGTACGGTCTGATCTGGGACAACCGCGCCGCGTTCGACGCCTCGGTGCGGCATGACTGGAACAACCGCTTCGGCGACGACACCACCTACCACCTCGACGCCAGCTACAAGCTCGGCGGCGGGTTCCGGGTGCACGCCGCCGGGGGCTCCGGCGTCAAGGACCCGAGCTTCAGCGACCTGTTCGACTTCGTCTCCGGGCGGTTCATCGGCAACCCGAACCTGCGGCCGGAGCAGTCCGAGGGCTGGGAAGCCGGCGTCGACTACACCTTCCTCAAAGACCGGGTGAACGTCGGCGCGACCTACTTCGACAACACCGCCAAGGACTTCATCACCACCAGCTTCGCCACCGGCGTGGCCATGCCGATCAACCTGCCCGGCAAGAATCCGGCGCGGGGCGTCGAGCTGTTCGCCGACGGCCAGCTGACCGACGAGTGGCGGATCGACGCCAGCTACACCTACCTGGACGCGCCGCAGAACCGCGAGGTGCTGATCAATGGCGTCGACGATCCGGGCTTCGACGGCCAGGCGGTGCGGCGGCCGAAGGACATCGCCAGCGCCAACCTGAACTGGTCGCCCGCCGGCCAGCCGTTCACCGCGACCCTGACGGTCCGCTACAATGGCAAGATGGGTGACCTGGCCTTCACCGACCCGTCATTCACACCGGTGCTGGTCAACCTGAAGGCCTTCACGATCGTGAATCTCGGCGCCACCTGGCGTCTCAACCAGACGGTCGAGTTCTACGGCCGGATCGAGAACCTGTTCGACCAGAACTACCAGGAGGTGTTCAGCTTCGAAGGCGCCGGCCGCGCGGCCTATGGTGGCGTGCGGCTTCGGTTCTAGGGTTCGTCCAAAATGAGACCCGCGCTCCGCGTCATCGCCCTTGGCCTCTCCGCCGCCCTTCTGGCCGGCGCGAACAGCCTGCCGGCGTCGGCCGCGGAGCGCGCGGTTCCCCGGCGGATCATGTCCACCAACGTGTGCACCGACCTCTTGCTGCTGGAACTTGCGCCGAAGTCGCGGATCGCCTCGGTGACCTTCCTGGCGCCAGAGGCGGCGCGGGCGCTGTTCCCCGGCGCGACCGAAGGTATCCCGCTGAACCACGACGCCGCCGAGGACGTGGTCAATATCCGCCCGGACCTGATCCTCGACAGCGGGCTCTCCTCGCCACTGGTCCGCACGCTGGCGCGGCGAGTCGGGGCGCGGGTGGTCGACGTGAAGGACGCGGACAACTTCAACGATATCCGCGCCAGTCTTCGCCAGGTTGGCGCGGCGGTCGGCGAACCCGCGCGGGCGCAGGCGCTGATCGCCCACATGGACGCCATCCTGGCGGACCTTGCCACCCATCCACCGACACGCCGCCTGCGCGTGGTGGCCTGGAGCGGCGGCTCGGCGGTGCCCGGCAAGGACAGTCTGACCGACGCCATTATCACCGCGGCCGGCGCGGTAAACATCGCCGCACGCCCCGGCGCCGCGGAATCCAGCTTCGGTGTCGAGGAACTGCTGGCCGCCGATCCGGACGCCCTGCTGTACGGCGGGGCGACGCTGGGCCAGCCGTCCCTGCTCACCGACGAGGGCCAGCATCGGGTCGTGCGCCAGCGCTTCGCCGGCCGGCGCATCGCCTACAACGACATCGCCCACACCTGCGGCCTGCCGCAGTCGGCCGACGCCGCGCGGGACCTGCGCCGGGCGCTGGACGCCCTGCCGCCGCGAACCCCTGCCGCGAGGCCCAGGCCATGAAGCCGGCATCGGCCTGGCCCGGCTGGATCCTGCCGACCGCGGCAGGGCTGATCCTGCTGATCGCGGCCATCGCCTCGCTGTTCCTGGGACGAGTGAACATGAGCCCCGCCGACCTCATGGCCGGCCTGACCTCGCCCCACTCAAGCCTGGCGGGCCTAGTGGTGACGCAGCTTCGCCTGCCCCGCGCCGTGCTGGCGATCCTGGTGGGCGGCGCCCTGGGCTTGAGCGGCGCGGCCTTGCAGGGCCTGTTGCGCAATCCCCTGGCCGACCCTGGCCTGCTGGGCGTCTCCAACGGCGCGGCGCTGGGGGCGGTGATTTCCATCTACTTCGGGCTGGCGCACGTCTTTCCGCTGGCGACGCCCTTGCTGGGCCTGTTCGGCGCCATGGGCGCGGGCGCCCTGACCTTCGCCTTCGGGCGCGGCGGCACGCTCACCCTGATCCTGGCCGGGGCGGCGGTCTCCAGCCTGATGAGCGCCTTCCTGGCCATGGCGTTGAACTTCGCGCCCAGCCCCTACGCCGCCTATGAGATGAGCGTCTGGATGCTGGGTTCGCTGGCGGAGCGGAGCTGGGACCACGTGCTGCTGGCCGGCCCCTTCATCCTGGTCGGCATGGCGGTGCTGGCGACCATGGGCCGGGCGCTCGATGCGCTGGCGCTGGGCGAGGCGCAGGCGGAAAGCCTGGGCTTCAGCATCGATCGCCTGCGCGTCCTGGCCTTGATCGGCGTCGGCCTGGCGGTGGGCGCGGCGACCTCGGTGGTCGGATCGGTGAGTTTCATCGGCCTGGCCGCGCCGCATCTGGTGCGCCCGTTCGTCGGCTACCAGCCGAGCCGCACTCTCTTGCCGTCGACCCTGTTAGGCGCCGTCCTGCTGCTGCTCGCCGACATCGGCACGCGAGTGATCCACACCAACACCGAGCTTCGGCTGGGCGTGATTACCGCTCTGATCGGCGCGCCGTTCTTCTTCTGGCTGGTGGTTCGCTTGCGGAGGCTCGCGCCATGATGGAACTCACCGCCCGCGACGTGACCGTCTTCCGCGACGGTCGCAACATCGTCGACCGGGTCTCGGCGACGCTGACGCCAGGCATGTTCGTGGCCATGGTCGGGGCCAATGGCGCCGGCAAGTCCACCCTGCTCTCCTGCCTGGCGGGCCTGCTGAAGCCGGACGCCGGCGAGGTCACCCTCGACGGCCGGGCCGTCACCGAGATCGATCGCCGGGACATCGCCAGGCGACGCGCCTACCTACCCCAGAACCCGCGGGCCGAGTGGCCGATCTCCGTGGAACGGGTGGTGGCGCTGGGCTTGACGCCGCACCTTCCAGCCTTCGGCGGCCTGCCCGGCGGCTTCGAACCGCGCCTGACCCAGGCCATCGAGGCCTGCGGCCTCGCCGAGCATCGCTTCCAGCCGGCCACCACCCTTTCCGGCGGCGAGCTCGCCCGCGCCATGCTGGCCCGCGCCCTGATTGGCGACCCGGAGGTGGTGCTGGTAGACGAACCGACCTCCGGCCTCGATCCCAAGCATGGCCTGGACACCGTCGCCCGGCTCCAACGCCTGGCCCTCAGCGAGGGTCGGCTGGTGGTCGCCACCATCCACGACCTGACGCTGGCGGCCCGTCACGCCACCCACCTGATGGCGCTGCGCGACGGCAAGCTGATCGCCTTCGCCCCGGTCGCCGAGGCGCTGACGCCAGACCTGCTGCGCCAGGTGTTCGACGTGGAGGCGGCGGTCACCGGGTCCGGCCGCGCGACCTATGTGGACTACCTCTCGCCCTCAAATATATAATGATATAAAGATATCTTTATGTTATCCTTGACTCCCTGAGCGGCTTGGGATTTGATGCCGAGGTCGTGGTTCCTTGGGGCGTTCGCGTTCCAGGGCTAAGAGGGAATCCGGTGACGGCGCGCGCCTTCCTCAGGCGAACGTCCAGGCCGGGGCTGCCCCCGCAACTGTAAGCGGCGAGCCGACGTCCATTTCGCGTCACTGGCGTATTTGCGCCGGGAAGGCCGGACGAGAGCTTTGACCCGTGAGCCAGGAAACCTGCCCCGACGGATAACGTCTTCCGGCGGGGCCCCCGGACAGGTCGCTTGAACGCCGCGTCCGGCCTCTCGAGCCGGCGTGCGCGGGCTCGCGGCTGCGCCAGGCCTCGCCAAACCCCAATGGCAGAGGCTCATGTCCATCACCGTCGCCACCCTCGGATTTCCCCGCATCGGCCCGCGCCGCGAGCTGAAGACCGCCCTCGAACGCTTCTGGTCCGGCAAGTCGGACGCAGAAGGCCTGCTGGGCGTCGCCGCCGACCTGTGCGGCAAGACCTGGGCGCAGCAGATCGCGCTCGGCGTCCACCACATCCCCAGCAACGACTTCACCCTCTACGATCACGTGCTCGACACCAGCGCCATGGTCGGCGCGATCCCCGAGATCTACGGCTGGCGCGGCGGCGAGGTCGGGCTGGACACCTATTTCGCCATGGCGCGAGGCGCGCAGGCGCCGGTCCACGATGACGCCGACTGCGGCCACGGCCACCACCACGGCCTCGATGTCCCCGCCGCCGAGATGACCAAGTGGTTCGACACCAACTACCACTACCTGGTGCCCGAGGTGTCGCCCGGCCAGACGTTCCAGCTCTCGTCCAACAAGGCCATCGACGCCTTCGCCGAGGCCAAGGCGCGGGGCGTGCATACCCGACCGGTCCTACTGGGCCCGGTGACCTTTCTGAAGCTCGCCAAGTCCAAGGCCAAGGACTTCGATCCGCTGTCCCTGCTGGATGACCTGCTGCCGGTCTACGCCAAGCTGCTGAACCGCCTGGAGCTGGTCGGCGCCCGCTGGGTGCAGATGGACGAGCCCTGCCTGGTGCTCGACCTCAGCGACGCCGACCGCGCCGCCCTGCGCCACGCCTATCACCAGCTCTCCCGCACCGCGCCCGGCGCGAAGCTGATGCTGACGCCCTACTTCGGCGCGCTGGGCGATAACCTGGAGACCGCGCTGGCGCTGCCCGTCGCCGGTCTGCACCTGGACCTGATCCGCGCGCCGGAACAGCTCGACGCCGTGCTGGCCAAGGCGCCCAAGGCGCTGGTGCTGTCGCTGGGCGTTATCGACGGCCGCAACATCTGGCGCGCCGATCTGGAGCGCATCCTCGACGGGCTGGAGCCCCTGGCCGCCGACGGCCGCGAGCTGGTGCTGGCGCCCTCCTGCTCCCTGCTGCACTGCCCGATCGACCTCGACGCCGAGGACGCGCTCGATCCAGAGGTGAAGACCTGGCTGGCCTTCGCCGTGCAGAAGATCGAGGAGCTGGTGACCCTGGCCAAGGCGCTGAACAACGGCCGCGAAAGCGTCGCGCAGACCCTGGCGGCCTCGTCCGCCGCCGCTGCCGCGAGGCGCGCCTCGCCGAAGATCCACGACGGGGCGGTGGCCGCCCGGGAGGCCTCGGTGACCGACGCCATGAGCCGCCGCGCTTCGACCTTCGGCCGCCGTCGGGCGGTGCAGATCGCCCGGCTCGACCTGCCGCCGCTTCCCACCACCACCATCGGCTCGTTCCCCCAGACCGAGGAGGTCCGCAGGGCCCGCGCCGACCATGACAAGGGCTTGCTGGGCGACGACGCCTACGAGGCCTTCCTGCGCGAGGAGACCGCGCGCGCCGTGCGCTGGCAGGAGGAGATCGACCTCGACGTGCTGGTCCACGGCGAGTTCGAGCGCAACGACATGGTGCAGTACTTCGGCGAACAGCTTTCCGGCTTCGCCTTCACCAAGCACGCCTGGGTGCAGTCCTACGGTTCGCGCTGCGTGCGTCCTCCGATCCTCTACGGCGACGTTTCGCGGCCCAGGCCGATGACGGTGGACTGGTGGCGCTACGCCCAGTCGCTGACCACCCGGCCGATGAAGGGGATGCTCACCGGGCCGGTGACCATCCTCAACTGGTCGTTCGTGCGCGACGATGTCACCCGCGAAGCCGCCTGCCGGCAGATCGCGCTCGCCATCCGCGACGAGGTCGCCGACCTGGAGGCCGCGGGCGCCAGGATCATCCAGATCGACGAGGCGGCGCTGCGCGAAGGCCTGCCGCTACGCCACGGCGACTGGAACGAGTATGTGCGCTGGGCGGTGGACTGCTTCCGCCTGACCGCGTCGGGCGTCGCCGACCGCACCCAGATCCACACCCACATGTGCTACTCGGAGTTCAACGACATCATCGCCGCCATCGGCGCGATGGACGCCGACGTGATCTCCATCGAAACCGCGCGCTCGAAGATGGAGCTGCTCGACGCCTTCACCAGCTATGCCTACCCGGCGGAGATCGGCCCCGGCGTCTATGACATCCATTCCCCCCGCGTGCCGACGGTGGACGAGATGGCGCAGCTGCTGACCGCCGCCCAGGCCAAGCTCTCGGCCGGCCAACTCTGGGTCAATCCGGACTGCGGGCTCAAGACCCGCAAATGGCCGGAGACCCGCGCGGCCCTGGTCAACATGGTCGCCGCCGCCCGTCTGGCGCGCATGGCGACCGCGCCCACTTGATGGGGACCGCGGCCCGCTAGCTCTGCTTCTTGTAGACCGAGTGGCAGGCGGTGCAGGTGTCGGAAAGGTCGTTGGCGGCCTTGGCCAGGCCCGCGGCGTCGTGGGCGACCGCGGCCTTCGAGGCGGCGGCGGAGAGCGTGCTCATGTCCTTCGCCGCCTTCACCCACTTGGGCTCGCCGGTCTTGCCGTTCTTCGGAACCAGCATCCAGTCGGCGACGGCTTTCAGCTGATCCGCCTGCGCCTTGGCCTTGGCCCAGCCGGCGGCGTCGGGCTTCTTCGCGTCGGCGCCGTTCGCCGGATCCGCCTCGCCGGCGGCGTTGAAGAGATCGGTCGAGGTCTTGTCGACGATGCTCTTCATCTTGGCCTTCACCTGCGGCATCGGCGTAGGGGTGTTCGGCTGGACGGCGGACAGCGCCGTGGTGCCCGCGGCGGCGATGCACAGCGCCAGGAGCAGAGCGGTGCGTGGCATGCGACGGTTTCCCTTCGGACGATTTGAGATGTCGATGACTATCCGACTCGGTGACGGGGCGAAATCATCTGTCGCCGGTTTGCAGAGGCCTGGCTGCGCTGGCGTCGAAGAAATCGCGGGCAACGGCCTGAGCGCCGCCGCCCGCTGACTTTTTTCGTACGGCCACATCCGAATCCCATGGCCGCGCCCTATGGCGCGACATCGCCCGCCTTTTCGGCGATCGGGCGGGCGTAGCGGACCAGGGACAGCAGGAACTTGCCGGGCTCTTCCGACTCCGGCTCGTGCGCGGAGTTCTCGAACCAGACGAGATGCTTCTCCGGCGCCTTCACGTGGGTGAACCACTCATGGGCGACGTCGGAGTTCACCGTTCGATCGTGCCGGCCGAGCAGCAGGATGATCGGGACCTTGAAGTCGGTCTCGTGGCTGAGGTCCATGTTGAAGACGCCGGCCAGCAGGTACTTCTCGGAGAAGTCGTTGCCGTCGAAGACGTGCGGCGCCTCCGCGTCGGTGTAGTCCGGTGACAGCCGGGTCGCGTGGCTCTCGTCCTGCTGGTCGTGGCGGTAGGCCATGACGCCGCCGAAATAGTCGCCCCACTTGTGGACGACCATGGCGTCCTTCAGCGCGATCGGCTTGCCGGGCGTGGCATAGGGGGCAATGGCCTGCAGGTCCGAGACCGCCTGGGTGTTGCCGGCTTTCTTCGCCGCCGCCAGGTCGTAGGCCCAGGCCCGACGCTCGCTTTCCGGCGCTTTGGTGATCTGGCCGGTGCCGATGTAGGCGTAGAGCCACTCGGGATGGCGGCGGGCCAGTTCCAGTCCGAGGTAGCTGCCCCAGCTATGGCCCCAGACGAAGATCTTCTTCTTGCCGAGGGTTTTGCGCAGCCAGGCGGTCATCTCCTCGGTGTCCTGCAACATCCGCGCGTTGGTCATGGTCGGCGCCACGGCCTTGGGGTCGTTGATCAGGTAGGTCTTGCCGGCGCCGCGCTGGTCCCATTCCACCACTGTGAAATATTCTTCCCAGCCGCGGCCGTACCACCAGTTCAGCGGCATCTCGACGTAGCCGGGGCCGCCGTGCAGGACCAACAGCACGGGGTTTCGGCGATCGTCGCCGCGGATGGTCACCCACTGGTCGATGCCGCCGATGCGAACCTTCTCCGCCCGCTCGATCCCATTGGGGGTGACGATCCTGCGCAAGTCCCGCACCACCTGCGTCGCCTCGGCGCGGTTGGTGGGCTTGGGCGGGGGATCGGCGGCGCGGGTTCCAGGTGCAAGGCCAAGCGCGACACAAAGCGCCAGCATCGTCGTGGCGACTGGTTTCATTTCCGCGGCTTCCGATTTCCCAGGTTATCTCAAACGCCACTGTGCGCAGACGGTTCACCTGGGGGAAAGCTACTCACATAGCCGCCTCGGCGTTGGGCCACATGGGCCCCCTTGGATGTCGCCCGTTCTTCCGAGGCGGGGGACGGGCCGAGGGGCGCTTTGGACAGGCGCGCGCGCCCTTGCCGCGCGAAAGCGCGTGCGGGTCGTACTTTCCAAGGCGCCATCTTGCGGTACAATTGGACTGCTAATCTCGGGACGTCACCGCCTTCGCAGGACCCAGGAATGTCTCCAACCCACCGGCTGGCGTCTTTCATCGACAGGTATCTGGTCGTGGCGTTCTGCTCCGCGCTTCTCAGCCTGGGCTTCGCCCACGCCAGCCATGGCGCCTCGCACCGCCCCTGGCGGCCGGAGGTCCGGCTGTTCCCGGCCGATGGCGCCAAGGACGTCAACCCAGACACCCACCTCATCCTGACGTTTGCGAGCCCGCCGAAAGCTGGCGCCTCGGGCCTGATCAAGATCTACGACGCAGCCGACGACCATCTGGTGGACACCCTGGATCTGGCGATCCCGCCGTCGCCCAATCCCACCGGGCGGCTACCGAACGCGGACGGCGCCACCCGCGCGCCGCGGCCGCCGGCTCCGGCCGGCCCCGACCAGCCGGCTTTTCAGGCCACTGAGATCGGCGGCGTCTGGTTCCATTTCTTCCCGGTCCTGGCGAACGGGAACACCGCGACGATCTCGCCGCATCACGGCGTCCTGCGATACGGCCGCCGCTACCTGGTGACGATCGACAGGGGCGTCCTGGAGACGGACGCCGGACCGTTCGCTGGCGTCACGGCGGACCATCCGTGGACCTTTACGACCAAGAGCGCTCCGCCGCCCGCGAACGCCGATCGGGTGACCGTCGCCCCCGACGGGCACGGCGACTTCAACACCGTCCAGGGCGCGATCGATTTTTCGCCGGCTCGGCGAGTGAAGCCACTGACCATCCTGATCGGGAACGGCGACTATCCGGAGATCGTCTACCTGCACGGCAAGTCGAACCTGATCCTGCGCGGCCAGAGCCGCGAGGGGGTGGTCGTTCACTATCCGAACAACAGCGCCTTCAACCGCACCCGGCCGGCGTTCTCGGTCGCGGACGCCGACGACATCCAGCTCTCGACCTTCACCATCAGGAACGACTTCATCGGCCAGGCCGAGGCCCTCTATCTGCGTGGCGAACACGACATCGTCGACCGCATGACGCTGCTGGGGTCGGGCGATGCCTTCACCACCTACGGCTCGATCTACATGGTCGACAGCAAGCTGGTCGGCGACGGCGACACCATCCTGGGCTACGCCTCGCTCTATTGCCTGCGCTGCGAGGTCGCCTCGGTCGGGCCCTTCACCTGGACGCGCACGCCCAAGGGCCGCCACGGCGAGGTGTTCGTGAATTCGACCTTCGTCTACCTCGACAAGCCGCTGCCCTGGTCGATCACGCCTGACAACCCGCAGGGCCGCAAGACCGACGGCGTCCTGGCGCGCCTGCCGCGCAACGGCCCCGCCGGCTCGCCCGGCGCCAACTTTCCCTATGCCGAGATGGTGCTGGTCGATTGCCGGACGCAGGGCGTGCCGCCCGTCGGCTGGGGCCCGATCGAGGAGCAACCGGCCTTCGACTGGTCGAACCTGCACCTGTGGGAATTCCACACCATGGACATGGCCGGCCGGCCGATCGACCTGTCGCAGCGCCATCCGGCCGTGCGGCGCCTCAGCCTGCCGCGGGACGCCCAGCTGCTCGCCGACTATCGCCGTCCGGAATATGTGCTGGGCGGCTGGACGCCGGTGGTCCGCTGAGCCCCGGCTAGACCCCGGTCAGCAGCTCGCCGGTCAGCAGCCGCTTGTAGTGCTTCAGGAGATCGATGCTCTCCTCGCATTCGGCTCGGTTGCGCGAGAAGTTGAGCTCGATGGCCAGGCCGCGCATCGCCGCGCGATGCAGGCGCACCATGGCGTCGACGCGCCTGCGGTCGGTGACGCCCAGCCGGTGCGCCAGGCGCCAGACATCCTCACGCTGGCGCGCCTCGAAGGCCTCCACGACGGCCGGCAGCCGCTGGGCGAGCGCCGCGTCGGCGCGGGTGGCCATCATCACCTCCAGCAGGGCCGTGGCCGGCGGCTGAATGATCACCGCCCAGGTCGCCTCGGTGAGCGCCAGGTAGAGCGGCATGCCGGGCGGACCCTTCTCCAGATAGGCCCTGACCGAGCGGTTCTGGTGGTCGGCGGCGTACTCGGCGACCGCCACCATCAGGTCCACCTTGGTCGGGAAGTGGTGCAGGATCGCGCCGCGGCTGACGCCCGCCCGGTCGGTCACCGCCTGGGTGGTGGTGGCGGCGTAGCCCAGTTCGAACAGGCAGGCGACGGCGGCCTCCAGCAGCCGCCCGCGCATCGCCGCCGAGCGTTCGGCGTGCGGTCCGCGCGCCTGGCGGGGGCGCGATGCTTCGATCGGGTGTTCGGCCGTGGCGGTCATCCGCCCACTATGCCCTAAATCGCCCGGCGGCCGAACTCGCGACAATCTCCAGTCCGGATTGACCGCAAATTCGATCCGGCCCTAAACTCGCCGCCGTGCGGGCGCGAGATCCGCCAAAGCCCCGGGAGACTGCTCATGCCCTACGCCACCGGACGCGTGTTCCACGACGCCGACAGCCACGTGATGGAGCCGGCCGACTGGCTGGCCGCCTTTGCCGACGCACCGCTGAAGGAGCGGCTCAGCCAGCGCAAGGTGGCCGAGCG
This sequence comes from Phenylobacterium sp., assembly GCA_036268175.1. Lineage (GTDB taxonomy): Bacteria > Pseudomonadota > Alphaproteobacteria > Caulobacterales > Caulobacteraceae > Phenylobacterium. The sequence continues at coordinate 7,632 of DATAUR010000058.1, read as the reverse complement.
GATCGAGACCGCGGTCGCCGCGGCCCGCGCCCGGCAGGGCGACGTGGCCCTGCAGGAAAAGGCCGCCGAGGGTCTGATCGCCGGACCGAAGGGCTGGATCGCCTATGGCGCCTTCGATCCCGCCGAGCGGGTGCGGGCCCTGGACGAGCTCGGCTTCGGCAAGCAGCTCGTCTTCCCGACCTCGGCGCTGGCGCCGTTCCGCACCTCCAGCAATCCCGACGTGGTCTATGGCGGGACCCGCACCTACAACCGCGCCATGGCCGCCTTCACCGCCGACCCGCGGCTGATCGGCGTGGGCTTCGTGCCGCTGGACGACCCGGCCCGCGCCCTGGAAGAGGCCCAGGAGGCGATCCGCCTCGGCTGCGGCGCGATCATGGTGCCCTCGACCCCGGCCGGCGAGCGCTCGCCCGGCCACCCGGACCTCGACCCGTTCTGGAATTTCCTGGCCGCCAAGCGCATCCCCTTCATGCTGCACATCGGCCTGGGGTCCCGCGTGCTGCCGGCCGAGTACACCAACAACGGCAAGCCGCGCTCGCCGGACCTGCATGGCGGCGGCGAGAACCTGCGCTTCAAGGACTTCGTGGTCCTGCCGTTCTCGGCCCAGATGTTCCTGGCGGCCCTGGTTTACGACGGCCTGTTCGACCGCGTGCCGGACCTGCGCGGCGGGGTGATCGAGTTCGGCGCGGCCTGGGTGCCGGGCTTCCTGCGCCAGCTCGACCTCGGCTACAAGAGCTTCGGCAAGACCGACCCGCTCATCAAGGCGTTCTCGATGAAGCCGTCGGACTACATCCGCAAGCACGTGAAGTTCACGCCCTTCCCGGGCGAGGACACCGGCTATCTGATCCGCGACGCGGGCGAGGAACTGTTCCTGTTCTCCAGCGACTATCCGCACCCGGAGGGCACCAACGACCCGATCGGCCGCTTCGAACGCACCTTCGAGGGGATCAGCGAGGCGGCGCGCGAGCGCTTCTACAGCCGCAACTTCGAGGAGATGATGGGGCTTTCCCAGGCCGCCCTGGCCTAGAATCGGTTCGCGATCGGCCGACCGTGCACGAAATCTAGACTCGCAACCCGTCCAGGATCGCCCGCGCGTGCTGGGCGGCCAACTCGCCAAGGTTCGGAAGCTCGGCATCGGCGTCGCGGAAGACCTCCCGGAAGATCACGCCGGCCATCATCGGCCCAAAGATGGAGAAGGCGTAGAGCTTGGGGTCGCCGGCCCGAACCTCGCCCCGCGCCTGGGCCCGGGCGATGGCGGTGGTGAGCAGCCCCAGCATCTTGGCGACGACTTCGTCATGCCAGACCTGGGCCAGATCGGGGAATGAGCGGGCCTCCGCGACGAGGATCCGGATAATCGAAGCGATGGGGCTGTCGCCCACACGCGCCGCCTGCGTCAGGAGCAGCGGGATGAGGTCTTCCAGCGGACGGTCCAAGCCGGTCGCTGCGGCTTCGAACCCCGCGAAGTTGGCGCTGAGCACATTTTGCGCGACGGCGCGGAAAAGATCCTGCTTGCTCGGGAAATAGACAAAGACCGTGCCCTTGGCGACGCCGGCGCGGCGCGCGACAGCCTCCATGGTCGCCCGGCCGAAACCCTCCTCAACGAACACCGCCATCGCCGCGGCGACGATCTCGCTCGGCCGGGCCTCCTTGCGGCGCTGTCGGCGGCGGGGCGCCGCCTCGCTCTTCGTTCCCGTCATCGCGTTCCAAGGCCCCTCGCGACCCGCAGCCTCACTCCATCTACAGGATTCATGCTATTGACCCATCGGTCAATATTAGCGACCCTGGACGAATGAAGACGCTGGCTCCCACGGCGGTCGCGGCCCTGATGCTGCTGGGCGCGTGCGCGACACACGCGCCGTCCAGCGTTCCATCGGTCCCTGTGCCCGCGTCGTTCAGCAAGGGGTCTTCGGGACCGGTCGTCAGCGTCGCCGAGTGGTGGACGGCCTTCGACGATCCGGTCCTGACCGGTCTGGTGAGCCACGCCCTGGCCGCCAGTCCCGACGTGCAACAGACCGTCGCGCGCGTCCGCCAGGCCCGCGAGCAGGAGGCGATCACCCGCGATGGCCACGGCCCGCAGGTCAATGCGTCGGCGCAGGCGTCGGAGGCCCGGCTCAGCAAGAACGCCCTGCCCTCCGCGCTCGCCGGCTTGTTCTCAGGAAGTCCTGGTCAGTCGGGACCGAGCACAGGGCTTGGCCTGCCGGGCGAGACCTTCACGACCTACCAGCTTGGCTTCGACGCGTCGTGGGAGCTCGACCTGTTCGGCGGTCAGCGCAAAGCCGACAAAGCGGCGCATGCCCGCACGGACGCGGCCCTCTGGTCGGCCAGGGACGCCGAAGTCACCCTGACGGCGGAGGTCGCCAACACCTACCAGCAATACCGCGCGCTGCAGCGCCGCCTGGCGCTCGCCGACGAGACCCTCAACACTCAACGCGAAGCCTTGAGCTTCCTGCGGGCCCGCGCCCGCAACGGCCTCAACATGGCCAGCGATGTGCGCCAGCAGGAACGCGCGGTCGAGCAGGCCGCGGCGCAGCGCGACGATCTGGCCGCCCAGGCCGACGCCCGCCTCCATGCCCTGTCGACCCTCCTGGGCCTGGCGCCCAACGCGCTGACCGGCGAACTCGCGGGCGCGCCGTCGACAGCCCCAGTGCTGGTGGAGATCCCGCCCGGCCTGCCGTCGGATCTCCTCAAGCGCCGGCCCGACATCCGCGCGGCCGAGCGCCAGGTCGCCGCGGCGAACTCCGACATCGGCGCCGCGACCGCCGATCTCTACCCGAAGGTGACGCTGACCGGCGCACTGCAACTGGCGTCGCGCTCCCTGTCGAACCTGCTGGAGAACGACAGCCTGCAGGACAACGCCTCTGGGCGCATCGCGATTCCCATTCTTAACCGCGGCCGCTTGCACGCCATGGTCCGATTGCGGCAGGCCCAGGCGGACGAAGCCGCCGCCGCCTATCGCAAGACGGTCTTTGCGGCGCTGCGCGATGTCGAGGACGGCCTGACGCGGCTCGACGCGGATCGGCGCCGGCTGAGCCAATTCAAGGCCGCCGCCGCCGCGGCGCAGGATGAGGCCGACGCTGCGGCAGTCCGTTACCGCAACGGCCTGATCGCGGCAGGCGACATGCTCACGGCTCGCCTGACCTGGCAGACCGCCCGCGATGCCCAGGTACAGGCCGAGGCGGCCGCCGCGCAGGACATAGTGGCGCTCTACAAGGCGCTCGGCGGCGGCTGGGACGAACGCCGCACCCTAACCCAAGAGGATCAGCCCAGTGGCCAAGGCTCCTGAACCGGCTCCGCGCGGCGCGCGTCACGTCCCGATCCGCGCCATTGCGGCGGTGACGGTCGTCGTGATCGCGATCGGCCTCGTCTGGTTCTTCATCTCACAGCACAACCACAAGGGCGGCGAGGCCTTCACCGGCTATGTGGTGAGCGATAACGTCTACATGTCCTCGCCGGTCAGCGGCACGCTCACGGCCATCTCGGTCAACCGCGGCGATCGGGTGGCCGCCGGCCAACCATTGTTTCGGGTCGACCCCACGGTGCGCGCCGCGCAGGCCGACCAAGCGCGGGCCCAGATCGCCGGCAGCCAGGCTGGGGTCGCCCAACAGGAAGGCGCGCTGGCCCAAGCGAAGGCGAACCTGGCGTCGGCCCAAGCCGATGCCGACCGCAACGAGACGGAGGCCCGGCGCCTCGCCGCCGCCCAGCGGGAGAAGCCGGGGTCCGTGGCGCAGCTACAGCTCGACCAGGCCCAGGCGGCCTACAAGTCGGCGCTCGACAAGCGCGACGCCGCCCGCGCCCAGCTGAAGTCGGCGTCGGCGGCGGTCGCCGCGTCCCAGGCCCAGGTGCGCCAGGCTGAGGCCGGGCTGACCTCGGCGCAACGCCAACTGAGCGACCTGGCCCCCGTCGCCCCGGGCGCCGGCCGCATCGACGACATCATGTTCAAGCCGGGCGAAAGCGTCGCGGCGAATGCGCCGGTGGTCTCCATCGTGCCCGACGGCGAGGTGAAGGTGCGCTTCTATGTGCCCGAGGCGCAGGTCAACGCCTTCAAGCCCGGCCGCAAGGTGGCGATCGCCTGCGACGGCTGCGCGGCGGGCATGACGGCGAGCGTCGACTTCGTGGCCTCACGGCCGGAATACACGCCGCCGGTCATCTACAGCCTCGATGCGCGGCAGAAGCTGGTGTTCATGGTCGAGGCCGTCCCCTCCGACCCACGCGCGCTGGTTCCTGGCCAGCCGATGGACGTGGCCTCCAGCGCCAAAGACCTGCCGCGCAAATGAGCGTCCCTCCGGCAAAGGCGGCTCCGACCAAGGCGGCTATCGACGTCCACGGGCTGAACAAGAGTTTCGGCGACAAGCAGGTCGTCCGTGACGTCTCGATCCGCGTCGGCGAGGGCCGCATCACCGGCTTCCTCGGGCCCAACGGCGCCGGCAAGACCACCACCCTGCGCTTGCTCTGCGGCCTGCTCACCCCCGATAGCGGCGAAGGCCAGGTGCTCGGCTTGAACTTCCGTACGCAGAGCGACGCGATCAAGCGCCAGACCGGTTACATGACCCAGCGCTTCTCGCTCTACGAGGACATGACCATCCAGGAGAACCTGGACTTCGTGGCCCGGGTCTATGGCCTCGACAACATGAAGGGCCGGGTCACCGCCGCGCTGGACCACCTGGGCCTCGGCGACCGACGCAATCAACTGGCCGGAGCCCTTTCGGGGGGCTGGAAGCAGCGCCTGGCGCTGGTCGCCGCCACCCTGCACGACCCCCGTCTGCTGCTGCTCGACGAACCCACCGCCGGGGTCGATCCCAAGGCCCGGCGGGAGTTCTGGGATGAGATCCACGACCTGGCCGACCAGGGCCTGACCGTGCTGGTTTCCACCCACTACATGGACGAGGCCGAGCGCTGCCACGACATCGGCTACATCCTGCACGGCCAACTGATCGCCCGCGGCACGGCCCAGGACATCATCGCGAAGTCCGGGCTGGTGACCTTCAACGGCGAGGGCCCGGACATCGGCCGCATCGTCCGCGACCTGGAACACAAGCCCGGCGTGCTGAGCGCTTCGGCCTTCGGCGCGGCGGTGCACGTGAGCGGTACGGACCGCGCCGCCATCGAAGCCGCCATCGTGCCCTACCGCAAGGCGCCGTTCGCCTGGACCGAGGTCAGTCCGTCCCTGGAGGACGTGTTCATCCAGCTGATGGGCGACAAGGCCGACGATCGGTACGCGGCATGAGGCCGCTCTCCTTCGCCCGCATCGCCGCGGTGATGATCAAGGAGTTCACCCAGCTCCGCCGCGACCGGATCACCTATGCGATGATCCTGGTCATGCCGCTGATGCAGCTTCTGCTGTTCGGCTACGCGATCAACACCGACCCGCGCCACCTGCCGGCCGCGGTGATCTCCTACGACCACGGCCGCCTCGCCAACTCCGTGGTCGCCGCCCTGGAGCGGACCACCTACGTCGACGTGAAGCACATCCCGACCTCCGAGGCTGAGATGGACCGGCTGATGCGCCGCGGCGAGATCTCGCTGGCCCTGACCATCCCACCGGATTTCTCGGAGCGGGTCCTGAAGGGCGACAAGGCTCAGATCCTGGCCGAGGTCGACGCCAGCGATCCGCAGGCCGCGGGCGGTGTGGCGGCGGCCGTCGCCAGCCTGCCGGCCAATGCCCTGACCAACGACCTGAAGGGCGCCGCCGCACGGCCGGCCGGCGCGCCGCCGTTCGAGGTCGTGGTCCACCGACTGTACAATCCCGAGGAGATCACCTCCTACAACATCGTCCCGGGCCTTCTGGCGATCATTCTGTCGATGACGCTCGTCATGATGACCGCCATGGCGGTAACCCGGGAAGTCGAGCGCGGGACGATGGAAAGCCTGCTGTCGACGCCGGCCACCGCGTTCGAGGTGATGATCGGCAAGCTTGCGCCCTACATCGTCGTCGGCATCGTCCAGACCGTCATTGTGCTCGCGCTTGCCCGGCTGCTGTTTTCCGTGCCGATGGCCCAGACGCTGGCCGGCTGGTTCGCGCTTTCGGTGGGGATCATCCTCTTCATCACCAGCAATCTGGCGCTGGGCTATCTGATCTCCACGGTGGTCCGAAGCCAGCTTCAGGCGATGCAGATCTCGATGTTCTACATGATGCCGTCGCTGTTCCTGTCCGGCTTCCTGTTCCCGTTCCGCGGCCTGCCGGTCTGGGCGCAGTTCCTCGGCGAGATCATTCCGATCACGCACTTCCTGCGCGTCGTCCGCGGCTCCCTGTTGAAGGGCCAGGTGCTGAGCGACATGACGCCCGACTTGCTGGCGCTCGGCGCCTTCCTCATCGCGGTGGCGACCCTGACGGTGATGCGTTCACGCACGACTCTGGACTGAGGACGGACCGCCGTTCCCTGTCCTACCCTACCCAATCCTTCTCGAGCCTGGTCGAGCCGATCCAGTAGTGGACGGCGGCCCAGAGGTTCACCACCACGCCGCAGACCAGGGCATAGCGCAGGCCCTGGGCGCTGGCGTGCGCGGCGTCGGAGAGGCCGAAGGCCACCACGTGGGTCCGCATGAAGTCGCTGAGCGCGCCGATGACCGGCGGCCCGAACCCGTAGCCGATGGTGTTGATCACCACGATGACCATGCCTGAGGCGGTGGCGCGCACGGCCGGACGGACCACGCCCTGGGCCGTCGTGTAGAGCGAGGTGAGGTAGGCGCCGACGCAGAGCAATTGCCCCAGGAACATGGCGATGCTGAGCGGGAGCGACGGCGTCAGATAGGCGACCACGCCCAGGGGCACGGCCAGCAGCACCCCGATGGCCGGCCAGCGCGCCAGCCAGGCGCGGTCCCGCGCCGTCAAATAGTCCAGCGCCTTGCCGACCACGACGCCCGACACCACCGTCAGGCCGCCGACCAGCGGCCCCAGGATCAGGCCGACCTGGGTCAGCGAAATGTGGTGCACGCGCAGCAGGAAGGAGACCAGGTACTGGCCGTTGCCGACGGCGGCGAAGTTCACCAGGCCGGTCGCCAGCGCGATGTGGAAGAAGCTCGACTTGCTCCCCAGCTCACGGAGCGCGGCCCGCAGGGTGGGCGTGGCGACCGGCTGGCCGTCGGCCGCCAGGGACGCGCCGCGCGGCGGCTCCTTCACCGTCAGCCGGCAGATCAGCGCGATCAACAGGCCCGGCGCGCCCAGCACGATGAACGCCATGCGCCAGCCGTAGCGGTCGGCCACCACGGCGCCGATCATGCTGGCGAGGATCGCTCCGATGGGGATCGAGATCAGGTGAATGGCGATCGCCGAGGCGCGCTTCTTCGCCGGGAAGTAGTCGGAGATCAGGCTCTGCGACGGCGGCAGGCAGCCGGCCTCGCCGATGCCCACCCCAAAGCGCGCCAGCAGCAGCATCGGGAAGGAGACCGCCAGGCCGCAGAGCGCGGTCATCAGGCTCCAGGCGGCGACGCAGATCGACAGGATGCTGACGCGGTTGAACCGGTCCGCCAGCCGGCCGATCGGCAAGCTGGCCACGGTGTTGAAGAAGGCGAACGCCGGTCCGCCCAGCAGCCCGAGCTGGAAATCGCTCAGGTGGAATTCCGGCTTGAACTTCTCCTGCAGCAAGGCCACCAGGCCGCGGTCCATCAGGTTGAGACCGTAGATGACCATCAGAACGC
>DATAUR010000057.1:0-33123 GCA_036268175.1 Phenylobacterium sp. | reverse complement strand
GAGCGCCTCTGCCGCGCCATGGGCAATTCCAAGACCCTGATCTGGAACGGTCCGCTGGGCGTCTTCGAGATGCCGCCCTTCGACAAGGGCACCATGCAGGCCGCCCGCCACGCCGCGAAACTCGCACGTGACGGGAAGCTGGTGGCCGTGGCCGGCGGCGGTGATACCGTGGCGGCCTTGAACGCGGCTGGCGTCGTGCAGGATTTCACCTTCGTCTCGACGGCGGGCGGCGCGTTTCTTGAATGGATGGAGGGCAAGACGCTGCCCGGTGTCGCAGCGTTGTCCCAATAGAGAGCGAATACACGACCATGTCCCGTATCACTCTGCGACAGCTCCTCGATCACGCCGCCGAGCACGGCTACGGCGTCCCGGCCTTCAACATCAACGACATGGAACAGGGCCTGGCGATCATGGCGGCCGCCGAGGCGGTGGACGCGCCGGTGATCATCCAGGCGAGCCGCGGCGCGCGGTCCTATGCCAACGACATCGTGCTGAAGCACCTGATCGACGCGCTGGCGGAGATGTATCCGCAGATCCCGATCTGCATGCACCAGGACCACGGGAACAACGAGGCGACCTGCGCCACGGCGATCCAGTTCGGCTTCACCAGCGTGATGATGGACGGCTCACTGAAGGCCGACGCCAAGACGCCGGCCGACTATGACTACAACGTCGGCGTCACCCGCCGGGTGGTGGACATGGCCCACTGGGTGGGCGCGAGCGTCGAGGGCGAGCTTGGCGTGCTGGGCAGCCTCGAGACCGGCATGGGCGAGAAGGAAGACGGACACGGTTTCGAGGGCAAGCTCGACCACGACCAACTGCTCACCGACCCCGACCAGGCCGTGGAGTTCGTGAAGGCCACCCAGGTGGATGCTCTGGCCATCGCCATGGGCACCAGCCACGGCGCCTACAAGTTCACGCGCAAGCCGGACGGCGAGGTCCTGGCGATGAACGTGATCGAGGAGATCCACAACCGCCTGCCCAACACCCACCTGGTGATGCACGGCTCCTCGTCCGTGCCGCAGGACCTGCAGGACGAGATCAACAAGTACGGCGGCGAGATGCCCCAGACCTGGGGCGTGCCGGTGGAGGAGATCCAGCGCGGCATCAAACACGGCGTGCGCAAGATCAACATCGACACCGATAACCGCATGGCCATGACCGGCGCCATCCGGAAGGTGTTCGCCGAACACCCGGGCGAGTTCGACCCGCGCAAGTATCTGAAGCCCGCCATGGACGCGATGGCCAAGGTCTGCCGTCAGCGCTTCGAGGAGTTCGGCACGGCCGGCTGGGCCAGCAAGATCACGCCGCTGCCGATGACCGCTATGGCCAAGCGCTACGCCACCGGTGAGCTGGCCGCCAAGATCGGCCTGACCCGCCACGCCGCGGAATAGCTCCCCGCCCTCGCAGCCGCCGCTAGCGCCTCAAGGGGAACCGCCGGCGGCTGAGAGCGCTTGGGCGCATATGCGCAGGCACTTCGTCGTTTATGGCGTGGCTTTCGCCGGGCTCGCCGCCTTCGCCGTGTTCTGCGGCTGGGCCTTCTTCGCGGCCTCGAAGGTCGGCGACGGCTGGCGGGGCCTGGCCCCGATCTGGCCCTATGTGGTCGGCGGCGTGGTGATCACCGGCGCACTCGCAGGCTTCCTGATGTGGCTGGCCTTCTACTCGGCCAATCATGGCTTCGATGACCGGATCGATCAGGACGAGCCCTAGGCGGCTCGGTCGCTCAAGCCTCGATCTTCGCGCCGCGCATCTCCTTCACGAACAGCAGGCCGACCACGAAGGTCACCGCGGCGACCACCACCGGATACCAGAGGCCGTAGTAGATATTGCCGGTGGCGGCGACCATGGCGAAGGCGGTGGTCGGCAGGAAGCCGCCGAACCAGCCGTTGCCCACGTGATAGGGCAGCGACATGGAGGTGTAGCGGATCCGGGCCGGGAACATCTCCACCAGCGCCGCGGCGATGGGGCCGTAGACCATGGTCACATAGAGCACCAGCAGCCAAAGCAGGCCCACCAGCACGGGCATGTTGATCTTCGCCGGATCGGCCTTGGCCGGATAACCGGCGGTCTTCAGCGCCGCGTCCAGGGTCTTGGTCCAGGCGGCCTTCCGGGTCTTCAGCTCGGCGGCGGGCAGGACCTCGCCCTTGAAGCTCGGGATCGTCACCGCGCCGATCTTCACCGAAGCCACGGTCCCGGCCGGCGCGGCCTGGTTGGCGTACGAGACGCCGGCGGTGGCCAGGGCCGACTTCGCCAGGTCGCACGAGGAGGCAAAAATCTGCTTGCCCACCGGATCGAACTGGAAGGCGCAGTTCGCGGGATCGGCCACCACGGTCACCGGCGAGGACGCGCTGGCCGCAGCGAGCGCCGGATTGCCCGCCACGGTGATCGCCTTGAAGATCGGGAAATAGGTCAGGACCGCGAGCAGGCAGCCCGCCAGGATGATCGGCTTGCGGCCGATCTTGTCCGACAGCCAGCCGAAGACCACGAAGAACGGCGTGCCGAGCAGCAGGGCGACGGCCACCAGCTCGTTGGTCAGGACGCCCTCGATCTTCAGGGTCTTTTCCAGGAAGAACAGGCTGTAGAACTGGCCAGTGTACCAGACCACGGCCTGGCCGGCGGTGTGGCCGGCGAGCGCCAGCAGCACCAGCTTCAGGTTGGGCCACCGGGCGAAGCTCTCGGTGAGCGGCGCCTTGGAGGTCGTGCCCTCGTCAACCATCTGCTGGAACACCGGGCTCTCATTGAGCCGCAGGCGAATCCACAGCGACACGATCAGCAGCAGCGCCGAGACCAGGAACGGGATGCGCCAGCCCCAGGCCTTGAAGGCGTCCTCGCCCAGGCGGGTGCGCACCGCGATGATGACGATAAGCGACAGGAACAGGCCGAAGGTCGCGGTGATCTGGATCCAGCTGGTGAACAGGCCGCGCTTGCCCTCCGGCGCGTGCTCGGCGACGTAGGTGGCCGCCCCGCCATATTCGCCGCCGAGCGCCAGGCCCTGGATCAGCCGCATGAGGATCAGCGCCACCGGCGCGGCGACGCCGACCTGGGCATAGCTCGGCAGCAGGCCCACCGCGAAGGTCGAAAGCCCCATCAGGACCATGGTCACCAGGAAGGTGTTCTTGCGGCCCCACAGGTCGCCCAGCCGGCCGAACACGATCGCCCCGAACGGCCGAACGGCGAAGCCTGCCGCGAAGGCCAGCAGGGCGAAGATGTAGCCCGTGGTGGCGTTGACGCCGGAAAAGAAGTGCTCGGTGATGAAGCTCGCCAGCGATCCGTAGAGGTAGAAGTCGTACCACTCGAAAACCGTGCCGGCCGACGCGCCGGCGATCACCAGCCGGTTCGACCCACGCGCCGGCGCCCCGGCGCCTAAAGCTGCCGCCACCATGGTTCCGCTCCCTCGACCCTTGTTATTTGAAGGGAGCCTATGGCGAAGCTGGCGGGACCGCTAGAGGGCGGCGTCTAATGCATGGTGTGCGCCGGCGCGGGGCGGCGCGAGAGGCCTTCCGAAAGCACGTTGGCGAACCCGATCCAGCCGACGTAGGGCGCAACCAGGTTGGCGGCCGGCGGATCGACCTGGCGGGCGCGCCAGACATAGGCCGCCGCGGTGCCGAGCGAGGCGATGGCGGTGGCGAGCTGGCCGCCCAGGCGCTTGGGCCCCAGCGCCATCCAGGCGGCGTTCAACCCCTGCACCGCGCCCCAGAGCGTCAGCGCCTGAGTCCGCGCCACGCTCTTCGGCGCGTTCCAGATGCGCAGGCCCGACAGGGTCAGCGCCATGAACAGCGGCGGCCAGACCTTGGCGAACACCTTGGACTGCGGCTCGAGCTCGATCACCACCGGGGCGTCGTAGTCGGAATAGGCCTCGTAGTCGTCCTCCGGCGGCGCGTTCAGCCGCGCCACCAGGGCCGAGATCGCCACCGCACCCACCGTCAGGCCGAGCCCGATCAGGATGTGCTGAGTGGAGCGTCCACGGCTATTCGCGAGGCTGTCGACAGCCCCGCGGACGGGATTTTCTGGCATCGATCGGCCTCCCACCTTCTGGCGCCCTCTTGGTGAAATCCTCGGGCGTGACCCGAGTTCCAGCCTGTGGACTTGCGGCTCAGCTTTCGCCGCGTTCGCCCCCAAGTTCACCCATGGCGCTTTGCAGGTAGTTCTGTTCGCCCAGGCTGCGTAGCAGGGCAAGCTGGGTCTCGAGGAAATCGATATGCTCCTCGGTGTCGACCAGGATCTCCGTGAGGATCTCGCGGCTGACGTAGTCCTGGGCGAGCTCGCACTGCTTCACCCCGCTCACCAGGGTCGCGCGGCCCGTCGATTCGACCTCCAGATCCGCCGCCAGACCCTCGCCGACGCCTTCGCCGATCTTCAGCTTGTGCAGGTCCTGCAGGTTGGGCAGGCCGTCCAGGAACAGGATGCGCTTGATCAGCTTGTCGGCGTGCTTCATCTCGCCGACCGACTCGTCGAAGGTCACCTTGCCGAGCTGCTTCAGGCCCCAGTTGTCGTACATCCGGGCATGCAGGAAGTACTGGTTGACGGCGGTCAGCTCGTTGGTGAGCACCTGGTTCAGGAGCCGGATGATCGCCTTGTCGCCCTGCATGGCGGCCTCCTCGAATGCTGCGCGGTGCGCGACCCTCACGTCGGGCCGGCGTGAAGTCAAAGCCTATGTTTGCGAGTGACTGGCGCTCTCGATCCGACCAGCGAAACGCGGAAGGAAGACCTACTCGGCGGCGAAGCGCAGGGCTTCGCGTTCCTCGTCCAGCATCTTGCGCATGTCGCAGACGCAGCGGGCGCACTGGGCGGCGGAATCGCAGGCCTTGAAGATCTGAGCCGGGCGGCTGGCGCCGGCCGCGATCGCCGCGCGGACTTCCCGTTCCCGGATGCCGTTGCAGTTACAGACGTACATGGGGCGCGCGGCGTCTCCGGTTTCGTCATCAGCAGATAGCCATATGCGAACGCGTTTGCAAGTCATTCGCATCTAGGCGGCTCGTGCGCCGAGGTCACAAGGCCCGCGACCGTTTGTCGCTTGGACCCCGGGCTGCGCCGTGCGTTGTTGCGGTCGAGGAGCCGTTCGCCGCCACCCCCACCCGCGGGCGAGCGACCCAGGGCCGGGCCAATGCACTTCGACGCAACTCTGCTGTCGCGCCTGCAGTTCGCCTTCACCATCGCGTTCCACATCATCTTTCCGAGCTTCACGATCGGGCTGGCCAGCTATCTGGCGGTGCTGGAGGGCCTGTGGCTGGCCACGAAGAACGAGGCCTTCAAGATCCTCTACCTCTTCTGGATCAAGATCTTCGCCATCTCCTTCGGCATGGGCGTGGTGACTGGCGTGGTGATGTCCTACGAGATCGGGACCAACTGGAGCGTCTATTCCGCCGCCGCCGCGCCGGTCATCGGGCCCTTGCTGGCCTTCGAGGTGCTGGCCGCCTTCTTCCTGGAATCGAGCTTCCTGGGGGTGATGCTGTTCGGCTGGAAGAAGGTCGGCCCCAGGCTGCACTTCGCCGCCAGCGTGCTGGTGGCGTTGGGCACGCTGACCTCGGCCTTCTGGATCGTCTCGGCCAACAGCTGGATGCAGGACCCCACCGGCTATGTGCGCCTGGCGGACGGGACCCTGCGGGCGACCGACTGGGGCCAGGTGATCTTTTCGCCGACCTTCCCGATCCGGCTGACCCACATGGTGCTGGCGGCGTTCCTGACCACCTCGCTGGTGGTGGGCGCGGCCTCCGCCTGGCGGCTGCTCAAGGACCCAGAGGAAGAGGAAAGCTACCTGACGCTGAAGATGGCCATCGGTATGTTCGCCATCGTCGCGCCCTTGCAGATCCTGGCCGGCGACGCCTCGGGCAAGCAGGTGCTGCACGTCCAGCCGGCCAAGCTCGCCGCCATCGAGGCCTTCTGGGACACCAAGGCCGGTCAGGCTTTCCACATCGTCGCCTGGCCGGACCGCACGATCGCCGCGAACCGCTGGGAGGTGTCGATCCCCAAGCTGGGCAGCTTGATCACCGCGGGCGATCCCAATGCCGAGATCAAGGGCCTGAAGGATTTCGCGCCGCAGGATCGGCCGCCGGTGTTCCTGGTGTTCTGGGCCTTCCGGGTGATGGTCGGCCTGGGGCTGGCGATGGCGGCCCTGGGCGTCTGGGGCGGCTGGCTGATCTGGCGCGGCCAGCTTCCGCAGGCCCGGTGGTTCCTGAGGAGCGCGGTCGCCATGGGGCCGGCGGGCTTCGTGGCGGTGATCTCCGGCTGGATTGTCGCCGAGGTCGGCCGCCAGCCCTATGTGATCTATGGCGTGCTCCGGACCGCCGACGCCGTCTCACCGGTGACCAGGGCCGAGGTCTCGGTCTCGCTGGTCGCCTTCATGGCGATCTACGCCCTGATCTTCAGCGTCGGCGTGCTCTACATCCTGCGGCTGATCGCCGAGGGGCCGATCGCCGGCGCCGCGGCGCCCACGCCGATGACCCCCAGGCCGCCGGGTTACGCCCTGGCCGCGGCGCCCGACGAGCCGGGAGCCGCGCCATGAGCTCGAGCCTGCTCAACCTCGACCTGCCGCTGATCTGGGCGGTGATCATCGCCATCGCCGTCCTGATGTACGTGATGCTGGACGGCTTCGACCTGGGTGTCGGCATCCTGTTCCCGTTCGCCGGCTCGCCGGCCGAGCGCGACGTGATGATGAACACCGTGGCGCCGGTGTGGGACGGCAACGAGACCTGGCTGGTGCTGGGCGGCGGCGGGCTGTTCGCGGCCTTCCCGATCGCCTACGCCGCGATCCTGCCGGCGCTCTACATCCCGATTCTGACCATGCTGCTGGCCCTGATCCTGCGCGGCGTCGCCTTCGAGTTCCGCGCCAGGGCGCGAGCGCGCGGCAAGCGGTTCTGGACCGGCGCGTTCGCCGGCGGCTCGCTGGTGGCGACCCTGTCCCAGGGCCTGGTGCTGGGCGGCTTTATCCAGGGCGTCACCCTGCGCGATGCGCGCTTCGTCGGCGGCGTCTTCGACTGGCTGACGCCCTATAGCGTCCTGGTCGCCGTGGGCCTGGCCGCCGGCTACGCCCTGTTGGGCGCCTGCTGGCTGGTCTGGCGGACGGAGGACGAACTGCACGGCCGCGCCCGGCGCTGGGCGTGGAAGGCGCTCGGCGCGGTCGCCCTGCTGCTGGCCGCGGTCAGCGTCGCGACCCTCTTCGTCCATCCGCGCATCGCCCTGCGCTGGGGCGAGGCCAACGGCCACCTGGACGTCATGCGGTTCGCCAGGCTGTCGCCGATTCCGATCCTGGGCGCGGCGGGCCTGGCCATCGCGGCCCTGGGCCTCAGACGCGGTTCGCACGGCTGGCCGTTCGCCGGCGCCCTCATGGTCTTCCTGTCCGGCTACCTCGGCCTGGCCGTCGGCTTTTTCCCGAACATCGTGCCCTACAGCCTGACCTTCCGGCAGGCGGCCAACGCCGACAATGCGCTCGGCCTGCTGCTGATCGGCGGCGCGATCCTGCTGCCGGCGATCATCGGCTACAGCCTCTGGGTCTACTGGATCTTCCGCGGCAAGGTGGGCGCCGATGCGGGCTATCATTGAGCCGCCGCCGGAGCCCGGCGCGCCGCTGGCCCCGCTGTGGAAACGCCTGGGCTGGTTCGCGGGCCTCTCGCTCGGCGCCATGCTGGCGACGGCGACGGTCGCTTACGCCTTGAGGGCGCTGCTGCGGTGACCTAACACGCGAGGCATGGCCGACCTGCCTTGCCGCCTCTATCTGATCACGCCCCCCAGGCTCGACGACCTGGCGGGCTTTGGCCGCACGCTCAGCCAAGCGCTCGACGCCGGCGACGTGGCCGCCTTGCAGATTCGGCTGAAGGACGCCCCCGACGAGGTGATCGCCGCCGCCGTCGACGCGCTCATGCCCATCGCCCAGGTCCGCGACGTGGCCGTGATCCTCAACGACCGGCCGGACCTCGCCGCGCGGCTGGGCTGCGATGGCGTCCATGTGGGCCAGGAGGACGCGACCCTGCCCGACGCCCGCCGGATCGTCGGCAAGGACCGCATGGTCGGCGTCACCTGCCACGACAGCCTGCACCTGGCCATGGAGGCCGCGGAGGGCGGCGCGGACTATGTGGCCTTCGGCGCCTTCTTCCCGACCACCACCAAGGACGCGCCCACCCGCGCCGATGCAGACCTGCTCACCGGCTGGCAGAAAGACATGGTCGTCCCCTGCGTCGCCATTGGCGGCATCACCGTCGCCACCGCCCGCCAGATGGCCGCCGCCGGCGCGGACTTCCTGGCGGTCTCTGCGGGCGTCTGGAGCTATTCCGACGGCCCCGCCGCGGCGGTCAAAGCCCTCAACGCCGAGATGGCGCTTGGCGCGAACGAGCGCGGCGACTAGGTTCCGCGCCCTCTAGTCCTGCCCAAAACACCTCAGAGATCTTTCAAACCGTGAGCACTCAGTCCGCCCTCCTGAAGGTCATGTCCGACGCTGCCCGCAAGGCCGCGCGTGGGCTCAACCGCGACTTCGGCGAGCTGGCCGAGCTGCAGGTGGCCAAGAAGGCGCCGGCCGATTTCGTCTCCGCCGCCGACCTGAAGGCCGAGCAGACGATCTTCGAGGCGCTGGAAAAGGCCAGGCCCGGCTACGGCTTCCTGGGCGAAGAACGCGGGATGATCGAGGGCACCGACAAGACCCATACCTGGATCGTCGACCCCTTGGACGGCACCACCAACTTCCTGCACGCCATCCCGCACTTCGCCATCAACATCGCCCTGCAGCGCGAGGGCGTCGTCGTCGCGGCGGTGACCTACAACCCGGTCTCCAACGAGCTGTTCTGGGCCGAGAAGGGCAAGGGCTGCTTCCTCAACGACAAGCGCCTGCGGGTCGCCGCCCGCACCCGCCTGGAGGAGTCGGTGCTGGCCACCGGCATCCCGTTCATGGGCCACGGCCAGCACGCCAATTTCCTGAAGGAGCTGCACCAGATCAGCCAGCGGGTGGCCGGCGTCCGCCGCTTCGGCTCCGCCGCGCTGGACATGGCCTGGGTCGCCGCCGGCCGCTACGACGGCTACTGGGAGCGCGACCTCCACGCCTGGGACCTGGCGGCGGGCGTCCTGCTGGTCACCGAAGCCGGCGGCAAGGTGACCAACGCCCAGGGCGAGGACGATGTCCTGGGTCCAGGCTCGATCTGCGCCGGCAACCTGGAGATCCACCCGCTGTTGCTCGACCGCCTGCGCGCCGCCGCGAAATAGCCGAGGTCGGTTGACCCGCCCCACGCCGGGTGACTGATTGTCCCCTACGAAGACGAGGGGGCACGACATGACCATGACACGCCGCACTCTGGGCGCGACCGCCGCCGCCGCCGCGGCGGCGCTGGCCGCCCGCTCGGCTGACGCCGACCCGCAGGGATTCAGGAAGCATCCCCTGATCATCGCCCATCGGGGCGCCAGCGGCGAGCGGCCGGAGAGCACGCTCCTGGCCTTTCGCCAGGCCATCGCCGAGGGCGCCGACGTCATCGAGCCGGACCTGGAGATGACCAAGGACGGCCAAATGGTGGTCCGCCACGAGAACGAGATATCCCAGACCACCGACGTGGCCAGCCGCCCGGAGTTCGCGGCGCGCAAGACCACCAAGTCGGTGCAGGGCCAGCAGGTCACCGGCTGGTTCACCGAGGACTTCACGCTGGCCGAACTGAAGACCATCCGCTGCCGCGAGCGTCTGCCGCAGCTTCGGCCCGGCAGCGCCAAGTTCGACGGCCAGGAGCAGATCCCCACCTACCAGGAGGTCATCGACCTTGCGAAGGCCGAGAGCCGGCGCCTGGGCCGCGTCATCGGCACCTATCCGGAACTGAAACACCCCAGCCACTTCGCCGCTCTGGGCCTCCCCATGGAGGGCCGGCTCGCCGACATGCTGAAGAAGAACGGCCTCGATTCGCCCACCGCGCCGGTCTTCGTCCAGTGCTTCGACGTGGAGCCGCTGAAGACCTTCAAGACGCTCTCGCGCGCGCCGCGGATCCAGCTTGTGTCGCCCGGTGGCTCGCCGACCGACTCCAAGACGCCCTACAAGCAGATGGTGACCGCCGAGGGCATGCGGACCATCGCCACCTACGCCACCGGCGTCGGCCCCGACTGGTCGATGGTGATCCCGACGGTGGACGGCGGCATCGGCCCGGCCACCGACCTGGTGAAAAACGCCCATGCCGCCGGCCTGGCGGTGCATCCCTGGACGGTGCGGGCCGAGAACGTCTTCCTGCCGCCCAGGCAGCGGATCGGGACCGACCCCTCCGCGCACGGCGACGTGGACGCGGTCTACCACGCCCTCTACGCCGCCGGCGTTGACGGCCTGTTCAGCGACTTCCCGGGCCTGGCCGTGAGGGCGCGCGGATGAGCCGGCTGCTCATCGTTTTCGCCGGGGCGGCTCTGCTGGCGTCATCGGCGCGGGCCGCGCCGCCGATCCCCACGCGCCATCCGCTGGCGGTGATCCCTGTTACACCGGGCAAGACGGTCTCCCGGGTGGAGACCACCGAGGTCGACTTCCTGCCCGGCCAGGCCATGCCGACGCACAAGCACACCGTGCCGGTGATCTGCTTCGTCTCGAAGGGCGCCTTCCGGGTGAAGATCGGCGACGCGCCGGAACGGCTGGCGAGCGTCGGCACGACGACCTACGAGCCGCCGGGGGCCACCGTGCACTACTTCAAGAACGCCTCGGCGACGGCGCACGCGGAACTCCTGTGCGCCTCGCTGGCCGGTTCGGAGGACAAGGTCCTGAACGTGATGCTGACCCCCGAGCCAATTCCTTAGGGCTTAGGCGGCGGCGACCGTCGCACGGCGGCGACGGAGCGCCGCGCCGGCCAGGCCGAAGCCGCCGATCATCAGCGCCCAGGTGGCCGGTTCCGGCACGCCGGCGGCCGCCACGCTGATGTCGTCGAAGAAGACGCCGCCGTTGCCCGGCACCGTGGCGGTCAGCACGATGCTGTCGTGGCCGGTGCCGACGAAGGTGAAGCTGTCGGTCTTCCACAGCATGTTGCCCACCGTACCGAACTGGCTCGGATCGTTGGCCGAGGAGACGTCGTCGGTGTAGCCGCCCGCGGAAACGGTCGCGGTCGCCGGGTCAGGCGCGCCGGCGGCGTTGCGCGAATAGGCGAAGGAGACGGTGTAGGTCTCGCCCACCACGTCGTTGAAGCCTTGCGAGATCTCGCCGGCGACCCACCCGTTGATGTCCAGCGAGTCCTGGCCGTCGTAGGCCGGCGCCCAGCCGGAGGCGTTGGTGGTCACGTCGACATTGCCGAAGTCCACGGTCCAACCCGGCAGGGTCGAGAAGCCGTCGCCGAAGGTGTAGCCGCCCCAGCTTTGCGGGGTCGCGCCGGTGATGTCCTCGAAGCTGCCGTTGACCAGGAGATTGGTCGAGGCCGAGGCGGCGGTGGCCAGGCCCAGGACGGCGAGAACGGAAACGGCGGCGGCGAGGGTCGCCTTGGCGGTGCGCATGTGATGGTGTCCCGATGTGAAACTGCTCGCCTCTCAGGAGCAAGTTTCGCGCCGGGCGGGATGGAACACCTTAGGCCGCTTCCCCGAATTGCAGGGCCGCCAAGCGGGCGTAGAGGCCGTTCTTGGCCACCAGCTCGTGGTGGGAGCCGGTCTCCACCACCCGGCCCTCGTCCATCACCACGATGCGGTCGGCCTTGAGCACGGTGGCCAGCCGGTGGGCGATCACCAGGGTGGTGTGGCCCACCATGGCCTCGTCCAGCGCCCGCTGCACCAGCCGCTCGTTCTCGGCGTCCAGCGCGCTGGTGGCCTCGTCGAGCAGCAGGATCGGGGCATGGCGGACCAGGGCGCGGGCGATGGCCAGGCGCTGGCGCTGGCCGCCGGAGAGGCTGCGGGCGCGTTCGCCGATCTGGGTGTCGAGGCCTTGCGGCAACGCGGCCAGGAACTGTTCGGCCTGAGCGGCGCGGACGGCGGCCTGCACCTCCCCCAGGCTGGCGTCCTCGCGGCCGAAGCGGACGTTTTCCAGGGCCGTACCGGAGAACAGCGGCGATTCCTGCGCCACCAGCGCCATGCGGGCGCGCACCTCCACCGGATCGGCGTCGCGCACGTCGACGCCGTCCAGCAGCACCCGGCCGGCCTGCGGGTCATAGAAGCGCAGCAGGAGGCGGAAGACGGTGCTTTTGCCCGCCCCCGATGGTCCGACGAGAGCCACCCGCTCGCCGGGCTTCACGGCCAGCGAGAAGCCCTTCAGCGCCGGCAGGTCCGGGCGGCCCGGATAGGCGAAGGTGACGTTCTCCAGCGCCACCTCGCCGCGCGATGGCGAAACGAGTGCGATCGGGTGCGAGGGCGCGGCGATGCCGGGCGTGGCCGCCAGCAGCTCGGAGACCCGCTCCATGGCGCCGGCCGCCTTCTGCACGTCGCCCCAGCTTTCGCCCAGCGCCCCCACCGAACTCGCCGTCAGCACGGCCAGCAGGGCGAACTGCACGAAGGTCCCCCACGTCAGGCCGCCATTGAAGACGAAGTTCACGCCCAGCCAAAGGATCCAGACAATTCCGCCGAAGATCAGGGTGATCACCGCCGCCGTCATGACCGCCCGTGCGCTCATGCGGCGGAGCGACGTACTGAAGGCGTTTTCCACCGCTTCGCCGAACCGCGCGGCGCCAGCGGCCTCGCGGCCGAAGGCCTGCACGATCTCCAGCGCGTCCAGCGTCTCGCCGGCGTGGCCCACGGCGCGGGCGAACTGGTCCTGGGTCGAGGCGGTCAGCGCCCGCACCCGGCGGCCGAACAGGAACAGGGGCGCGATCACCACCGGAAAGGTCAGCAGGATCAAGCCGGTGAGCTTGGGGCTGACCACCAGCATGTAGGCGAGGCCGCCGGCCAGCATCAGGATGTTACGGAGCGACACCGAGATCGAGGTGGTGAGCAGGTTCTCAACGATCTGGATGTCGGTGGTCAGGCGCGACAGCACCTCGCCCGTCCGGGTCATCAGGAAGAAGGCCGGGTCCAGCGACAGGATATGGCGGTAGACCGCCTTGCGCAGGTCGGCCACCACGCGTTCGCCCAGCTTGGTGACAAAGAAATAGCGAAGCGCCGAGGACAGGGCCAAGGCGACGGCGACTCCGCCCAGGCCCCAGAACCAGGGCGCCACGGTGGCGACGGCGGCGTGCGCGGTGCGCGCCACGTTCAGCTCGTCGACCAGCAGGCGGACCGCGCCGGTCATGCCCAGCGTCGAACCGGCGGCGGTGATCAGGAAGACGCCTGCCGCCGCGGCGTCGCGGCGATGGCCCGCCACGAAGGGAAACAGGTGGCCGAGCGAGCGGATGTTGCGGCTCTTCGGCCGACGCTCGGCCGCCTCGTCCAGGGATTGCGCCAGGGCCTGGCCCGCGGTCGGCCGTCCGGCGACGGCGGCTTCCGCCCCCAACTCGACAACCCCCGAGTTGATAAGAGGGGCGGGCTCACTCATGGACGCTCAGACCTTGCATTTGGGGCGGCGTTTCTCTATACGCCCGGCTTCCTCGAACGGCCCCCTCGTGGAGGCGGCCTTCGATCACTCCGACGCTCCTTTACGGCAGGCGCTCTTCCGATGAAACAAGACACCCATCCGGACTATCACTTCATCACCGTGGTGATGACGGACGGCACGACCTACCAGACCCGTTCCACCTACGGGAAGGAAGGCGCGACCCTGAACCTGGACATCGATCCCAAGACCCATCCGGCGTGGACCGGCGGCGGCCACCAGATGCTGGACCGCGGCGGTCGCGTGTCGCGCTTCAACGCCAAGTTCGGCGGCTTCACCCGCAAGTGAGCGCGTAGCGACTCGCCCCCGCGAAAGCGGGAATCCAGGTCGCAGAACAGGCTATCCCAAAACAGCAACGCCGCGGAGCGACCTCCGCGGCGTTCTGCGTTCTAAATTTCCTGCCTCTCGGCGGGATTCAAGCTCAGCTCCCGAAGGCGCTCTTCAGCCGGTCCTGTTGCGAGAGCACCGGGTGCGGGGCCTCGTCCGCATCGTGTTCGACGTACATCCGCCGGTCGAGGTGGCGGACGCGCTCGTAGAGCCGTTCCGATCGGTCGAGCAGGGCCACCAGTTCCGCGGGCAGGCCCTCATTGTCGCCGGCGGTGCGGCAGACTTCCTCGCCCGCAAGGCGATAGCGGTCCTCGCAAGCCGCGTCCGGCGGCATGTCGCCTTCGCGCACGGCGCGCTGCACCAGCAGCCAGGAGGCCACCTGCATCAGCCGCGTGGTCAGCCGCATGCTCTCGGCCGCATAGGCCAGGGCCGCGTTGCGGGACAGCAGCTTGGACGCCTGACGGCCCGCGCCGTCCAGATAGCCGGCGGTCTCTTCCACGAGGTCCATGCCCTCCTGGAAGGTGCGCTGGAACAGCTCGGAGCGCGCGAAGTCCTGGATGACCTCGGCCCGCCAGCCAGTCCCGGAGTTAGACGTCGGAGAGGGGTTCAGATCGCTCATTCGATGCTCAATCTACACTCAGGCCGCCGGGCGGTCGCGGAAAACCGTCCGTGCAACCTGCGTGCCAGCCAGTTTGGGCCAGCCAGACACGCCGGCCGCATGCAGCCCAAGCCCAATCCTGCCAGGCGATCTGGACCATTTGGCGCCGCTGGCCTGCGGCAAACTAGCCCGGTCCGGCGCCGAACAAGGCGTCGGCGGCCGCGCGGCCGGCCCGCTTGCGGTCGATCTGGGCGTTCACCCGGGCGATCTCCGACTGCAGCACCTCGATGCGCTCTTCCAGTTCGGCGACGCCGAACAGCTCCAGGTCTTCGCGAACCGCCTCGATGAGACGCTGGCCACGGCCAACACGGACTTCCGCAGGCTCTTCCATGACGGGCTTTGCCTTTCCGGTTCCTCGATGGGGCGCTATCCAACCGCGCGCAGGCCGCAAGTGCAAGTTTGCGCGCCCTGACGTCCTCAAGCCGGCCGGAGCACCTCCCCATGACCGAGACCATGACCGCGATCGCCGTCGAAGGCGGCAAGGGCCCGGCCGAGGCGCTGAAACCGGTGAGTCTGCCCCGTCCCGAGCCAAAGGACGGCCAGATCCTGATTCGGGTGCGCGCCGCTGGGATCAACCGGCCCGACATCCTCCAGCGCATGGGTTTCTATCCGCCGCCGGCGGGATCGCCGGAGACGCTGGGCCTGGAAGTCGCGGGCGAGGTGGTCGTGGGCGCGGGCCGCTGGAAAGCTGGCGACAGGGTCTGCGCCCTGCTGGGCGGTGGCGGCTATGCGCAATACGCCGTCTGCGACGCCCGTCACGCGCTGCCGATCCCCGAGGGGCTCGATTTCATCCAGGCCGCGGCCCTCCCCGAGACCGTCTTCACGGTGTTCGCCAACGTCTTCGAACATGGCCGCCTGCAGCCGGGCGAGACCCTGATGGTGCATGGCGCCACCTCCGGCATCGGCACCACGGCGATCCAGATGGCCAAGGCCTATGGCGCCCGGGTGATCGCCACGGCGCGCGGGGGCGACAAGGCCGAGACCGCGCGGCGCCTGGGCGCGGACATCGCGGTGGACGCCAAGGCGGAGGATTTCGCCGAGGTCGCCAAAAAGGACGGCGGGGCCGATGTGGTGCTCGACATGGTCGGCGGCGATTATTTCGCCAGGGACCTCGACGCCCTGAAGGTGGACGGCCGCATCGTGTTCATCGCCAGCCTCGGCGGCGGTGACGTGACGCTTTCCATCGGCCGGCTGATGCAGAAGCGCGGCGTGGTCACTGGGTCGACGTTGCGGCCCCGCAACCCTGACGAAAAAGCCCGGCTGGCGGCCGCGGTGGAGGCGCTGGTCTGGCCGTGGATCGCGGCCGGCAAGGTCGCGCCGCAGCTCGACGCCACCTTCCCGCTCGCCCAGGCGGCGAAGGCCCACGCGCACCTGGAGAACGGGGCCCACGTGGGGAAGATCGTGCTGACGATGGATCAATCCTAGAGTTGCAGGGCTGAAATCCAAACGTCACATGTTACAAACCGGTTTTTTGAAACATTTGCGAAAATCCCCTTGAGAACACCGTTATTCGCCAAACCGCGTTTTCGAAACTCGGTTGCATTTTTTGGCGAAGACGGTTGACGCCTCTCTACAGCTGAGCCAGTGGAAAAAGAAAAAGCTGTTCTTTCATTCCTGGCCTGCAGGGCTACTGGGGAGGTTTAAGTTGCAAAACAAGGTTCGCCTTTTGGCGTCCAGCGCCGTGCTGTTCGCTGCTGCGTTTGGTCCGGTCGCTCACGCCCAGACCGCCAAGCCTGCGGTCGCCGCCGCCGGCAGCACCATCGAGGAACTGGTGGTCACCGCCGAAAAGCGGACCCAGAGCCTGCAGGACGTGCCGGTGGCCATCTCGGCCTTCACCTCGACGAACCGCGACCTGGTCGGGATCAACACGATCCAGGACATGACCAACTTCACGCCGGGCCTGAACTATTCCAGCGCCAACGACCGCAACTCGATCCGCGGCGTCGGCCGCCTCACCAACTCGCACCCGATCGCCAACGCCGTGGCGCTGTATGACGACGGCATCTTCTCCTCCTCGACGGTGCCGGCCGGCAAGACGCCGATCTTCACCGACCGGGTGGAAGTGCTGCGCGGCCCGCAGGGCACCCTCTACGGCCGTAACTCCATCGGCGGCGCGATCAACGTGATCTCCAAGCGCCCGACCGAAGATCCCTACGCGGAAGTCCGCGCCACGGTCGCCAACTACGGCCGGACCCTGCTGGAGGCTTCGATCTCCGGCCCGCTGGCCCCCGACCTGCAGTATCGCCTGACCGGCAACTGGGAAAAGCAGCGCGACGGCTACTTCAAGAACATCGTCCCGGGCATGCCGTCGGAAGGCAATGTCATCGATCAGTACTACATCGAGGGCGAACTGCAGGCGAAGTTCGGCGATCACGCCGACGGCTGGGCGAAGCTCGACCTGGTGGGCTGGAACAACGGCGGCGGCGGGCCCGGCGCGCGGTCCGGCTATTCGTCCGGCCCGTTCAACTATGCGGAATTCGGCGCGCAGAGCCCCGCGGCCGGCTTTGCCTGCTCTCCGGGCGGCGTGGTCAGCAATGTGGTGAATACTTCGCCGCTAGGCTGTGTGAACCCGGCTTCCAAGAACGTGCGGAATTTCGCCTCGAACGTGGCGCAGTCGGTGGCGCTCGATGACACCTACATCATCGCGGTGAACTACACCTATCACTTCGACGGTTTCGACGTGAAGTACGTCGGCGGCGGCGAGAACTACCACTACACCCTGATCACCGATAACGGCGGTGGGGCGATCAGCTCGTACACCATCAATCCGGCGGCGACGATCAATCCGGCGCTGCCGATCAACACCTCCACGCAGCCCTGCCCGATCGTCAATACCCTCGTCGCGCCCGGCGGCTGCACCGGCCTCACGGCATTCCCGGAGCAGATCCAGACCTACGAAGAAAACTTCCACAACATCAGCCACGAGATCAACATCGCCTCCACCGGCAATGGCGCGTTCCAGTGGCTGGGCGGCCTCTACTACTACAAGGAAGGCATCCGCCAGCCGGTGTCGCAGGACCTGCCGCAACAGACCCAGCTGGCCGGCCCGATCACCGCGATCCCCGGCACGCAAGCGGTGCCGCTCGACTTCGGAAACCGGATCTTCGACGACCGCCCGGACATGCAGGACCAGTCCTACGCGGTGTTCGGTCAGGTCGACTGGAAGTTCACCGACACCCTGAAGGCCACGCTAGGCCTGCGCTGGAGCCACGACCACGAGTACGGCACGGAATCGGCGCGGATCGTCTGTTTCGCGACCACGGCGTGCGGCAGCACCCCGCAGCTGTTCGGCAACTTCTCCTTCCCGCTGGACATCACGCCGAGCCAGTTCTGGACCGGCAGCCTGCCGGCCGGCGTCGTCAACAACGGCAAGCCCGGCGGCGTGACCTTCTCGCCGGACGGCTTCGCGAGCCGCTCCTACGACGACACCTGGTCGGCCACGACCGGCACCGCCGGTCTGACCTGGACGCCCGATCGGGACACCATGGCCTACTTCACCTTCAGCCGTGGCTATAAGCAGGGCGGCTTCCAGGTGGGCGCGGTGGCGGCCGGGGGCGAGTTCCCGGAAACCGGCCCCGAGCACATGAACGACTTCGAAGTCGGTCTGAAGAAGGAGTTCGGCCGCACCCTGCAGACCAATCTCGCCATCTTCTATTACGACTATGACGGCCTGCAGGCTCCGCTGACGGTGGCCAACAACTCCGGCGCCCTGGCGGTGAGCCAGAGCGTGTTCCTGAACGTCCCGCACGCGGTCAGCGAAGGCGTCGAGTTCGAGAGCACCTGGACCCCGATCGAAAACCTGCGGATCCTGTTCAACTACTCCTTCAACCCGAGCCGCATCGAGAAGCTCTCGGGCATCGTCGATCCGCAGGATCCGGAAGCTCTGGCGCCGGGGGCCAAGCCGCTGACCGCGCTTACCCACTGCGCCAGCGCCTCGACGCCGCTCTGCGACGTCAACACCGGCCTGGTGGAGCGGGCGCAGAATATGTCCGGCAACGAGCTGCCGAACGCGGCCCGCAACAAGGTGGCGCTGAACGTCCTCTACACCTGGGACTTCGCTCCGGGTTCGCTCACCCCGTCGGTGAGCTACATCTGGCGCGACAAGGAATACGCCGGGATCTTCGAGCGCTTCTACGACGCCGCGCCTCAGTGGTCTCAGGTCGACGCCCGTCTCACCTGGAAGGACAAGGACAACAAGTTCTCGGTCATCGCCTACGTGAAGAACCTGTTCGACACCCTAGGCTACGACAGCGCCGTCAGCGGCACCCGCAACAGCGGCGTCTATCCGCTGGCCGCGATCGCCGCGTCGGGTGGCGCGATCAGCCCGGGGCTTCCCAGCACGCCCGGTTTGAGCGCCAACGGCCTGGCCACCGGCTTTGGCGACAACGGGATCACCCGCAACTACCAACTGACCCCGCCGCGCACCTTCGGCGTGGAGTTCCAGTACCGCTTCTAGAAAATCCGGTTTCCCGGGTTTGGAGGGCGCGCCTGCAAGGGCGCGCCCTTTGTTTTTGCGGGAGGAATCGCCGCCTTTCACGGTCCGCTCCGACCCGGCCGTTTTGGGCGGATATGTGGCGGCCATGCCGACTTTCGGAATATTGCTGGCCCGCAAGCTTCGAAAAACATTGACGCTCTCGCGACGCTCCAGCAGTTTCGGCGAACAAAGGGATCAGGCGACCGGGGATTTCTGACCTTCGGAACGCCTGACGTAGGCCGCCAAATGGCGGCAGGGAGGACGTCATGGGGGCAGGGGGCGGCTTCGTGGCCGGGCACGCGAGCGTAAACTCGCGGCTCAACGCCATGGGCTTTGCGCTCACGCAACCCGACATCCCAACGATCGAAAATCATCGATTGCGCCGCAGCGCCGCCAGTCGGATTCGTGTCCCCATGGGACGCGCGCCGACCTTCCGCGGGGCGATCGATGCGGACAAAACATCGAGCTTAAACAAAGGCCTATCTGGCCGCTGGGGAGGTTAAGTTGCAACACAAGGTTCGCCTGTTGGCGTCTAGCGCCCTGCTGATCGCCGCCGCTTTGGGAACATCGGCCAACGCTCAAACCAAGCCCGCCGCGCAGGCCGCGGTGAGCAACACCATCGAAGAACTGGTGGTCACCGCCGAAAAGCGGACGGAGAGCCTGCAGGACGTGCCGGTGGCCATCTCGGCCTTCACCTCGACGAACCGCGACCTGATCGGGATCAACACGATCCAGGACATGACCGACTTCACGCCGGGCCTGAACTATACGAGCTCCGACGACCGGACCAGCATCCGCGGGGTCAGCCGCCTAACCAACCAGCACCCGGTGTCGGTGCCCGTCGCGGTCTATGACGACGGCATCTACACGACCTCAACCGTCACCGCCGGCAAGACGCCGATCTTCACCGACCGGGTGGAAGTGCTGCGCGGCCCGCAGGGCACCCTCTACGGCCGCAACTCCCTGGGCGGCGCGATCAACGTGATCTCCAAGCGCCCGACCGAAGACCCCTACGCCGAGGTACGCGCCACGGTCGACAACTACGGCCGGACCTTGCTGGAAGCCGCGATCTCCGGCCCGCTGGCCCCCGATCTGCAGTATCGCCTGGCCGGCAACTGGGAAAAGCAACGCGACGGCTACTTCACCAACGTCGTTCCCAACATGCCGTCCGAAGGCAATGTGATCGACCAGTATTACCTGGAAGCCCAAATCCAGGCCAAGTTCGGCGATCACGCCGATGGCTGGTTCAAGGCTTCGATCGCCGGCTGGAACAACGGCGCCGGCGGCCCTGGCGCGCGGGCCGGCTATTCGCCGGGACCGTACAACTTCAACGAATTCTCCGGGCAGAACATCAATCCGGAATTCGCCTGCGCTCCGGGCGGCGGCGCGACCAATGTGGTCAATCTATCCCCGACCGGCTGTAACAACCCGGCCACCAACGACCCGCGCAAGTTCGCCTCGGACATCATCCAGACGGTGTCCCTGGACGACACCTACACGCTCACCGCCAACTACACCTATCACTTCGACGGTTTCGACGTGAAGTACATCGGCGGCGGCCAGAACTATCACTATACTCTGTTCCAGGATAACGGCAGCGGCGGAACCGCGATTCAGTCGTTCACCCTGCCGCTGACCCCGGTGCCGCTCGGCCCCGCCACGGGGTCGATCTGCAATACGACCTTCGCGGCCGTGGGCGCCTGCGGACCGATCAACTTCGACCCGCCGCAGTCCTCGACCTATCAAGAGAACTACCACAACGTCAGCCACGAGATCGACTTCGCCTCCACCGGCAATAGTCCGTTCCAGTGGCTGGGTGGCCTCTATTACTACAAGGAAGGCTACACTCAGCCGGTCTTCACGACCATGGCCGACCAATCGAAGCTGCACGACGGCTCGGCGGTCACCCCCGCACTCCCGAGCGTTACCGGCCCGGTGGGCCTGCCGTTCCAGAATCGGCTCTATGACGACCGCACCCAGTTCGAGCAGGAATCCTACGCGGTGTTCGGCCAGATCGACTGGAAGTTCACCGACACCCTGAAGCTCACCCTTGGCCTGCGCTGGAACCACGACGGCCTGACCGGCACCGAAGCCGTGCGCGCCCTTTGCTATACCACCGTCACCTGCCTCGGCGGCACCGCGCCGGAACTCCTGGGGACCTTCGCTCCGGTGGTCGATATCACCCCGGACCTGGTCTACCTCGGCCCCGGCGTGCCGAAGGGCGTGGTCGCCGGAAGCCACGCGGCGACCGGCGGCGTGTTCTTCACGCCGGACGGCTTCGCTCACCGCAACTACGACCTCTCGTCGGAGGCCACCACCGGCACCGCCGGCCTGACCTGGACGCCGGACAAGGACACCACGGCCTACATCACCTATGGCCGAGGCTACCTGGCGGGCGGCATCGCGGCCGGCGTGACCAGCACCGAGGGCCAGTTCCCCGCCACCGATCCGGAGTTCATCAACGACTATGAGATCGGCCTGAAGAAGGACTGGACCAGCCGGTTGCAGACCAACGTCGCGATCTTCTACTACGACTTCACCGGCTTCCAGGCTCCGCTGTCGGTGGCCAACCTCACCAACAGCCTGCTGCCCAGCCAGAGCCGGTTCGTGAACATTCCGAAGTCGATCAGCGAGGGGATCGAGTTCGAGTCCACCTGGGCTCCGATCGACAACCTGCGGATCCTCTTCGACTACGACTTCAACCCGACCAAGGTCACCCAGTTGTCCGGCGTCATCGACCCAGCCGACCCGGAAGGCCTGCAGCCGGGCGCCAAGCCGATCGGGCCTCTGCTGAGCTGCACGGGCACCACCACGGGCGCCTCCCCCAACGCGCTCTGCGACGTGAACACCGGCCTGGTCCAGCGCTTCCAGAACCTCAGCGGCAACGAGCTTCCGCAGCAGCCGCGCAACAAGATCGCGTTCAACGTGCTCTACACCTGGGACCTGGAAAAGGGCTCGATCTCACCCTCGGCGACCTACATCTGGCGCGACAAGGAATACTCCGGGATCTTCCAGCGCGATTACTACGCTTCGAAGGCCTGGGACCAGGTCGACGCCCGGATCACCTGGAAGGACAAGGACAACCGCTACTCGATCATCGCCTATGTGAAGAACGCCTTCAACACGCTCGGCTACGACGGCGGTTCGGGCGCCGGGCGGGTATCGGGGGCCTACACCAACACCTCGATCGCCGCGGCGGCCGGCCAGCCCGTCCACGTGGTGCCGGGCCTGGCGCAGAATTCCACCCTCACCAACGGCGTGCTGGTGGGACCGGGGATCGGGCCGGGGAGCATCGAAAGCAACTACGCGCTCACCCCGCCGCGGACCTACGGCGTGGAGTTCCAGTACCGCTTCTAGACGATCCGGTTTTCCGGTTTGGAGGGCGCGCCCCGGAAGGGCGCGCCCTTTGTTTTTGCGGAAGATTTCTCCACCTGGGGCCAGGCCGACGGAACGTGTCTACGATGTAAGATCAAATGCGTTGACGCCTCTGTGAGCCTACCGCACGGTCGCGGGCAGAGAGAGCGGACGCGGGACCGCAAGACCCGACAAGTCCGACGATCGTCGAGGGGGCGACAGGAGGACCGCATGGGATCGAACGGCAGCCACGCGCGGGGCGCGCGATCTTGAGCATCCTGGTTCCGGCGCCACCGCCGCTCGGTTTTCCGCTCAAACTGGTCTACGGCCTCGGCTCGATCTCATACGGCGTCGCTTATGTGATCCTGTCGTCGGCCATACTGCAAATCTACTTCAACCAGGTGCTGGGCATTCCCGCCGTCTGGGTGGGGACGGCGATCATGGTCTCGCTGCTGGCCGACGTGGTGCTGGACCCGTTGATCGGTCATTGGTCGGACAACCTGCGGTCCCGCTGGGGGCGCCGCCATCCCTTCATGTACGCCTCGGCCGTCCCAACCGCGGCGCTGACCTACTTCCTCTGGCACGCCCCGCGCGGTTTGGAACCGACGCAGCAGCTGCTGCTCGCGGTGGTCACCATGATCGCCCTCCGCGTCTCGGTGGCGAGCTACGAAATCCCCTCCAACGCCCTAGCGCCCGAGCTCGCGCCGGACTACGACGAGCGCACCTCGCTGTTGGCCTTCCGTTGGTTCTTCGCCATCGCAGCCATCGCGGTCATGCAACTCGTCCTCTACACAGTGTTCCTGAGGCAGGACGCTGCCAATCCCCTGGGCGTGCTCAATCCGGCGCGCTATGCGCAATTCGGCGCGCTGTCCGCGGTGCTGATGGTTGTCTGCGTCCTGGTCTCGACCTCGGCTACGCACAGTCGTATCCGCTACCTCCACAAACCGCCGGAGCGGCGCACGACCGTCGTTCAGACCTTCCGTCAGATCCTCTCGACCTTCGGCAATCCGGCCCTGCTGGTGGTGATGGCGTCCACGGTGCTGGGCGGCACGGGTGTCGGGATCACCACCACGCTCTCCAACTATTTCTACCTGCACCTGTGGGGCCTGAAGTCGCAGGAGATCGGACCGCTGGCGGCCGGCGGGCTGTTGGCTTCGGTGATCGGGGTCTTCCTGGCGCCCTACCTCGCCAAGCGATTCGGCAAGAAGCAGGCGATGATCGCGTTGTTCTCGACCTCGGTGGTCACCTCGATGCTGCCGATCGGCGCCCGGCTGATCGGGATCATGCCGCCGAATGGGTCGAAGCTGCTCTACGTCCTGCTGTTCGTCGACGTGGTGGTGACCGCGGTTCTGGGCCTGATCGGCTTCGTCATCGTCTCCTCCATGGTCGCCGACGTGGCCGAGGACCAGGCGGTGAAGAGCGGTGCGCGATCCGAGGGCGTGCTGTTCGCCGCCAACGGCCTGGTGGGAAAGTTCACGCTGGGGATCGGCGCTTTCGTCGCCGGCATCCTGATCTCGGCGGTGGGCTTCCCGGTGCATGCGCTGCCGGGCACGGTGGACCCCGAGATCGTGCGGCGCCTGGCGCTCTATTATCTGCCCTGCATCCTGGTCTTCAACGGCGGCTCGGTGGTGGTCCTGCAGTTCTATCGCATCGACCGCGCCGCCCATGAGGCGAACATCGCCCGCCTGCGGGAAGCCTCTCCAACAGCCGATCCGATGCCCTAGCGCGCGAAGATTCCCATCAGCAGCGGGCGGGCGAACACCGCCGGCGCGGCCTTGGAGCTGACGTCGGGCACCCAGGCGGTGAGCTCGGCGCAGGCGTTGACCATGGCGTTCAGCATCTGGGCGGCGACGAAGGGGTCCACCGGCCGGATCGAGCCTTCCGCGATGCCGTCGGAGATCATCGAGGCGAAGCGGTCCGACACCCGGTCCGAATGCTGCACCATCTCGTGGCGGATCGATTCCGGTAGGGCGGAAAGCGCCGAGCTTCGCAACAGCGGCCCGTGCTCCGAGAGCTGGTATTCCACCAGCGCGGCGGCTGCGCTCGACACCCGCGTCCATTGATCGCCCGGCAAGGTCAGCGCCAGGCGCTGCACCCGGGTCATCGCCTCGAAGGTGCGGTCGAAACAGGCCACCACCAGGTCGTCCTTGGCGTCGTTGTGGTGGTAGAAGCTGCCCTTGGTGACGTTGAGCTCGGCGGAGATCTTGTCCACCGAGGCGCCCCGGTAGCCACGCGCGTTGATCAGCCGGGTGGCGGCCATCAGGAAGGTCTCGCGCGCCATTTCCGTCCGCCCCCGCGCGGCGACCTCGGCCACCGGGACGGGCTGCGGCGCCCAGAGCGAGGCCGGCGCGGCCAGACCCCCCATCAGGATGTCGTACATCCGCTCGCAGACCCGCCCATAGTCGTCCGGATCGTACTTCGGAAGCCAGGCGGCGGCCCAGAACAGCTGGGCGAGCAGCATCTGGGTGCGCGCCGTGCGCCGCCCGCGGGACAGGCCGTCGAACTGCGGCGCCTCGAAGATCTGCCGCAGGCGCCTGAACATCTTCAGATAGGCCGCCGACACCTCACCCCGCTGCGGCATGCTGAGCGCCCGCAGGTCGGAGAGCAGCGAGAGCGGCGGCGCTTCGCCCAGTTCCGCCCTGCGCATCCGCCCCAGGTAGAGGTCGAGCAGGGCGTGCAGGCGTTGCGGCGGCGTCGGAGCCGTAAGCGCCTGGCCCACGATCTCGTGCAGGGCGGCGATCCCGCGCAACATCACCGCCGCCGCCAGGTCGTCCTTTCGTTTGAAGTAGTAGGTGACGCTGGTGGTGGAGAGGCCGACCGCGGCGGCGGCCACCCCCAGGGTCAAACCCTTGACGCCTTGGGCGTTGAGCAGCCGCGTCGAGGCGTCGAGAATCGCTTCGCGCTTACGCTCGAATCGGTCCGTGGACTGGACCGCTACCTGAGCCATGTTTCGTTCCCAGCATTCTTATTCGGGAACGTGTTTCATCCCCGATATTTTGGGGAATTTGCGCACGGAAATCGGCGTTGCGCCAGCCACTTAGCGCGTAGCTTGTTTGAAGCATTTGCCCATCGACGGGCATCGAAGTTCGGCGAATCCGTTCGCCAAGGCTCAGCTGTCGGAGAAGCCGAACGGCAGGCTGGTGCGGCGCAGGTCGTCGGGCAGGATCTGACGGCCGATCGGAGGCTCCGAACGCGCCGTGCAATCGGTGCGCTGGCACAGCCGGCAGGTGACGCCGATGGGGGTCGCGGCCTCGCCGCCAGGCGCCTGGCCGGCGGTATAGATCAGCTTGCCGGCGTGCTCGGCGGCGCAGCCCAGCGCGATGGCGCGCTCCACCCGGGGCGCCCCGAACGCCCCGCCGCCGGCGGTGACCGTGCGCGCGATGGAGAAGAACCGCTGGCCGTCCGGCAGCTCCAGCCACTGGGTGACGATCTCGCGCGGGGTGCGGAACACATGGTGGATCGACCACAGGGGGCAGCCGCCGCCGTGCCGCGCGAACGGAAAGCCCGCCCCGTCCAGCCGCTTGGACACGTTTCCCGCCGGGTCGACGCGGATGAAGAAGAACGGCACGCGCGCCTGCCCGGGCTTTTGCAGGGTAGTGAGCCGGTGCGCGGTCTGTTCGAAGGAACAGCCAAACTGGCGGGCCAGCGCCTCCACGTCGTAACGCCGGGCCTCCACCGCCCGGGCAAAGGCCGAATAGGGCATCAACACAGCGGCGGCGGCGTAGCTGGCGAGCGCACGCCTTGTCAGCCGCTCGCCGTTCTCGCTGGCGAAGCCGCCGCCGGCCAGCACCCCGTCGATCTCCTCGCCGAGCTCCAGGTAGCAAAGCTGCAGGGCGAGTTGGAACGCCTGGCTGGCGGCGTCCAGGCTGTCGTCCAGCAGCACTTCCCGGCGGTGCGGATCGAGCCGGCGCGTCGAGCCAACCATGAAGCTCGCCGGCACCCGGCGCACCCGCAGGCCGTGCCGCGCCTGGAAATAGGCGGCGACGTTGTCCCGCGCGCCCACCGCCTGCGCCAGCCGCTCGGCGGCATCGTCCAGGGCCGGGAAGCTGTTGCGCCGCGCCGCCAGGAAGCGCCGTGATTCCGCGACTGGATCGGCCACGTCGTCCGCCTCGCCCACGGCGGCCGCGCCTCGGTCGGCGAAGGCGAGCTGCCCCTCCTGATAGGTGGTGTAGAGGCGCAGCAGCGCCTCGGTGACGCCCGGAAAGTTGGTCGCCACGTCGGTCAACTCGCTCGCCCCCCACTCGATGCCCGCGAACACCGGATCCTTCAGCACGCCCTGCAGGCGCTGGCTGTCCTCGGCCGCCCCGCTGCCCAGCGCCGCCATGTCGATCTGGTAGGTCTGGGCGAGCTTCAAGAGCAGGCCCGCGGTCAGCGGCCGGTTGTTGCGTTCCAGGAGCGCGATGTAGGAGGCGGAAACCTCCAGGGCGGCGGCCATGTCGGCCTGGGTGAGGCCAAGGTCCCGCCGCATCCGCCGAAGCCTGGGGCCCACATAGAGGCCGCGTTCCGTCGCCATCGGTCTGCCCACTGATAACTTTACAAGATTACAGCATACATTTGTAAAGTTTTACAGCTCAACCTTGGAAGCCCTCGCCGCGCCCTGGCCCCGCGCGTTAGGGCCGAGGTCAAGTTCAAGCGCCTCCCCGCGCCAGCAGCATGGAATGAGTGACATGGCCTACCAGGACCACATCATCGAGATGAGCCAGCTCATCAAGGGCAAGACCGGCGCCTGGGACGGCATCAACGCCGAGGGCGTGGCCCGCATGCGGCTGCAGAACCGGTTCAAGACCGGCCTGGAGATCGCCAAATATACCGCCGGCATCATGCGCGAGGACATGGCCGCCTATGACGCCGATCCGGCCAACTACACCCAGTCACTGGGCTGCTGGCACGGCTTCGTCGCCCAGCAGAAGATGATCTCGATCAAGAAGCACTTCGGCTCGACCAAAGGCCGCTATATCTACCTCTCCGGCTGGATGGTCGCCGCCCTGCGCTCCGACTTTGGGCCGCTGCCCGACCAGTCGATGCACGAGAAGACCTCGGTGCCGGCGCTGATCGAAGAAATCTACACCTTCCTCAAGCAGGCCGACGCCCGCGAGCTTTCCCTCTTGTTCCGCGACCTCGACGCCGCCCGCGCGGCCGGCGACAAGGCCAAGGAGCAGAAGCTGGTCGATGCGGTCGATAATTTCGAGACGCACGTGGTCCCGATCATCGCCGACATCGACGCGGGCTTTGGCAACGCGGAAGCCACCTATCTGCTGGCCAAGAAGATGATCGAGGCCGGCGCCTGCGCCCTGCAGATCGAAAATCAGGTCTCCGACGAAAAGCAATGCGGCCACCAGGACGGCAAGGTCACGGTGCCGCACGAGGACTTCCTGGCCAAGGTGCGCGCTTGTCGCTACGCCTTCCTGGAGCTGGGCGTCGACAATGGCGTCATCGTCACGCGCACCGACAGCCTGGGCGCGGGTCTGACCAAGCAGATCGCCGTCAGCCACCAGCCGGGCGACCTGGGCGACCAGTACAATTCCTTCCTCGACTGCGAGGAGATTTCGCCGACCGACATGAAGAACGGCGATGTGGTGTTGAACCGCGGCGGCAAGCTGCTGCGGCCCAAGCGCTTGCCATCCAACCTCTTCCAGTTCCGCGCCGGCACGGGTGAAGACCGCTGCGTGCTGGACAGCATCACCTCGCTGCAGAACGGCGCCGACCTGCTGTGGATCGAGACCGAGAAGCCGCACATCGAGCAGATCGCCGGGATGATGGACCGCATCCGCGCCGTCGTCCCCAACGCCAAGCTCGCCTACAACAACTCGCCGTCCTTCAACTGGACCCTGAACTTCCGCCAGCAGGTCTATGACGCCTGGGCCAAGGCCGGGAAGGACGTCGCCGCCTACGAACGCGATGGCCTGATGGCGGCCAAGTACGACAGCACTGCGCTGGCCGTGGAAGCCGACGAACGCATCCGCACCTTCCAGGCGGACGCGGCCAAGCGGGCCGGCATCTTCCACCACCTGATCACGCTTCCGACCTATCACACGGCCGCGCTCAGCACCGACAACCTGGCCAGGGAGTACTTCGGCGAGCAGGGCATGCTGGGCTACGTCAAGAACGTGCAGCGCCAGGAGATCCGCCAGGGCATCGCGTGCGTGAAGCACCAGAACATGTCCGGCTCGGACATCGGCGACGACCACAAGGAGTACTTCGCGGGCGAAGCGGCCCTGAAGGCCGGTGGCGCGCACAACACCATGAACCAGTTCGCTTAGAGCGCGCGGACCGGTCGACGAGACCTGGCTCCCGCCGAAAGGCGGGGGCCTTTCTTTTCTTGCGCGCGGCTGCTTTCTGAACGCCGCGCCCCTTCACACGCCTGCGGTCACCCCATGGACATCTCTCCCAAGCTTTCGGTCGACGACATCCTGGCGGGCTTTGTGCAGGATGAACTGCTGCCCGGGACCGGCGTCGGGGCGGCCGCCTTCTGGGCGTCGCTGGAATCGATCCTGGCGGACTTCACGCCGCGCAATAAGGCCCTGCTGGCCCGCCGCGACGAACTCCAGGCCCAGATCGACGCCTGGTGGAAGGCGCGGCGGGGCAAGACCTTCGACGTCGCCGAGGAAACCGCCTTCCTGCGGGAGATCGGCTATCTGCTGCCCGACCCGCCGGCCTTCGAGATTTCCACCGCGGGCGTCGATCCGGAGATCGCCGAGGTCGCCGGGCCGCAATTGGTGGTGCCGGTCTCCAACGGCCGGTTTGCGCTGAACGCCGCCAACGCCCGCTGGGGCAGCCTCTACGACGCCCTCTATGGGACCGACGCCCTGGAGCCGCCCACCGGCAAGCCTGGCTACGATTCCGAACGGGGCGGAAAGGTCATCGCCTACGCCAAGGCTTTCCTCGACCGCGCCGCGCCGTTGACCAGCGCCTCACATGCCGAGGTGACGGTCTATGCGGTGGCCGGCGGAGCCCTGGTGGCCAGCCTGAAGGATGGTGGCACGGCGGCGCTGGTCACCCCGGAGCAGTTCGTCGGCTGGCGGGGCAGGCCACAGGCGCCCGACGCCGTCCTGCTGGTCCACAACAGCCTGCACCTGGAAATCCAGATCGACCGCGGCCATCCCATCGGCCGCGGCGACCTCGCCGGCGTCTCCGACGTGCTGGTCGAGGCGGCGCTGACCACCATCCAGGACTGCGAGGACTCGGTGGCCGCCGTCGATGCGCAGGACAAGGTCGGCGTCTACCGGAACTGGCTAGGCCTGATGCGCGGCGACCTCACCGCGACCTTCGCCAAGGGCGGCAAGACCGAGACCCGGGCGTTGGCGCAAGACCGCACCTACAGCGCCCCCGACGGCGGCGAACTGACCCTGCCGGGCCGATCCCTGATGCTGGTGCGCAATGTCGGCCACCACATGTTGACCGACGCCGTCCGCTATCGGGGTGAGGCGATCTACGAGACCGTGCTCGACGCCCTGGTGACCGCCGCCGCCGCCCTGCACGACCTGAACGGCGCCCGCCGCAACAGCCCGGCGGCCTCGGTCTATGTGGTGAAGCCCAAGATGCATGGGCCGGACGAGGTCGCGCTGGCCGTGCGGCTGTTCGGCCTGGTGGAGGAGGCGCTCGGCCTGCCCGCCAACACCGTCAAGATCGGCGTCATGGACGAGGAGCGGCGCACCAGCGCCAACCTCGCCGCCTGCATCCACGCCGCCCGCGAGCGGATCGTGTTCATCAACACCGGCTTCCTCGACCGCACGGGCGATGAAATCCACACCGCGATGGAGGCCGGGCCGGTGGTCCGCAAGGACGCCATCAAGGCCGAGCCCTGGCTGCCGGCCTATGAGAAGCGCAACGTCGAGATCGGCCTGGAAACCGGCTTTCCCGGCCGCGCTCAGATCGGCAAGGGCATGTGGGCCGCGCCCGACCAGATGGCCGCCATGCTCGCCGCCAAGATCGGCCACCCCAAGGCCGGCGCCAGCACCGCCTGGGTGCCCTCGCCCACCGCCGCGGTGCTGCACGCCCTGCACTATCACGAGGTCGACGTCCCGGCGCTGCAGGCCGCCATGGCCAAGGCGCACGAGACCACTGGGACCGACGCCCTGCTGACCCCGCCGCTGGCCCACTCCAACTGGAGCCCCGCCGACGTGCAGGAGGAGCTGGACAACAACGCCCAGGGCATCCTCGGCTACGTGGTCCGTTGGATCGATCAGGGAGTCGGCTGCTCCAAGGTGCCGGACATCCACGACGTGGGCCTGATGGAGGACCGCGCCACCCTGCGGATCTCCAGCCAGCACATCGCCAACTGGCTGCACCACGGGGTGTGCACGCAGGCGCAGGTACGCGAGACGATGGCGCGCATGGCCAAGGTGGTCGACGGGCAGAACGCCTCGGACCCGGCCTACCGCCCCATGAGCGCCGACCTCGCCGCCAGCATCGCCTTCCAGGCGGCGCTGGACCTGGTGTTCGAAGGCCGCGCCCAGCCCAACGGCTACACCGAGCACATCCTCACGCGCCGCCGCCGGGAGCGAAAAGCCCAGGTCGCAGGCTAATCGGTTAGAGCCCGCCGGGGCTCGCCAGCGCCACGCCGCCGTCGACAGCGATGGTGTCGCCGACCACGTAGTCCCCGGCCGGGCTCGCCAGGTAGATCGCCGCGCAGGCCATGTCCTCGTCCTTGCCGATGCGGCGGGACGGGATGCGTTTGGCGACTTCCGCGCCCTGGTCGCGGGCCACGCGGTTCATCTCCGACGCGAAGGCGCCGGGCGCGATGGCGGTCACCGCGATGTGGTCGGCGATCAGGCGGGCGGCCATCCGGCGGGTCAGGTAGATCAGCCCGGCCTTGGAGGCGTGATAGCTGTAGGTCTCCTGTGGATTGAGCCGGATGCCGTCGATGGAGGCGATGTTGATCACCTTAGACGGCCGCTCATGCGTGCCGGCCTTCTTCAGGGCACCGTGCAGGGCCTGGGTCAGGAAGAAGGGCGACTTGAGGTTCAGGTTGACCACCTTGTCCCAGCCGCTTTCCGGGAACTCCTCGAACGCCGCGCCCCAGGCGGCGCCGGCGTTGTTCACCAGGATGTCGAGCTTGTCCTCGTGCTTGAGGAATTCGGCGACTAGGGCTTTCACGCCCTCCAGCGTGGAAACGTCCTGCGGCAGGGGAATGCAGTTGGGGCCGAGTTCCTCGGCGGTCTCGATGCAGGCCGGCGCCTTGCGGGACGAGATGTAGACCTTCGAACAGCCGGCTTCGAGGAAGCCCTTGGCGATCATCTTGCCGATGCCGCGCGAGCCGCCGGTGACCAGCGCCACGCGGCCCTTCAGTGAGAACATGTCCAACGCGCTCATCGGCGTCTCCCCCGGATTTGTTGGCGGCTCAAGGCCGCTCCAATCCCCTCGCATATTTGACTTGGAGGGGTCCAGCGTGGCCTGTAACAAGCGTTTGAATTTCGGGGCCGCCACCCCACTTCCCTCCTTCACTTGGAAAAGAGGGGGCGGTCCGCCAGCCATAGGGATGCTTCAGGCCATGACCGAGATCAATTCGGTGACCACGCTGACGCGCGACGGCGACATCGCCATCCTCACGCTCAATTCCCCGCCGGTGAACGCGCTTTCCGCCAAGGTCCGCGAGGGCCTGTTCGAGGGCTTCAAGGTGGCCGGCGCGTCGGACGCCAAGGCCATCGTGCTGATCTGCGAGGGCCGCACCTTCATCGCCGGCGCCGACATCAGCGAGTTCGGCGGCGCCATGGCCGGTCCCAGCCTCTTCGAGGTGCAGGACATGATGGAAGGCTCGCCCAAGCCGGTGATCGCCGCCATCCATGGCACGGCGCTGGGCGGCGGCCTGGAGGTCGCGCTCTGCGCCCACTACCGCGTCGCCGTCCCCTCCGCCCGCGTGGGCCTGCCGGAAGTGGCGCTGGGCCTGCTGCCCGGCGCCGGCGGTACGCAGCGCCTGCCGCGCATCGTCGGCGTGGAAGCCGCGCTGGACATGGTCACCTCCGGCCGCCACGTGCCGGCCAAGCAGGCGCTGGCCATGGGCCTGGTCGATGAGCTGGTGGAGGAAGGCAAGCTGCTCGAAGGCGCTGTCGCCTTCGCCCGCAAGGCGGTCGCCGAGAACAAGCCGCTGGTGAAGGTGCGCGACAACAACGCCAAGTTGGAAGCCGCCAAGGGCCATCCCGAGATCTTCGCCGATTTCCGCAAGGCCAATGCCCGCAAGTTCCGCGGCTTCATGGCCCCGGAGAACAATATCAAGGCGGTCGAGGCCGCGGTGAATTCCGCCACCTTCGACGAAGGCCTGAAGGCCGAGCGCCAACTGTTCGGCGAGCTGATGGTGGGCGCCCAGTCGGCGGCCCAGCGCTACTATTTCTTCGCCGAACGCCAGGCCAACAAGATCCCCGACGTGCCGGACGATACGCCCATCCGTCCGATCAAGAAGGTCGGGATCCTGGGCGCCGGCACCATGGGCGGCGGCATCGCCATGAACTTCCTGAACACCGGCATTCCGGTGACCATCGTCGAGGTGCAGGAGGCCGCCCTGGAGCGTGGCCTGTCGACGATCCGCAAGAACTACGAGCGTTCGCGCACCGCCAAGGCCGAAGAGACCGAGGCGCGGATGGCGCTGCTCTCCGGCTCGCTGGACTTCGACAAGCTGGCCGACTGCGACCTGATCATCGAGGCCGTGTTCGAGCGGATGGACATCAAGAAGGACATCTTCGCCCGCCTCGACAAGGTCGCCAAGCCCGGCGCGATGATGGCTTCGAACACCAGCTATCTCGACATCGACGAGATCGCCTCGGTGACCAGCCGGCCGCAGGACGTGATCGGCCTGCATTTCTTCTCGCCGGCCAACGTCATGCGCCTGCTCGAGATCGTGCGCGGCGAAAAGACGTCGAAAGAGGTCATTGCCACCTCGAT
>DATAUR010000056.1:0-94120 GCA_036268175.1 Phenylobacterium sp. | reverse complement strand
AGAACCTGATCGGCCTGCTGGAAAGCCGCCTGGACGCGGTGGTCTATCGCGCCAAGTTCGTGCCGACCCCGTTCGCCGCCCGCCAGTTCGTCAACCACGGCCACGTGCTGGTGAACGGCAAGCGCGTCAACATCCCGTCCTACCGCGTGAAGCCGGGCGATGTGATCCAGGTGCGCGAGCGTTCGCGCAACATGGCGCTGGTGCTGGAAGCCCTGCAATCGGTCGAACGCGATACGCCGGAATACATCACCATGGACGGCAAGGCGCTGTCCGCCACCTTCGTCCGGATCCCGGAACTCGCGGAAGTGCCGTACCCGGTGAAGATGGAACCGAACCTCGTCATCGAATTCTACGCGTCCTAAGCGCGCCGAACCTCGAACGACCTTGCGAAGGCCCGGGAGCGATCCCGGGCCTTTTGCTTTGGGCCCTTTTGCTTTGCTGGGGGCTGTGGCGGAGTGGGCGGCATGGATCGCAGGGGCTTCATCCTCACCGCGCTGGCGCTGGGCGGGTGCGCGACGGTGGGCCGGCCGCCCGGCGGCGCGGCGCCGGCGCCGCTCGCCGAGCTTGAGCCGCTCTATGGGATGCAGGCCGGGCGCGAGGGCCTGACGATCCGGGTCCGGTCGGGCGGCTGCACGGCCAAGCAAGACTTCGCCTTCTATGTGGATCGGCGCGGCGGTGCTGTGAGCATCGCCTTTGGCCGCAAGCACGTGGAGACCTGCAAGCCGGCGGTCCCGGAGCAGGCGGAACTGACCTTCGGCTGGGCCGAACTGGGCCTCGCGTCCGGCGCTCCGGTCTTCCTGCTCAATCCGATCTCGGGGGCGGGCGTTTAGGCGCCAAACGGCCTTGGCAAGGCCGCGCGGTTGCGCTCCTGTCGCCTCCGAACTCGTCGGGGATTCCATGAAACTCATCCTAGCCGCGGTGGCCGCCCTCATGTCCGCTAGTCTCGCCCAAGCCGCCGTCCTGACGCCCGAGCGGGTGTTCGCCAGTCCCGACCTCTCCGGGCCGCAGGCGCGGGGCGTGGCGCTGGCGCCGGACGGCTCGGCGGTCACCTACCTCAAGGCCAAGACCGACGACGTGGACATCACCGACCTGTGGATCGCCGACGTGAAGGGCGGGGCGCCGCACATGCTGATCGACGGCCGTGCTCTGTCGCCCAAGGGCCGCGAGCTCTCCGAGGCGGAGAAGAGCCGGCGCGAGCGCATGGGGCTGAAGACCCATGGCGTGGTCGAGTACCACTGGGACGACCAGGGCAAGTACATCCTGGCGCCAGTGCAGGGCGACCTTTGGCTCTATGACGTGGCCGCCGGCCAGACGCGGCGGCTGACCAACACGCCGGGCGACGAGATCGACGGCAAGATCTCGCCCAAGGGCGGCTTCGTCTCCTACGTCCGCGACGACAATCTCTATTTGATGCCGCTGGCCGGCGGCGCGGAGCGGGCGCTGACCACCGGCGGGACCGAGCTGAAGAGCTGGGGGACGGCCGAGTTCATCGCCCAGGAGGAACTGCATCGCGAGACCGGCTACTGGTGGGCGCCGGACGAGCTCCGGATCGCGCTGGCCCACGTGGACCAGTCTGGCGTCGACGTCATCGACCGGGTGGACATCGGCGCGGAGGGCGGGACCATCGTCCACCAGCGCTATCCCCGCGTCGGGCGGCCCAATGCGGTGGTCGACCTCTATGTGGCCGACGTGGCGAGCGGCGCGCGGGTCAAGGTCGACCTCGGCCCCAGCAACGACATCTACCTGGCGCGGGTCAACTGGGCGAAGGATGGCAAGACCCTCTACGTCGAGCGGCTGAGCCGCGATCAGAAGCGGCTGGACGTCCTGGCCGTCGACCCGGCCACTGGCGCGAGCCATGTGATCCTCACCGAGACCAGCCCGCACTGGGTGGCGCTCAGCGACGACTTCAAGCCGCTGAAGGACGGGGACTTCCTGTGGTCGTCGGAGCGCGACGGCAACAAGCACCTCTATCTCTATGCCCGCGGCGGCAAGCTGATCCGCCAGATCACCCACGGCGACTGGCCGGTGGCCGAGTTGGAAGGCATCGACGAACTCCGCCAGATGGCGATCTTCTCCGCCAGCAAGGACACCCCCATCGAGCGCCGGCTCTA
This sequence comes from Phenylobacterium sp., assembly GCA_036268175.1. GTDB lineage: Bacteria > Pseudomonadota > Alphaproteobacteria > Caulobacterales > Caulobacteraceae > Phenylobacterium. Next base: position 92,009 of record DATAUR010000056.1, on the reverse strand, counting down.
CGAGGTCTCCTGGGCGAAGCCGGGCGAGCCCAAGGCGCTCACCCCCGCTGGTGGCTGGTGGAGCGCCAACGTCGCCAAGACCGGCGGCGCCTTCGCCGCGACCTACTCCGATCCCAAGACCCCGCTGCGCACCGGGCTCTACAAGGTCGACGGGAGCTTCGTTCGCTGGATCGAGGAGAACCCGCTGAACGCCAGCCACCCGTTCTATCCCTACATCGACCACCTCTCGACGCCGGAATTCGGGACGCTGAAGGCGGCCGACGGCCAGACCCTGCATTGGATGATGCGCAAGCCGGCCGGCTTCGATCCGGCCAGGAAGTATCCGGTGATCGTGCAGGTCTATGGCGGCCCGGCCGGGGCGCTGGTGGAGAAGCACTGGGCCAACCCCGCCGACCAGCTGCTGCTGGACGCCGGCTACATCCTGTTTTCGCTGGACAACCGCGGGACCCCCAACCGCTCGGTGGCCTTCAAGACCGCGCTGGACCGCAAGACCGGCCAGCCGGACGTGGCCGACCAGTTGGAGGGCGCGGCCTATCTGAAGTCGCTGCCGTTCGTGGATGGGGCGCACCTGGGCGTCACCGGCTATTCCAACGGCGGCTACATGACGCTGATGCTGCTGACGGTCCCCAACTCGCCGTTCGCCGCGGGCGTGGCCGGCGCCCCGGTCACCGACTGGACGCTCTACGACACCGCCTACACCGAGCGCTACATGGGGACGCCGAAGGACAACCCCGAGGGCTACGCCAGGTCGCAGGTGATCGCCCGCCTGGGGAACCTGAAGCCCGGGGCGCTGCTGCTGATCCACGGCATGGCCGACGACAACGTGATTTTCGAGAACTCGACGCGGGTGCTTTACGATCTGCAGCACCGGGCGACCGCGTTTGAGATGATGACCTATCCGGGCCTGCGCCACCGCACCGGCTGGACCTCGAAGCCGCTCATGCACCGCACCGAAGCGACCCTGGACTTCTTCAATCGCAAGCTGAAGCCGGAGCGGTAAGGCGGAGACGGAGGCGCCGCGCGCCGTCCATTCCGCTCGTGGTGGATGTGGTTCGGGGACAGACTTTCGGGCGCCGCGGGCGACGCTGTCGAAATTCTCCAGTCATGGTTGCGTCATAGTAAGGACGCGTGCTCACCATGGGCGGGGTCTTGTGGCGCGTCTTTCGGGGGAACTGGTTTTGCGTCTTGCGCTTGGATTTCTGTTGCTGATCGGCTTGGCGGCGCCCGCGCGGGCGTCCGAGACGCCGCGCTATGAGCCGGCGCCGGCCTGGGTGCTGCCCGCGCCGCCGATCAAGCAGGGCGCCGGATTGCCGGTGTTCGCGCTGATCGACCAGCAGACGCGCATCGCCGATGGCGTGGTGTGGGGCTATCGCGAACTGGGCACGCGGGCGATCTCCGCAGATCTCCTGGCGCACATGGGCACGGTCACGCTGAACTGGCAGCCCTTCCACGGCGACCTGATCATCCACCGCGTCGACATCGTCCGCGACGGCCAGCACATCGACGTTCTGAAGGCCGGCCAGAAGTTCGACGTCATCCGGCGCGAGCAGGGTCTCGAGCAGCTGGAGATGAACGGCATCCTCACCGCCACGCTGCAGGTCGAGGGCCTGCGGGTCGGCGATGTATTGGATATCGCCTACTCGGTGTCGGTGAAGGACCCGGCCCTCAAGGGCGGCGTCCAGGCCAGCGCGCTGGCCATGCCTGAGCCGTTCAAGGTCGACTACGCCCGCGCCCGGATGATCTGGCCCACCGGCTCGAAGATCCGGTGGAAGGGCTATCTGACCGGATTGAAGGCGACGGAAAGCGACGCGGGCGGCTGGCACGAGGTGAACGTCACGCTGCCGGCGCCGAAGCAGCCCGACATGCCGGCCGATGCGCCCAGACGTTTTCAGCCGATCCCCGCCATCGAAGCGGGCAGTTTCGCCGACTGGCCGGCGGTGTCCGAGGCGTTCCTACCGCTCTATCAGACCCAGGGCCTGATCAAGCCGGGGAGCCCGCTGGCGCAGGAGGTGGCCAAGATCCGCGCCGGCGAGAGCGATCCCCGCAAGCGGGTCGCCGCCGCGCTTTCCCTGGTCCAGGACCGCATCCGCTATTTCGCCGATGGCATGAACGGCGGCAACTACGTGCCCCAGGAGCCGGAGCGGACCTGGGCGGCCGGCTATGGCGACTGCAAGGCCAAGACCCTGCTGCTGCTGGCGATGCTACATGCGCTGGACATCGAGGCCGAGCCAGTGCTGGCCAACATCGGCCAGGGCGATCTCGTCGCGGTGCGCCTGCCCGCGCCGGAAGCGTTCAACCACATCTTCGTCCACGCCAAGGTGGGCGGCGAAGACCTGTGGCTCGACGGCACCGCGCGGGGCACCCGTCAGGAGGACATGGACGATCCGCCGCCTTTCCACTCGGTTCTGCCGTTGCGGCAGGGTGGTGCGCAACTGCTGCAGCTCCCGGCCAAGGCGCCGGCGCGGCCGACGCGGATCACCACCGTCGACATCGATGAGAGCGCGGCGCTGGGCGTCGGCGCCCCGTTCACCGCCACCGTCGTCCTGCACGGCGGCGCGGCGGACGCGCTGCACACGTTCGTCTCGCAGTTGGACAACGAGAAGCTGTTGGCCGTCGCGCAGGCCAGCCTGGGCGGCGCCGCGGGACCGAATGCCATCGTCGCCACCCAGAAGTTCGATTTCAACGCCGACGCCGGAACCATCACCATCTCGGTCACCGGGATCGCGCGTCCGGGCTGGCGGCGCCAGGACCACGTCTATCGCCTGCGGTCCACCGGAACGCTGGCGAACATCAGACTGAACGCCGATCGCGCCCGGCCGGCGTGGAAGGACATCCCCATCGCCCTGGGCGATCCGAGCCATGCGGTGGTGACCACCCATCTCCGCCTGCCTGACGGCGGTCGCGGCATCGCGCTCGAGGGCGACGGCGCCCTGGACCTCGACATTGTCGGCCGGCACTACGTCCGCAAGGCGACGCTGGTCGGCGATCTGCTGACCATCGAGGAACGCAGCACCAGCGCCGGCGAGGAACTGCCCGCGGCCGACCTGCCCGCCACGCGGGCGAAGCTCGCCGCCGCCCAGGGCCGGACCCTGCGTCTTGCCACCGGCCCCGACTATGCGCCGCCCTACCAGCAGGTCTCGGACGCGGCGCGCGCCCACAAGCTCGACCGGCTGGCCGCGCTCCACGCCGAGATCATCGCCGCCAAGCCCGACGACGCGTCGCGCTATATCAATCGGGCGGTGTTCTACGAGGCCAGCTTCCAGCGGGATCTGGCGCTGGCCGATCTCGACAAGGCGGTGTCGCTGGACGGCAATGCGTCCACGCTGCTGCGTCGCGCCGCCCTGCTGGAGAGCATGGGGCAGAAGGACAAGGCCGCGGCGGATTTCCAGGCCATGCTCGGCCTCGATCCCTCGTCCAAGGTGGCGCTCGTCCAATTGGGACTGTTGCAGATCGACGCCGGACATAAGCAGGAGGCCCTGGCGCCCATCGACCAGCACCTCGAAAACGCCGACGAGGACAAACCGGATTGGGAATCGGCCAAGGCCGAGCTCCTGGCTCAGGCCGGCGACGCCGACGGCGCCATCGCCGCCATCGACAAGGCGATCGAGATCAAGTCCGCCAGTGCTCAGCTTCTCAACCAGCGTTGCTGGATCAAGGGCACCTTGGCCGTGCAGCTCGACAGCGCCCTGCAGGACTGCACCCGCGCGATCGAGCTCACCGAAAACAACACCGCGGAACTCGACAGCCGCGCCATGGTCTATTTCCGCCTGAACCGGCTGAGCGAGGCCCTGGCTGACGTCAACGCCGCGCTGGACCGCAGTCCGTCGCTGTCGGCGTCGCTCTACCTGCGCGCGGCCATCGAACGGAAGATGGGCAAGGCGCAAAGCGCCGACCAGGACGCCGCCTCGGCCCGCCTGATCTCGCCGCACATCGATGAGGACTACGCCCGCTGGAAGATCAAGGCCTAGGGTCCGATCGCCGCCTCGCCGCGGGCGCAGGCCCGGCGCGCGCCGTGATCTCCGCATCGCCGTATCGCCGGCCAATGCGGCCCTGGCGGATGAAGTCGGCCATCATCTGGAAGTAGCCCGGCGCGAAGCGGGTCGAAACCCGCTCGCCCTTGGCGTTCAGCTCATAGAGCGTCATGCCATGCTCGGCGCCCGGATAGACCGCCAGCGTGTAGGGCTTGCCCTGCGCGATCAGGCCGCGGATGCGCCTGGCGGTCTCGGCGCTCGGCGCGTCCAGGTCGTCGCTGCCAAGCACCCAGAGCTGCGGCGTGGTCGAGGCGCGCAGGGTCGGCATCGGCTCGTAGCGGAAGGGCGTGGTGTCGGCGCCGACCATCTTGGCCATGGCGTCGATCTGGGCCTTGTCGAGCGGCAGCACGGCGAACAGGAAATCGCCGTGAACGTCCTTGTACCAGGGTTCGGACCTGTCCTTCTGGCGCAGCGCGTCGAAGGCGTCGTAGCCCTCTTTCCCCAGGGTCTCGACCACGTGCTCGCCGGCGCGCGCCAGCTCCAGCGCCTTCTTCGTGTCGTCCGCGGAGTGGTGGTGGAAATACATGTCGAGGGCGACGCTCTCCTGATCCTCCTCCAGCACCGTCACCGCCAGGCCAAAGCTGACGATGGCGAAGTCGGCGGGCGCGCGGTTGACGGCCAGGGGAACCACCCAGCCGCCCTCGCTGCCGCCCTGATAACCGACGCGGCCGGCGCGCGTGCCCGCCAGCTTGCGCGCCTCCGCCATCGCCCGCACGGCGTCCTTGGCCAGCGTCTCGAAGTCCTGGGTGTAGGCGCCGCCCGACGCGCCCGTGCCGCGCTTGTCGTAGACAAAGGCGCCGATGCCCTGGGCGGGGAACATCCGCTGCAGTGCATAGAAATCCCGCGCCGACGTGCGCTCCGAACCGTGGACCAGCACCACCACCGGGACCTTGCCCTGGCCCTTGGGCATCACCAGCCGGCCGACCAGCTTGACGCCGCCGCTGTCGAAGGTGGTGTCGGTCACGTCGAAGGCGATGCGCCGGCCGGGCTCCTGGCCGAATTTGATCGTTCCGGCGGCGCAGTCGGAGAAGGCGACGGTCGTGCCGTCGTGCCGTCCCGTCCAGCCATAGGTGCTGTCCCACGCGCCGTCGGGACGCTTGTGCAGTTGATCGGTCTCGCCGGTGAACAGCCGCCAGCGCAGGGTGTCACCGTCGGACGGGGCGATATCCACCGCCCGCCCGTCCGCCAGGCGATAGGAGCCGATGTGGCAGTCTCCCGTGCTGTCGGCGTGCGCTGTCTGCGCGGCGAAGAGCACGATGGCGGCCAGGGCGGCGAACAGGGGTTTCATGGCGGTCTCGAAGGGAGTTACGGCCGAGGAACCTACCGTCTTCGCCGCGCCGAACGGGATTAAGCTTTGGTCACCTCACAAACGCGGCGCCTCGCGCCTAGGCGAACAGTTCCAGCATCCAGGGCGGGACGCGCCTGGGCTTGCCGGTGGCCTGTTCGATGAGGACCCAGGTGGTTTTCACCTGGGCGCACATGGCCCTATCCGCAGCATCGATGCGGATGAAGCGGTCGAAGCGGGGGCCTACGGTCCGGTCGGAGACCCAGGTGCGGCCGTGGCCGGTCTCGCCGGGCAGCAGGGCGCGGCGGTAGTCAATCTCGTGGCGCAGGGCCACCCAGGCCCAGGTCGCCTGCGCCTCGGCGGGCGCCAGGCTCTGCCAGTGGGCGACGCCCAGGTCCTGCGCCCAGCGCAGGTAGACCACGTTGTTCACGTGGCCGTTCTCATCAATGTCGGCGGAGGTCGGCTCAAACGTCAGCATGAAGACCTTGCGGCCTTGCGGCGGTTCTAGAAGCGCCATGACAAAGTTCCCGCTCAAGTCCCAAAGACGATGCCGCGCAGGAACGGGACGCCGCCGGCCTTCGTCAAGGGCCGGAAGCAGGGATCGCTGAAGGTCCCGAGCACGGTGGCGTCATGCGCCATGGTGGCGCGGCGCAGCCAGGTCACCGCCTCGTCGGTGCGGTTCATCAGCATGTAGGTGCAGGCGACGTCATAGGCCGAGGCCTTGCCGGCTTGCGCCAAGGCCTGCTGCTGGACGAGCAGGCGCTGCAGCAGTCCCGCGCCGCCGCCCGCCTTCCAGCCCTGCCTGGCGCTCGCCAGCAGGGCTTCCTGGTCAGCGTCCGACTTGAGGTCGGCGACTTTCTGGGACTCGCTGAGGTAGGCCTCGTACTGGCCTTCGACGAGCGCCATCTTGGCGAGGTGCGCATGGGGCCACATCTGGTTCGGCTCGATATCCTCAAGGTGCTGGAGGATCCGGCGGCCGCCCGCCACGTCGCCCTCTTCCAGCAGGATATCGCCCCGGGCTTCCAGCACCGCAGAGGAGTCCGGATCGAGCGTCTGCGCCCGGTTGATCTGCGCCAGGGCCTCGCCATAGCGACGCTGCACCTTCAGGATGTTGGCCAGCCACATGTGCGAATCGACGCTGGCGGGCGCCAGGGCGATGGCGCGCTTCAGCTCGGCTTCCGCCTCCCGCGGCTCCCACCGCCACCAATAGTCGATGAACCCGAGCGCGCTGTGCGCATCCGCCAGATCGGAGTCCAGGGCGAGGGCGCGCCGTACCGCAGCTTCCGCCTTGGGATAGGCGATGGCGTCGGGCATGTGGGTGTATTCGCGCAGCAGCAGATAGGTGTTCGCCAAGCCGACATAGGCTTGCGCGAAACGGGGGTCTCTCGCCAAGGCCTGGCCGAACTCCACTTGAGCGCGCGTGAGGCCCGCCGGCGTGCGGGTGTTCCAGTCGTGCCAACCTTCGCGATAGAGCTCGACGGCCTGGAGGTCGTGGGTGGCCAGCCGCTGGGCCCGGTCGACCCGCTCGGCGGCGAACCACCGCCAGCCCAGGACGCCCGCCGTCGCCAGGCCGAAGAGGGCAAGGATCGCGAGGCCGGCGATCAGGCCGGTGCGCCGCATCGCCCACCGAGTTGGCAATGGGACTGGCGCGGCAAGGCGCGGTTCCTCCGCCGTGGAGTCGAGCCACGCCTCCAGCTCCTGCGCGTAGGCATAGATCTTGGAGCGGGCCCGGCCAGGGACGCGATGGATGGGCAGGCCCCGGGCGGCCTCCCAACGCTTCACCGTGCGCTCATCGCGCTGGAAGTAGGATGCGACCTCCTTCCAGCTGTTGAGGCGGCGGGACTCTGCAGTCCCGCGGATTACCCCGCCCACCCCCTGCATCTCCGCTGAAGCAACCGCACTCCCTCAAGGATAACCACGTTCGTGAAGGCGGAGCTATCCGCTACCCCGGACAGGCGAGCGGCGTCATCCCTAGACCCGAACCGACGACGACCGACCGCCACGTACCGATGAAAACACGGGGCATTCTGGGGCGCCCCGCCGATCGGCAGGAATGACATATCGGGGCGCCGCAGGGCATGTCGGGCGGGGACTCCCGTCTGAGGCGAGGCGGCGTTGACGGTGCGCAGCCCGCATACCGATGCTCTCCCTCACTTTCGCGGCGCCCTCCCGGCGCAGGTAAATCGCTCACGATGTTAGGGGAGTTGAACCATGTCGACCAAACTCTGTAACGGCGCCAGCCGGTCTGTTCTGGCAGGCATGATGGCGGGCGCGGCGATGTTCGCCTGGGCTGCCGCGGCCCAGGCGTCGACGACGGTCACCGTCGACGCCGGCGACAATCTCTACAATACGAACACCGTGGCGGCGGGAACCACCGCCAACGCCAGCAGCTCGCCTCAAGGCGGGTATGGCGCCGTGGCCATCGACGTCACGGGCCTGAGCAGCGTCACGTTTTCGGATGTCACCGGCGCCCTGGGTCAAGATTCCGGCATCACGGTGAACGGCGGCACCCTGAACGACGCCGACGGGGTCGGAAACAGCAGCGGCGAGAACATCTCGAGCCTGAACGACATCTCAGGGATCAAGGCTTCCACGTCCGGCTTCCTGGCCGGCGTCTTCTTCGGTTCCACCACCTCGCCGACCGCGCCGTCGGACCTCGACTTCACCCCGGTCGGAGCCACCTCGTTCACGTCCCTCAGTCCCGAGCTGCAACAGGCCTTCTTCATCGGCGACGGCCTGACCGGCGACCAGACCGGCACGACCCAGACGTTCTATGTCCCGACGGGGGCCACCGTCCTCTATCTCGGCCTGACCGACGCCTGCGGCTACAGCGGCGCGCCCAACAACTGCTACGGCGACAACCGAGGCTATTTCACCGTCACGGCGGACGGCACGGCGATCGTCACGACGGGCGGCGTCCCCGAGCCCGCGAGCTGGGCGCTGATGCTGGTCGGCTTTGGAGGGCTCGGCGGCCTGCTGCGCGCGCGGCGCCGTCCGGTCCTGGCCTAAGCAGCCTTCATCTGCCCAGAACGGAAAAGGCCGCCCCTTCCGGGCGGCCTTTTTTTGCACCTCGATCGAAGGAGCCCGGCTCAGGCCTCCAGCAGGCCCTGATCGCCCAGCATGGTCTTCAGCTCGCCGGACTGGAACATCTCGCGGACGATGTCGGCGCCGCCGACGAACTCGCCCTTCACATAGAGCTGCGGGATGGTCGGCCAGTCGGAGAAGTCCTTGATACCCTGGCGCAGGGCGTCGTTCTGCAGGACGTTGACGCCCACGAAGTCGGCGCCCAGGTGGTCGAGGATCTGCACGCAGACCGCGGAGAAGCCGCACTGCGGCTGTTCCGGCACGCCCTTCATGAACAGCACGATCGGGTGGTCGGCCACGGCGCCGGCGATGAAGTCGTGAATGGGGTCGGCGGAGCTGGTCTCGGTCATGGCGGGGCCCTTCGGCGCAAATCTGCAAGCCCAGAGCTAGGGACGGCGCCGCCCCGGGTCAAGCTGGAGCGCTGGTCTCCAGCGCGAGCGCGTGGAGTTCGCCGCCCATTTTTCCTTTAAGCGCCGCATAGACCAGCTGGTGCTGGCGCACGCGAGGGAGGCCGGCAAAGGCGGCGGAGACGATGCGGGCCTTGTAGTGGTCGCCGTCGCCGGCCAGGTCCTCGACCGCGATCTGCGCGTCCGGGAAACCGTCGCGGAGGATGGATTCGAGTTGGGCTTGGGCGATGGGCATGGACGCTAGGTAGCCTCGCGGGCGTCAAAGCTCAATCGAAGACCCCCGCTTAGTCGAAGACCCAGAGCAGGCTGATGCCGAACGCGCCCATCATCGCGCCGGCCGCCCGGTCCAGCGGCCGCTGCGCCCTGGCGTAGGCGCTGGCGGCGCGGCGGGTGGAGAACAGCCAGGACATGGCGATCTGCCAGAAGAGGCAGGTGGCGATGCAGATGCCGATCGCCGCGGCGTGCGCCCAGCGGGGCGTGTTCGGCCCGACGTAGGCGGAGAAGATGCTGGCGAAGAACAGCACCGACTTGGGGTTGGTCATGTTGATGGCGAAGCCCTGCCAGAAGGCGGCCTGCCAGCCGAGCGGCGCGGGCTCGGCGGAGGCGTCGGCGGGCTTGCCCGGACTGCGCCAGAGCGCCATGGCGAACCACACGAGATAGAGCCCGCCGCCGACCCGCAGGATCCTGTAGAGCCAGGGCGCCGCGGCCAGCACGGCGGCCAGGCCCAGCGCCGCCAGCGCGCACCACACCGCGCAGCTCAGCGTCGCCCCAAAACCCGAGGCCAGCGCCGTGCCGCGGCCATGGCGCGTGCCAAACCGCATCAGCATGAAGTTGTTCGGCCCCGGCACGATGCAGGTCGCCAGGCAGACGGCGAACAGCGAGGCCAGCGACAGCAGTTGCGGGTTCATGGTGGCGAGGGGCGGCGAGGGCGTCAGGCGAGGGTTCGCGTGAACTGCATGACCCAGTTCGTCTCCCATGTCTTGCCGTCGTCGTAGGAGAAGGCCTGCGACCACTGGGCCGAGGTGGCGGTGATGTCCTTCCAGACGAAGACCACCCGCACCGGGCGGCCACCGTCCAGGTCGACGCCGTAGAAGCGGCCTTCGCCGGCCTCGAAGCGGCCATGCACCGGCTCGCCCATCATGCCGTCGACGCTGGAGACCCAGTAGATCGACCAGGTGCGGCGCGCGATGTCGAAGTTGCGGAAGGCCACGCCCTGGCTCTGCCGCGCCGGCAGGTCGGCCTCCTCGACGTTGCACAGGCCGCCCATCAGGGCGCGGTTGTGGCTGGTCCCGTCGAACTCCAGCCATTCGTCGCAGTGCGCGCCACGGCGCTTCAGCATCCGGTGCGCGACCCGCCAGTCGCCGTGGATGAAGTCGAAGTCGCGGCGGCCGTCCTTGATCATCACGATGGCGTTCATGGTCCTATCCCCAGGTTGGAGGACAGGCTTACCGACCCGCTGCTGACAGCTTCATGTCAGCAGGGTGGCGCCACCGCTCAATCGATGATCGCCGAGTAGATGATGCTCTTGAGCTGGCCGCGGAAGTTGAAGGTGCCCGACGGCATCAGCTGGGTCATGAACACCACCGAGAGGTCCTCCTTGGGGTCGACCCAGAAGATGGTCGAGGCGGCGCCGCCCCAGTAGTAGTCGCCGGCGCCCAGCGTGCCGGTCTGCACCTGGCCCATGGTGGAGGCGAAGCCCAGGCCGAAGCCGACGCCCTCGTTGGCGGTCTCCGAGAAGCCGCCGATGGCCAGTTGGGTGAGGTCCTTGCCGCCGGCCAGGTGGTTCATGTGCATGACCTCGATGGTGCGGGGCCCCAGGATGCGGGCGCCGTCGAGCTCGCCGCCGCGCCGCAGCATCTCGCAGAAGCGCAGGTAGTCGGCGGACGTGCCGGTGAGGCCGCCGCCGCCGGACTTGAAGCCGGGATCCTTGGCGAAGTCGCTGGCAGCCGGATCGTCGATCAGCTTGAGCTTCTTGTCGGGCCCGCGCTGATAGTTGGCGGCGAAGCGGTCGAGCTTGTCCGGCGCCACGAAGAAGGAGGTGTCCTTCATCCCCAGCGGGCCGAAGATGTTGTCCTGCAGGTACTGCGCGAAGGGCTTGCCGGAGATCACCTCCACCAGCGCCCCGCAGACGTCGGTGGCCAGCGAGTACATCCAGGCCTCGCCGGGGTGATAGCGCAGCGGCACCTGCGAGAGCTTGTCGAGGAACACCTGCATGGAATCCGCGCCGCCCACCGAGCGGACCTTCAGCTCGCGGTAGATGTGGTCGACGGGGTGCTGCACGCCGACGCCCGGCAGGCCGCCGCCGTAGGTGAGGCCCGCCTGGTGGGAGAGCACGTCGCGGAAGCTGACTGGGCGATGTGACGCCTGCGTCTTCATGTCCGCGCCTTCGCCGGAGATCCAGACGCGGTGGTTCTTCCACGACGGGACGTAGCGGCTGACCGGGTCGTTGAGCTGGAAATAGCCCTGCTCATACAGGGTCATCAGCGCCACCGAGGTGATCGGCTTGGTCATGGAATAGATGCGGTAGATGGTGTCGTCGGCGGTGGGCTTGCCGCGCGCGAGGTCCATCTGGCCAAAGGATTTCGCGTAGGCGAGGTGACCGTGGCGGGCGACGCTGACCTGGCAGCCGGCGATCTTGCCGGGTGCGATGTAGTTGCGCTCCAGGTGCTCGCCGATGCGCTCCAGCCGGCCGGCGTCGAAACCCGTCCACTGCGATTGGGCGTCCATGAAATATCCTCTCCCGAAATGGCGTGTTCTAATTACCGCCATCATGGGCGCCGAAGCGGCGGCTCGCCAAGACGTAAGGAGACGCGATGTCGGAACTGGACGCCTTGGCCGATGTGCTGGGGGCTAGGCTGAAGGCGCGGGGCGAGACCGTGGCGGTGGCGGAAAGCTCGTCCGGCGGGCTGATCTCGGCGTCCCTGCTGGGAGTGGCCGGCGCATCGAAATATTACCTGGGCGGAGCGGTGGTCTACACCGGCAAGGCCCGGATGGTGCTGATGGACCTGCCGCGCGAGGCGGTGGCCGGGATGCGCTCGGCGAGCGAGCCCTATGCGCTGCTGCTGGCGCGCACGGCGCGGGAGCGGTTCGGCGCGACCTGGGGGCTGTCGGAGACCGGGGCGGCGGGCCCGACCGGCAACGGCTATGGCGACGCCGCCGGCCACACCTGCATCGCTATCTCCGGGCCCATGGAGATGGCCGTGACCATCGAGACCGGCAGCGAGGACCGAGCGGCCAACATGATCGCGTTTACCGCCGCGGCGCTCGACCTGCTGAGCCGGGCGACAGAGTAGGGCGCGGGCCCTAGGCGAGCTGGTTCAGCAGGCCGGTGGTGGTCGCGCTGGTCGCGCTGCCGAGCAGGTCGAGGACGCTGTCGCCGGAACTGCTGGAGCTGCCGCCCGGCATGTCGGCGATAGTCTGGGCGTCCTTCGCATTCTGCAGCAGCTTGGCGTAGAGGTCCGGCGTCCAGCCTTCCGCCTGGCGTTCCTCGGGACTCATGGCGTTGTAGTTGGAGAGCAGGTCTCCGCTGAGCGCCGCCGAACTGCCGGACGGGTTGAAGCCCGCCATCACGCTCGAAGTGGTGCGCGAGCGGATCTCGGTCTGGGCGGCCAGCACCTCGTGCGAGGAGAACTGGGCGCCGGTGTTCAGCGCGATGGCGGCCAGGGAGCGGTCGTCGAAGGCCGACAGGTCGATCGTCCCGCTGTTGGGGCCGGTGGCGGCGCTGGGCGCGGTGGCGCTGGCGTACTGCTCGTTGAGCGCCGTGCGCACGTCGCTGGCGACGTCGGCGATGGCGCGGGGCGCGGACGCGGTGGACGGATCGGCGGCGTCGACCGCCTGCACATAGGGCGCGATGGGGTCGTTGGGGATGTTGGCCGGCAGGACGCCTGGTGTGGTCGTCGCCTGCTGGTAGCCTTGCGAGAGCGCGGTGCGTTCCTGCGTCCAGGCGGCGCTTGCCTTCTCGTCGGCGCCGGCCTGGTCGAGGTAGTCCATGCCGGCCTTGTAGACCGCAGCGTAGTCGCCGGTGACCCGGCTGGCGGCCACGGGGCCGGCGATGGCGGCCTGGAAATTGGCGTCCATGGTGTTGGCGGCCACGGTCTGCTCGTCGTCGGTGAAGGCGCCGCCCGCATCGGAGGCGACGGCGAACAGGGTGTCGCGGTCGAGCCCGCTCATGTCGATGGTCGCCTGGCCGTCCTCGATGGCGTCGGTGGCGCCGGCCGCGCTCAGCAGCTGATTGACCGTGGCGCGGGCCGCGGCGGTGGGGTCGCTCGACGAGGCGGCCTCGGTCTGGGCCTGCATCGCCGCCTTGGCGGCGTCCGACAGGGTGACGGTCACCGCGGCGCTGCTGGAGGACGTGTCCGCGGACTGGGCCGTGCCGGCGGGCGAAGAGGTGGGCTGTGGCGCCGGTGTCGGCAGGCCGGCCGCGGCGTTATAGTTCAGGGCGTAGAGTTGCAGGCCAATCGAGGTCACGACGCGGTCTCCGGCTGACGCACATGATTAAGATGCAAGCGGCGTGCCAGCCGAAATCCCTGTGAATACAGGGCGCAAGATCGTTAACGAACGCCTTCTGCCCACGCGCCCGCCCGGGCCCGGCGCGTTTTGCCGGGCGGCCTTAAGGACAAGGCGCCTCCCCCGCCGGCGGGCGGCAGGGGAGGGCCTCAGCGGCCGGGCGTTCCCTACGCTGTGGGGATCAGCGCAGGCCGCCGCTGGCCACCAGACGTTCGCCGGTCAGCCACTTGGAGTCGTTGGAGGCCAGGAACACCGCGATGTCGGCGATGTCGTCCGGCTGGCCGACGCGGCCCAGCGGGGTCTGGGCGACGAAGCCGGTCTCGAAGTCCGAGCCGATGATGCCCTGGGTGACCGTGCCCTCGGTTTCGATCATGCCGGGGTTGATCGCGTTGACCCGGATCTTGCGCGCGCCGAGCTCGGCGGCCAGCACGCCGGTGATGGCGTCCACCGCGCCCTTGCTGCCGGTGTAGATGGCCGAATCCGGCGGCGAGAGGCTGGTGACCGCCGAGCCGACGTTGATCACGCTGCCGCCCGCGCCCAGATGTTTGGCCGCCGCCTGGGTGGTCAGCAGCAGGCCCAGGACGTTGATGTTGAACATCTTGTGGAACTGGTCCTCGGTGAGGTCGGCCAGGGGCGAGAATTCGTAGACGCCGGAATTGTTGACCAGGATGTCGAGCCGGCCGAAGGCGGCGATGGCGGCGTCGACGAGCCCTTGCGCCTGATCGGCCTTGGAGACATCGCCGTGCGCGGCGATGGCCTTGCCGCCGGCCACGGCGATGGCGTCGACCACGGTTTGCGCGCCGGCCTGGCTGGAGGCGTAGTTGACGACCACCGAGGCGCCCTCGGCGGCGAGCGCCTTGGCGATGGCCGCGCCGATCCCTTTGGAGGCGCCGGTGACGATGGCGACCTTACCCGTGAGCTTGGACATTTCTGTAGTTCCCTGAGGCGTTTGGAGCGATCCGCCAGCGCGCCCTCGCGCCGCCTCCGTTCCATAGTTCGGATATGTAGAACTATTGAACTTACCTTCAAGGGCCTCTACTTAGAATTTTCATGAGGCCGCTTTCTCACCCCTCCATCGAGGATGTGCAGCTGGAGGGCATATTGCATGCCCTGTCCGACCCCGTGCGCGTGGCGATCTTCACCGACATCGCCGGCAATGATTGCGCGCAGACCTGCTCGGCCTTCGCGCAGGTCAACGACAAGCCGATTCCGAAGTCGTCGCTATCGCATCACTTCAAGGTGCTGCGGGACGCCGGCCTGATCCGCTCCGAGCGGCAGGGGGTGGAGATGCGCAACATTTCGCGCTGCCCCGAGATCGAAGGCCGGTTTCCGGGCCTGCTGCCGGCCATCATCAACGCCCACGCCCTGCAGGCGGGCGGCAAGGCGTAGGGGCGCAGGGCGCGCCTGCGCAGGAGCGCCTACCCTTTGATCTCGATCCGGGTCCGGGGCCGCTCGGCGTCCGCCGTCTTGGGCAGGGTGACGGTGAGCACGCCTTCGCGGACCGTGGCCTCGATGCGATCGCGGGCGGTGTCCGGCGGGATCGGGAAGCTGCGGTCGAAGCGGCCGAACCGGCGCTCGCTCAGCCGATAGGCGGCGCTGGCCTCCTCACGCTCCTGCAGCTTGTGGCCGGAGATCATAAGGGTGTCGTCGCGGACCTGGATCTCGATGTCGTCGCGGGTCATGCCGGGCGCCTCGAGGCAGAGGAGGTAGGCCTTGTCGGTCTCCTTCACGTCGGTGGGCGGCAGGCCGAACATCGGCGCGGCGCTGAGACCCGCGAACGGCCGGGCGGGGCGCAGGGCCGGCAGAACGCCGAAACCGGCGGCCTGGCGCCAGAGATCGTCGAACCAGCGGCTCATCTCCATGTGCAGGCCCAGGAACGGCTCGACCGCGCCCTGCCAGCTGGTGGCGGCCTCGCGGGCCGCCTGGCGGCCCTGTTCGCCCACCTCGCGGGTCGCCCGCGCGGCGATGCTGGAGATTTCCTTGGCGTTGCCGACCGCTTCCTTTGCGCCGATCGGGGTGGCCTCCGGCCTGGCGAACGAGCGTTCCTGCGCCCCGGCGGCCGAGGCGGGGGAGCCATCCGCGCGGTGTCGTGAGGTGTTGGTGTCTTCCGGCGTGGTGGTGGTATGAGGGTCGGCCATGACGAAGCTCCGCTCTAGAGTGGCAGCCCCCGACTTGTGGGCAGTGTAGGCCCGTTGGCGGCGGGGTTTGTGGCATCGGCGGTAAACTTTTGTGACGGAACGCCGCTGCCGCGGACGCGAGACGTGATCGCGCGGGGATGAACCCTGATCGGTGGTGCGGCGTTGACGAGCGGACCGCACTGTCGCGGTCGTCGAAAGAGGCTGAGGGAGCGAGGCGCGGGCGGTCTATCCGCCAGGCGTCGAACAGGGCCGGCCGCCGCTCACTGGCGCCCGTGCTCGCTGTGGAGTCCCGAAAATGAAATCTCTCATGCTATGCGCCATCCTCGCCGGCTCGCTTGGGGCCGGTTCGCTGGGTGTCGCCACCGACGCCTTCGCCGCCGGGCCCCGCGTCAAGGTCGGCACCCTGACCTGCCAGGAGGCCCACGGCTGGGGCCTGATCCTGGGCTCGTCGCGCCACGTCCAGTGCATCTTCAGCAATGGCGACCGGGTCGAGCACTATGAGGGCTCGATGAACAAGCTCGGGGTCGACGTGGGCTACAAGTCCGGCGCGCGGATCATGTGGACGGTGATCGCGCCGTCCGACCACCCCAGCGACGGCGCGCTGGCCGGCCACTACGCCGGCGGCACGGCCAGCGCGACCGTGGGCATCGGCGTGGGCGCCAACGCCCTGATCGGCGGCTTCGAACGCAGCATCGCCCTGCAACCGCTGAGCGTCGAAGGCAACGAAGGCCTCGACGTGGCGGCCGGCATCGGCGAACTGACGCTGCACAGCGACACCTGATCACCTCGTAGAAACCTGCCTCCTCCCCTTGCGGGAGGAGGCTCGGCGCCCATTGAATGCCGCTCCGCGTCCTAGTTCCCCACCGCGGCCGGAGACTTGGCGAAGCGCTTGAAGAAGCTGGTCTTGTGCCAGACGGGCCGCGCCTCGGCGTCGGCGACGTGGGTCAGGAGCGCCAGCAGATAGGCGTCGAAGTCGTCGGCCGACTGCAGGTCCACCGGCTGGGTCAGGTCGTCTTGCGGGGAGTGGTAGCGGTAGGTGTTCCAGTCCTTGTCCATCTTCGCTTCGGCCGAGCCCGGCAGGCCCTCGACCTTCAGTGCGATGGACGGCACCCCGGTCTTGATGAAGCTGTACTGGTCGGAGCGGACGAAGATGTTGCGGTCGGGCGCGGGGTCGGGAAGCGTGTCGTAGCCGCGCTGCGCCGCCACCTGGCGGGCCGCGTCGCCCAGCGTGCTTTCGCCTTCGCCCAGCACCAGGAGGTGCTTCAGCGGGAACAGCGGCAGGAACTCGTCCATGTTGATGTCGGCGACGATGGCGGCCTTCGGCACGGTGGGATGCTCAGCGAAGGCCTTGGAGCCCAGCAGGCCCTTTTCCTCGCCGGCGATGGCCACGAAGACGATGGAGCGGCGCAGCTTGTGGCCTTTCGCATGCAGACCCTTGGCGGTCTCGATCATGGCCGCGACGCCGGCGGCGTTGTCCATGGCGCCGTGATAGACGCGGTCGCCCTTGATCGGCTCGCCGATGCCGAGGTGATCGAGGTGAGCGGAAACCACCACATACTGCGCCTTCAGCGTCGGGTCCGTGCCCGGGAGCAAGCCCACCACATTGGGCGAGGAGATGGCGCGGGTGTGGGTGACCACCTTGGCGGTGACCGCCTGGTTCAGCGCGAACCGCGGCAGGGGCTTGTGCGCGTCGGCCAGCGCCAGCAGTTCGGCGAAGCCGTGGCCGGACCTGGCGAACAGGGCCTGCGCCTTCTCCGGGTTCACGGACGCCGCGAACATTGGGCGGTGATAGGTCTGCAGCGCCGGTTCGGCCAGGCGCATGCCGGGTTGGCTGGAGAGCGCGATGATCCGCGGCCAGGGGATGTCCATCGCCTTGGGGTTCTGCACGCGTATCACCCCCAGCGCGCCGGACGCTTCCAGCGCCTTGGGGAACTCGGTGGAAGACGCGTGGGACTTGAGCGCCGCGGACAGGGTGGCCGGCCCGCCGCCCAGGATCACCACCACCTTGCCCTTGAGGTCCTGGCCCTTGAAGTCGTCGTAGCCGGCCTCCGGCAGGTGAAGGCCGTAGCCCAGGAAGACCAGCGGCGCGGCGGCGAGGCTGGCCGGCTGGGCGTCGCGGGAGCCGAGCGTCAGGTCCGGCCCGACGGCCAACGGCGTGGTCTTGCCGCCGTCGACCAGGGCGACGCTGGAGTGGGCCGCGTCGACCTGCTGCTCCAGGTATTTCACGCTCTGGAAGTAGGTCCCCTGGTCGCCGCCCGGTTGCAGGCCCGCGGCCTTGAACTGGTCGGCCACATAGTGCGCGGCCTTGAAGTAGCCGGGGCTGCCGGTCAGTCGGCCTTCATAGGCGTTGGAGGCCAGGACCTTGATGTGGCCCCACCAGGCGCTGGTGTCCTTGGTGGGCGTCGTGGCGAGGGCGGTGAGCGGGAGCGCCGCGATCGCGGCGGCCAGGAGGATCGAACGCAAGGTGGCATCCTTTGCTGAGGCTTTGGGCGAGCCTAGCAAGCTTTACAAAGACGTCGCCACGGATTGTGGGTTCAAGGGGCCGCAGCCGTTGAACAATCTGGAAAGCCTGTCGCGGTTAGGCTGCGCCGATGAGCTTTCGCGCGATGGGCCTGGCGGCCGCCGGAATCTGGACCTTAAGCTTAGCCGGCGCGGCCTGCGCGGGCACGATCGAGGTCGTCTCCGCCGATGGCGAATACGCCAAGGCGCACCCCAAGCCCGTGGTCGCGCCGGCCTCCGGCGAGGACTTCAGCGCCACCATGGACCGGGTGTTCGGGCAGGGCCGCTGGCGCCAGACCGGCGGCTATCGCACGCAGGCGCAGGAGAACGCGCTGCGCCGCCGGGGCGCCGGCACCGTCGCGCCGGGCCACGTCTCGCTGCATTCGGTGGGCGATGAGGACAGCCCCGGCGCCTATGACGCGGTGGTCGACCACATGTCGCCCGGCCAGGCGGCGGCCAAGCTGCGTCGTTCCGGCGCCGCCTTCTCCCGGGTGGTGGCCGAAGGCGCCCACGGGCCCGAGGGCCCGCACCTGCACGTGGAGCTGATCAGCGCGGTGACGCGGCGCGCCGCGTCCGGAAGCGCGGCGGACGAGTAGGGCGCACCTACAAGCGCTCAGCCCGGCTGTTTGGCGGTGCGCAGGTAGGGCTTGTGGGTGACGAAGCCGGGGAACAGTTCCTTGGCCTGCTCGTCGCTGACCGCGCCGGTGAGGATCACGTCCTCGCCCTGTTTCCAGTCGGCGGGCGTGGCCACCTTGTGGACGGCGGTGAGCTGCATGGAATCGATCACCCGCAGGATCTCGTCGAAGTTGCGCCCGGTGGTCATCGGATAGACCAGGATCAGCTTGATCTGCTTGTCGGGGCCGATGATGAAGACGTTGCGCACCGTGGCGTTGGTGGCCGGGGTGCGGCCTTCCGAGGTGCCGGCGGTGTCGGCGGGCAGCATGCCGTAGAGCTTGGAGACCGACAGGTCGGTGTCGGCGATCATCGGGAAGTTGGGCGCGACGCCTTGCGTCTCCTCGATGTCCTTCGCCCAGCCCTTGTGGTTGTCGGCGGGGTCGACGGAGAGGCCGAGCACCTTGACGCCGCGCTTGTCGAACTGCGGCTTCAGCTTGGCGACGGCGCCGAGCTCGGTGGTGCAGACCGGGGTGAAGTCCTTGGGGTGCGAGAAGAACAGCACCCAGTGGCCGTCGGCCCATTCATGGAAGTGGAGGGGGCCTTCGGTGGAGTCCTGGGTGAAATCGGGCGCGATGTCGTTGAGCTTCAAGGTCACGGTCGGATTCTCCTTTTGACGGGCGGCGCGACCATTAGGCGGGCGTGCGAGAGAGGCAAGCGAAGAAAATCTGACGCTCGGCGTCAGCTATTGCGACGCGCCGCGGGCCTCGACGGGGGCGATTTCCACCAGAGTGTCGCCGCGCACGAAGTGGATGACGTCGTAGCGGTCGAGCGTCGGGTCCACGTGAGGTGGGACGAAGTCGACGCGCTCGCCGCGGGCCACGTCAGCGCCCTCCGGACGCATCAGCCGGCCATGCTCGTCGCCGAAGAAGCGGTAGGCGCTGGCGGCGAATTTCGGGGTGACGGCGATGGGCAAAGGGCCATCGGTGGAGAAGGCCTTGAGACCAGCGTCCACCGTCACCCACTGCGGATGGTTGGCGCTGATCACGCTGGCGGCGATGGTCAGGGCCTGCTCGAAGGCGCCGTCAGGATCGGCCTTCAAGGCGTCGCGGTACTCGCGGTCCATGAAGGCGAAGGAGCCGGGCTGCACCTCGGTGAGCACGCCCTGGGCCGCGTCGGCGGCGAAG
Source organism: Phenylobacterium sp. (assembly GCA_036268175.1). Classification (GTDB taxonomy): domain Bacteria; phylum Pseudomonadota; class Alphaproteobacteria; order Caulobacterales; family Caulobacteraceae; genus Phenylobacterium. The sequence continues at coordinate 72,260 of DATAUR010000056.1, read as the reverse complement.
CTGCCGGTGCCGCCGCCGGTGACGACCTGGATGTTCGCGCCGGCCTCGCGCAAGGCGGCGATGACGCGGGAGAGGTAGGCCATGCCGTCGGCCACGGCGGCGGCGCGGGCGTTGGCGCCCTCCATATGCTGCCAGTGGCCGCCGTAGCACTGGACGCCGAGGAACTTCAGGTTCGGCTGGGCCTGGATGGCGCGGAACACCTCCACCGCCTGGGCGGCGTCATGGACGCCGGTGCGGCCCATGCCGGGATCGACGTCGATCAGCACCTGGATCGGGCCTCGCGCGGCGGCGGCGAGTTCGTCTGCGCCATCCCCGTGGTCGATGACGATGCGGAAGTCGGCGACGTCCTGCGCCAGCCTGGCGGCGCGTTCGGCCTGGACAGCGCCGGCGATGGGCGAGGTCACCAGGATCGCGCCGATCCCAGCCCCCGCCATGGCCTCGGCCTCCGCCAGCTTGGCGCAGCAGATGCCGACCGCGCCGGCCTCGATCTGGCGGTGGGCGACGGCGCCGCACTTGTGCGACTTGGCGTGGGGCCGCAGGACCAGGCCGGCGGCCTTGGCCCGTGCCGCCATCTTGGCCAGGTTGCGGTCGAAGGCGTCGAGGTCCAGCACCGCCGCCGGCGTCGGGATCAGGGCGCGGGACCCCGGTTGGCCGATCAGGCTCTCATCGGCCCCGCGGCTGGCCATCAGGCGCCCATGAACCCCGGCATCCAGCCTTCGTGGGCGGTGCGGAGCTTGGCGAGGTCGAGGCTGAACAGGCCCGGGCGGGCGAGAACCTCGCCGCCGGCTTCGCCGACGATGCGGGCCGGCACGCCGCTGGCTTCGGCTGCGGCCAGGACGGCGTCGGCGGCGGGCGTGGCGATCAGGTAGCGGGCCTGGTCCTCGCCGAACAGCCAGGCCTGGGGCGGCAGATCGCTGTCGGCCAGCAGCTGGGCGCCGACCTTGGCGGCGAGCGTCATCTCGGCCAGGGCCGCGACCAGTCCGCCATCGGAAAGGTCATGCACGGCAGAGACTTGGCCTGATTGGATCAGGTTGCGCACGAAGTCGCCGTTGCGGCGCTCGGCGGCCAGGTCGACGGGCGGCGGCGCGCCGTCCTCTCGGCCCAGGCATTCGCGCAGGTACATGGACGCGCCAAGTTCGCCGGTGGTCTCGCCGACCAGGATCAGGGCGTCGCCAGACTTCATGGAGGAGAAGTCCGCGCGCCGCGCGTAGTCCTCGATCAAGCCCACGGCGCCGACCGTGGGGGTCGGCGGGATGGCGGCACCGTTGGTCTCGTTGTAGAGGCTGACGTTGCCGCTCACGACGGGGAAGTCCAGAGCCCGGCAGGCCTCGGCCATGCCGTCGATGGTCCGCACGATCTGGCCCATGATCTCCGGGCGTTCCGGATTGCCGAAGTTCAGGTTGTCGGTGATGGCGATGGGGTTCGCCCCCACGCCGGTGAGGTTGCGCCAGGCCTCGGCCACCGCCTGCTTGCCGCCCTCATAGGGGTCGTTCTGGACATAGCGGGGGGTGACGTCGGAGGTGACAGCCAGCGCCTTCTTCGTCCCGTGGACGCGGACGATGCCGGCGTCGGCGCCGGTGGCGCTGTCTTCCAGGGTGTCGGCCATCACGTGGCGGTCGTATTGCTCCCAGAGCCAGCGCTTCGACGCCATGTCCGGCGCGCTCATCAGCTTCAGGATCGCGGCTTCCCAATCGGTGGGGGCGGGCACCTCGGCGGGGTCGAGGCGCGGCTGCAGGGCCGGCTGGGTCCAGGGGCGGTCGTAGAGCGGGGCGTCGTCGAACAGCGGGGCCAGCGGCACGTCGCAGACCACCTCGCCCTTGTGCTTCAGGACCAGATGACCGCTGTCGGTGGTCTTGCCGATGGTGGCGGCGTCCAGGCCCCACTTGGCGAAGATGCGCTCGCCGTCGTGCTCGCGGCCGGGCTTGAGGATCGCCAGCATCCGCTCCTGGCTTTCCGAGAGCATCATTTCGTAGGCCGTCATGCCTTCTTCCCGTTGAGGCACGGCGTCCAGGTCGAGCTCGACGCCGACGCCGCCCTTGCCGGCCATCTCGACGGAGGAGGAGGTCAGGCCGGCCGCGCCCATGTCCTGGATGGCGGCCACGGCGCCGGACGCCATGAGCTCGAGTGTGGCCTCGATCAGCAGTTTCTCGGCGAAGGGGTCGCCCACCTGCACCGTCGGGCGCTTCTCGTCCGAGGCGTCGTCGAATTCGGCGGACGCCATGGTCGCGCCATGGATGCCGTCGCGGCCGGTCTTGGAGCCGAAATAGACCACCGACAGGCCGGCGGCCGGCGCGGCGGAGTAGAAGATCTTGTCGGCGTCGGCCAGACCCACGCACATGGCGTTGACCAGGATGTTGCCGTCGTAGCCGCGGTGGAAGTTGGTCTCGCCGGCGACGGTGGGCACGCCCACGCAGTTGCCATAGCCGCCGATGCCGCTGACCACGCCGCCGACCAGCCGCTTGGTCTTGGGATGGCTGGGATCGCCGAAGCGCAGGGCGTTCAGGAGCGCGATGGGCCGGGCTCCCATGGTGAAGACGTCGCGCATGATGCCGCCGACGCCGGTCGCCGCGCCCTGATAGGGCTCGATGTAGGAGGGGTGGTTGTGGCTCTCCATCTTGAAGATGCAGGCCAGTTTCGTCCCGTCGGGGCCATCCCCGATGTCGATCACCCCGGCGTTCTCGCCGGGGCCGCAGATCACCGCGGGGCCGGTGGTGGGGAATTTGCGGAGCTGGTTCTTGCTCGACTTGTAGGAGCAGTGCTCCGACCACATCACCGAGAAGACGCCGAGTTCGACGTGGTTGGGCTCGCGGTTCAGGCGCTGGACGATGACGCCATATTCGGCGGCGCTGAGGCCGAATTCCGCGGCGGTCTCGGCCATGGTCTTGGAAGGCTGGGCGCTCATGCCGGGCTTCTAGCCGGACTCGGCGGTCAGCGCGATAGGGCGCGGCGTCACCCGGCGTCTCGCGGCGGGGAATGAGGAAGTCGTCGGCCGACCGGCGCCCGGTCGTGGGCTGGGGGCTGTTCAGGATCCGGACCGGATGCGGTCGGCCGACAGGGCGAGAAGAACGGCGCCATGTGTCCGCGCCTGGGTGCCAATGGGGCCATTTCGCGGCGTTGCGCCGCCGCTACAGCCGCGCGGGAACCGTACCCATCTGTCGGCACGCCCCTTGCCAATTTCAGGCATCGGCGCGCACAAATCCGGCGACGGCGGTTGGCTTGCCAGACCGCTGGGGCGAGGGGCCCCGCGACGTTTCCCAGGGTTTCGGCCCTGCGCGGACAAGAGGAAGCGGCAGAGGCCGCCCGCAAGGGCGGCCTTCTTTGCGTCTGGGCCCTTGATCAGGTCGACTGGGTGTTGTCCGGCAGGCCCAGGATGCGCTTGGAGATGATGTTGTTCTGGATCTCGGCGGAGCCGCCGTAGATCGACATCGCCTTGCCGGAGAGCCAGCCGCGGACGGTCTCGATCTCCTCGCGGGTGAAGTCGTCGCCCTGCCAACCGAGGCCCTGGGCGCCCATGATCTCCAGGGTCAGCTCGGCGCGGGTCTGGGCGACGTGGGTGGCCGAGTTCTTCAGCACCGAGGCGGCGTTGGTGGCGCCGTTGGCCTCCCTGGCCTCGGCCATGGCGCGGGTCAGCGTCAGGCCGTGGGCGCGGGCGTCCATCTCGTGGTGGGCGAGGCGGGTGCGCAGGTCGAGGTCCTGGATCTTCCCCTCGGCGTCCACCGCCACGTACTTCTTGGCGATCTGGTTCAGGGGCAGCGCGCGGCCACCGCCGAGGGCGCCGGTCTGGCTGGCGCGTTCGTGCTGCAGCAGGCGCTTGCCCACGGTCCAACCCACATTCAGTTGGCCCAAGAGGGCGTCCTTGGGGGCTGTGGCGTCAGTGAAGAAGGTCTCGCAGAACGGCGAGGCGCCGGCGATCAAGGCGATGGGCCGGGTCTCGATCGCCTTCTGATGCATGTCGATCAGCATGAAGGAGATGCCGTCGTGCTTCTTCGCCGTCGGGTCGGTGCGCACCAGGCAGCCGCACCAGTCGGAGTACTGCGCCCCGCTGGTCCACGTCTTTTGGCCGTTGATCACCCAGTGGTCGCCGGCGTCCACGGCCTTGGTCTGCAGGGAGGCGAGGTCGGAGCCGGCGTTGGGCTCGGAATAGCCGACGCACCACTGCACCTCGCCGCGCACGATGGGCGGGATGTGCTGCCGCTTCTGCGCCTCGGTTCCGTAATCGAGGATGGTCGGGCCGATCATGGTGACGCCCATGCCGAACAGCAGGGGATTGAAGGCGCCGATCTTGCCCATCTCGGCGGTGAGCACCCGGGCCTGTTTCGGCGACAGGCCGCCGCCGCCGTATTCGGTCGGCCAGGTGGGCGTCGCCCAGCCCTTTTCGCCGATAGCCTTGCGCCAGGCGGCGAGGTCGGGGCCTTGGGACGAGCGCTCGCTCATGGCGAGCTGCCCCTTGCCGGCCAGCGAGGCGGGGAAATTGGCCTTCAGCCAGGCGGCGGCTTCCTCGCGGAAGTCCTCAAGCTCGAGGTCGGCTCCAAAGTCGGCCATGGCGCGTCTCCCTAGATTGCGGGCGCCACCTTAGACATAGAGGCCGCATCGGCAAGCGTGCCCCGACGGCGCCTGAGGCCGCAGGTTTGGCGGCCAGCGGACTCATCGGAGGTCGGCTCGGGGTTGAAAGTGGACCTCGGCCTACCGCTTGACCCAGCCTGCTCCTCTTCCAGGCGCGCAGCGCCGTGGGAGAGGTTGGGTGAGGGCGGCGCCGGCGTCGAAACATCCGCTACGGTTGGACCGGTAAGATGCCCAGGGTGCGATGGGGTTCAACCCCCCCTGCCACGGCGAGGGGCTGCGCCGCCCTCTCCCGGCCTCTCCCACGATGCTTTGCATCTGGGAGAGGAGCAGGGAAGCGCAGCGCCGGCCGCGAACCTGACTCTCCGAACCTCCGCTAAAGGATCGGAACCCGCCCCTAGCGCGACGCCAACACGCGGTCCCCCGCGCAGCTCTATGAGTCCGCGCCCTACCTTGGCAGGGTCAGCTTCGGCGCGGGCTGGGTGTCGATGAGTTGGTCGCCGCCGAGGGTCTGGTAGAGGGTCACCAGGTTTTCGGCCTTGATCAGCCGGGTCTGGGCCTGGGTCTGGCGGGCGGCGTAAAGGGTGCGCTGCGATTCCAGCGCGTTCAGGAAGGGGTCGATCCCCTGCTGATAGCGGGCGGTTTCCAGGTTGTATTCGTCGGTGGCGGCGGCCACCAGGGCGTCCTGGGCGGCCATCTGGTCGTTGATGGTGCCGCGGCGGGCGAGCGCGTCGGCGACCTCGCGGAACGAGGTCTGGATCGCCTGCTGGTACTGCGCCAGCGCCAGGTCCCGCTGGCCCTTGGTGAGCGCCAGGTTGGCGATGTTGGCGCCGCCGGCGAAGATGGTCTGGGCGGCCGAGCCCGAGGCTGTCCAGTTGAAGTTCTGGCCGTTGAAGAGGGCGCGCAGCGCCGGGCTGGTGGCGCCGGCCAGGGCGGTCAGGTCGATGGTCGGGAAGAAGTTGGCCCGCGCCGCGCCGATCTGGGCGTTGGCGGCGCGCAGCTTGTACTCCGCTTCCACCACGTCCGGGCGGCGCAGCAGGATGCGCGAATCCAGGCCGGCAGGGACCTCGGTGAGCAGGCCGTCGACGCTTTCGATGGAGGCCGGCAGGTCGGCGTCGGCGACGCGGGCGCCGACCAGCAGCTGCAGCGCATTGCGGTCCTGGGCGACCTGGGTGGTCAGGTTGGCCACGTCGGACTTGGCGGTTTCCAGCACCGTCTGGGCCTCGCGCAGGTCGGTGCGGGGCGCGATGCCGCCTGTCAGCCGGGCCTGGGTGAGGTCGACGCTGCGCTGGGCGCTGGCCACGGTGTCGTTGGCGATGGCCAGCAGGCTGCGGTCGGTGGCCAGCGTCAGATAGGCCTCGGCGACCTCGGCGACCAGGGTCAGGCGGGCGGCGTGGACGCCGGCTTCGGTGGCCAGATACTGCTGCTGGGCGGCGTGGGTCAGCGAGCGCAGCCGGCCGAACAGGTCGAGCTCGAAGGCGTTGAAGCCCAGGTCGACGTTGTAGTCGCGGGTGGTCTCGCGCGGGGTGGCGACCTGGCCGTTGGGCTCGATCACCTGCACCTTGCCGTGGGTCTCGGTCCCCGTGCCGGTGGCGTCGATCTTCGGCAGCAACTGGGCGCGCTGCACGCGGTACTGCGAGCGCGCGATGGTCACATTGGCCATGGCGATCTGCAGGTCGAGGTTGTTGGCGATGGCCTGGACGATGATCGCCTGCAGGTGCGGGTCCTTGAAGACGTCGCGGTAGCTCATCGAGGGCAGGGCGGGGGCGCTGGCGGTCGGGTAGGCCGCGCCCACCGGCCAGGTCTGTGGCACGGCGGGCGTCGGGCGCTGATAGTGCGGTTCCAGGGTGCAGGCGGCCAGCATCGAGCCGCTGAGCAGGAGGGCGAGGAGCTTTTTCATTCGGCCGCCCCATGGACTGGCGCGCTGCTGGGACTAGGGTGCGAGTCCGGCGCGTGGCGGCTCTTGAAGATTCTGCGCACCATGACGAAGAACATCGGCACGAAGAAGATGGCGATGGCCGTGGCGGTCAGCATGCCACCGATCACCGCGGTGCCGATGGCGATCCGGCTCTGGGCGCCGGCGCCCGTGGCGATGGCCAGCGGGAACACCCCGAAGACGAAGGCCATGCTGGTCATGATGATCGGGCGCAGGCGTAGCCGCGCGGCCTCCAGGGCGGCGGCGAGCGAGTTCATGCCCCGCCGTTCCGCACCCTCCGCGAACTCGACGATCAGGATGGCGTTCTTGGCGGACAGGCCCATGGTCGTGAGTAGCCCCACCTGGAAATAGACGTCGTTGGAGAGGCCCCGCGCCCAGACGGCGAGCGCCGCGCCCACCAGGCCCAGCGGGATCACCAGCATGACCGAGAAGGGCACCGACCAGCTTTCATACAGCGCCGCGAGGCACAGGAAGACCACGATCAGCGAGACCCCGTAGAGGACCGGCGCCTGGCCCCCGGAGATCCGCTCCTGATAGGAGAGCCCGCTCCAGTCGACGCCGACGCCGGGATATTTCGAGGCCAGTTCGATCAGGCGGTTCATGGCGTCGCCGGTGCTCTTTCCCGGCGCGGCGTCCCCCTGGATTTCGAACTCCATCAGGCCGTTGAACCGCTGCAGGGTCGAGGGCGCCACCACCCAGTTGACCTTCGAGAAGGCCGAGAACGGCGACATGGCGCCGTTGGCGGAGCGGACGAACCAGTTGCTGAGGTCCTCCGGGCGGCTGCGGAACTGCGCGTCGCCCTGCACGAACACCCGCTTGACCCGCCCGCGGTCGACGAAGTCGTCCACATAGTCGCCGCCCCAGGCGGCGGTGAGCGTGGTGTCGACGTCGGCCTGCGAAAGGCCGAGCGCGCCCACCTTGTCGGCGTCGATGTCGACGTTGAGGGTGGGATTGTCCGGCAGCGCGTTCTCGCGCACCCCCGCCAGGGTGGGATCGGCCTTGGCCGCGGTGAGGAAGGCGTTCTTGCTCGCGGTGAATTCCTGGCGGCTGAGGCCGCCGACGTTCAACAGCTCCAGGGTGAAGCCGCTGGATTGGCCGAGCCCGCGAACCGGCGGCCGGTTGAGCGCGAAGAACTCCACGTCCCGCATCAGGCCCGAGAGCTTGCGGGTCGCCCGCTGGTTGATCGCCTGGGCGGTGTCCTTGGGGTCCTTGCGGTCGTCCCAGGGGGTGAAGGAGATGAACCCGCGCCCGGCGTTCTGTCCGCTGCCGGCCGGTCCCTGGCCGATGACGTCATAGATCACCGAGACGTTCTTCTTCTCGACGTTCAGGAAATAGTTCTCGATCTGCTGGGTGGCCGCGAGCGTGCGCGACTGGGTGGCGCCGGCCGGCAGGGTGTACTGGATCGAGGACAGGCCCTGGTCCTCCACCGGCAGGAAACTGGTGGGGAGCCGCAGGAAGACGACGACTAGCACCGCGACAAGTCCCGCGTAGATCAGCATCGAGATCCGCATCTTGCCGATCACGTAGCGCACGCCGTTGCGATAGCGGTCGGCGGTGCGATTGAACCAGGCGTTGAATCTCTCGCCATAGCGGCCGAGGAACCGGTCTACGAAGTCCGCGCCATGCTGGCCGGGCGGCGCGCGCTTCAACAGGGTGGCGGCCAGCGCCGGCGACAGCACCAGGGCGACCACCACCGACAGGATCATCGAGGAGACGATGGTGATCGAGAACTGCCGGTAGATCACCCCCACCGAGCCGCCGAAGAAGGCCATGGGCAGGAACACCGCCGACAGCACCATGGCGATGGCGATCAGCGCCGTCTGGACCTGGTCCATGGATTTGATGGTGGCTTCCCGGGGCGTGATGTCCGGCTCCTCGGCCATCACCCGCTCGACGTTTTCGACCACCACGATGGCGTCGTCGACCAGCAGGCCGATGGAGAGCACCAGGCCGAACAGGGTCAGCACATTGATGCTGAAGCCGGCGATGGCGAGGATGCCGAAGGTGCCCAGCAAGACCACGGGCACGGCGATCGCCGGGATCAGCGTCGCCCTCCAGCTCTGCAGGAACAGGAACATCACGATGACCACCAGGAAGATGGCCTCGATGAGCGTCTGGACCACCTCGCGGACCGACAGCTTGATGAAGTCGGTGCTGTCGTTGGGGAAGGCGTATTTGAAGCCGGGCGGGAAGGACTTCGACTGCTTCAGGATCTCGGCGCGCACCAGCTCGGCGGTCTTCAGCGCATCGGCGCCCGGCGCCAGCTCCACCGCGATGCCGGAGGCGGGGTGGCCGTTCAGGCGGCTGATGGTGGTGTAGCTCTCGCTGCCCAGCTCGACGCGCGCGACGTCCTTCAACAGCACCTTGGAGCCGTCGGTCTGGGTCTTGACGATGACCGCGTTGAACTGATCGACGTTGGTCAGGCGCGAGCGCGCGGTGACCGTCGCATTGAGCATCTGGGCGTCGGGCGAGGGCTGGCCGCCGATCTGGCCGGCGGCGACCTGGGTGTTCTGGGCGTTCAGGGCATTGATGACGTCGCCCGGCTGCAGGTTGAAGCTGGCGAGCTTGAAGGGGTCCAGCCAGATGCGCATGGCGTACTGGGCGCCGAACACATTGATGTCGCCGACCCCGGAAATCCGCCCGATCGGCTCCTGCAGGTTGGAGACCAGATAGTCGGAGACGTCGGCGCTCGACCGGCGATCGCTCTCGTCATAGATCGAGGCGATCATCAGGAAGTCGGGGTTGGACTTGGTGACCACCAGGCCCTGCTGCTGCACCTCCAGCGGAAGGCGGGGCAAGGCGGCCTGCACCTTGTTCTGCACCTGCACCTGGGCGATGTCGGGATTGGTGCCCTTCTCGAAGGTGACGGTGATCTGCACCTGCCCGGCGGCGTTCGAGGTCGACTGGAAATAGAGCAGGCCATCGAGACCGGTGAGCTGCTGCTCGACGATCTGGGTGACGCTGTTTTCGACCACGTCGGCGGAGGCGCCGGGATAGGTGGCGCGGATATTGACCTGCGGCGGGGCGATGTCGGGATACTGCTCGACCGACAGGGCCCGGATGGAGCCCAGGCCCGCCAGCATGATCACGATCGCGATCACCCAGGCGAAGACCGGTCGGTCGATGAAAATGCGGGAAATCATGTGGACTCAGTAACCGGGCTTGGCGGCGGCGCCGGAACCGCCGCGCCCTCCCTGAGCGCCCTGTGGTTGTTGCTGCTGCGGCGGCGATCCGGCGGGCACCGGCCGCACCGGCTGGCCCGGCTTCACGTAGTTCAGCCCTTCGGTGATCACCTTGTCGCCGGCCGCCAGTCCGCTGGTCACCAGCCACTTGTCGCCGACGGTGGTGGTGGCGGTGATGGTCCGCAGCACCGCCTTGTTGCCAGGACCGACCAGGTAGACGGTCGCGTCGCCCCGCGGGTCGCGCGACACGCCCTGCTGCGGCACCAGGATCGCGTTGTGCGCCGTCACCTGCGAGAGATGGGCGCGGACGTACATGCCGGGCAGCAAGAGGCCGGTGGGATTGGGGAAGGTGGCGCGCAGGGTGACGGTGCCGGTGTTCTGGTCGACCACCGGCTCGGCGAACTCCACGCGGCCGGGCGTCGCGTACTGGCTGCCGTCTTCCAGGGTCAGGGTGACGGCGGCTGACGAGGGCGTGACTCCACCCGCGGAAAGCTGGCGGCGCAGGGCCACCAGGTCGGCGCTGGACTGCTGGATGTCCACGAAGATCGGGTCGAGGCGCTGGATGGAAGTGAGCGCGTCGGTCTGGCCCACGGTCACCAGGGCGCCGGTGGTGGCGATGGAGCGGCCGATGCGGCCGCTGATCGGGGCCGGGACGGTGGTGAACTGCAGGTTGATCTTGGCGGTGTTCAGCGCCGCCTCGTTCTGCGCCACCTGGGCGGTGGCCTCGTCGGCGGCGGCCTTGGCGTCGGTGTAGTCCTGCTTGGCGACCGCCTCGATGTCGGCCAGCGGCTTGTAGCGGGCGGCCTTGGCGACGGCGGCGGCGCGGGTCGCCTCGGCGTTGGCCAGGTTCGCCTGGGCCTGAGCCACGGCGGCGCGATAAAGGCTGGGATCGATCTCGTAGAGGGTCTGGCCCTTCTTGACGATGCTGCCTTCGACGAAGCGCCGCGCCTTGATCACCCCGGCGACCTGCGGCCGCACCTCGGAGGTCTCGTACGCGGTGGTCCGCCCGGCCAGCACGATCTCCAGCGGCACCGTCTGGCTGCTCATGACCACGTAGCCGACCTCAGGGGTGCGCGTCGGCTTCTTGGTGTCTTTCGCCCCGCACGCCGCGAGCAGGAGCAGCAGCGCAAGCACGGACCATTGATGGAACTTCGTCTGGGTACGCACCCGCAACACCTGATTCAGAGGGCAACCCGTCGCGGGTCGGTGGGAGGATCAAGCAAATTTCATCGCTTCGGGGACGGCCTATGGCACGATCGTCTTTCCGAAACGCGGCGCCAGCATTTCGTATTGTTGCCAAACCGCGACGCGGCGCGGGCGCAACATACTGATCCCATAATACGGATCAATGCATCTCGACGACCGGCAGCTCGATGTTCGTCGCCTGTGTTCCGGCGTGGAAAACCCGCTGGGTGGCCTTCACATAGTCCGCAGGCTTCGCAAAGAAGATGTTGGGCACGAAGGTCTGCGGGTTGCGGTCGTAGAGCGGGAACCAGCTCGACTGCACCTGCACCATGATCCGGTGGCCCGGCAGGAACACATGGTTGGCGGTCGGCAGGACGAACCGGTATTTCTCCACCGTGTCGGCGGGGATCGGTTTCGCCGTGGCGAAACTCTCGCGGTAGCGGCCGCGGAAGATGTCCATGGCGATCGGCAATTCATAGCCGCCAAGCTCGACCTGGCTGGGCACGGTGTCGGGATAGACATCGATCAGCTTCACCACCCAGTCGGAATCGGTCCCGCTGGTGGAGGCGAACAGGTTGACGATCGGGGCGCCGGAGATCTGCAAGGGCGCGGTCAGGGGCGCGCTCGTATAGGTCAGCACGTCGGGGCGTCCGTCCACGTGGCGCTGGTCGGTGGTCAGCCAGTACTGCCACTGGGGCGGATCGTCGTAGCGCACCGGGCGATGGACGTAGGGCACCGGCTTGGCCGGGTCGGAGACATATTCGTCGTAGGCCGCGCTGGCTGCGGCGGCCGGCGCCTCGAAGCCCAGGCCCTGATGCGGCTCCAGATAGAGCGGCTTCATCTTGCCGGCGCAGCCGGTCTCGCAGGAGAGCGGCCATTTCGCCAGCTTCTTCCACGCCATCGTCCCGCTCTCGAAGATGAACACCGGCGGGGTGTTGGCCTTCTGGCCATTGGTCTTCAGGTGCTCGTCGAGAAAGGGCTTCAGCACCTTCAGCCGGAATTCGGTGGCCGTGTCGCCGGGCAGCTTGATGGCGTTGAGCTGGCGCTGCTCGTAGTTGACGCCGGAATGCCGCCAGGGCCCCAGCACCAGGTAGTTCATGTCGTTGTTGGTGTCCTTCGGCTCGGTGGCCAGGTAGGCGTGGATGGTTCCCCACATGTCTTCCTGGTCCCACAGCGCGCCGATCCACATGGTGGGCACCTTCAGGGGCTGGGCGGCCAGCGTCTTGTCCAGCGCCTGCTCGGACCAGAATTCGTCATAGGCCGGATGCTCGGTGACCTTGTTGTAGAACGGGATCTGGTCGAGGCCGGCGGCCCTGGCGTAGTCGCCCGCCGAGCCGCCGCGCAGGAAGTTGGTGTAGTCGTCGAAGGCCTCGCGGGGGATCTCCTGGCCGGCGCCGCGGGCGCTCATCTGGGCGGTGAAGTAGTCCAGGTTCTTCTGGCGGAAGGCGCCGTAGTGGAACCAGTCGTCGCCCATCCAGCCGTCGATCATGGCGCTTTCCGGCGCGGCGGCCTTCAGCGCCGGATGCGGATTGATCAGGCCCATCACCGTGGTGAAGCCGTCGTAGGACGAGCCGATCATGCCGACGCGCCCGTTGCTCTCCGGCGTGTTCTTCACCAGCCAGTCGATGGTGTCCCAGGTGTCGGTGGTGTGGTCGACCTTGGTGTGGTTCAGCGGTCCGATCAGCGGGCGGGTGACGACGTAGTCGCCCTCGGAGCCCCATTTGCCTCGGATATCCTGGTAGACGCGGATGTAGCCGTCCTCGACGAAGGGCTCGTCCATCTGGGCCAGTTCGGCGTCGATGTGCGGGGAGTCGAAGCGCTCGGCCCGCTTCTTGGCGTTGTAGGGCGTGCGGGTCAAAAGGATCGGCCCGTCGTGGGTCCCCTTCTTCATGACGATGACGGTGTAGAGCTTCACCCCGTCGCGCATGGGGATCATCACCGTACGCTTGATCCAGTCGTTGTGCGCGGTGGGCGCCTCGAACTTGGCCGGGATGTCGGGCGTCATCGGCGGGGTCTGGGCCCAGGTCGGCGCGGCCAGCGCAATGGCGACGATGGCGCTGAGCGCGAAGGTCTTCAGGGTCATGGGCATGGTCTCTCAGGCGCTCGCGAGCGCGCTCTGGAACAGGATGGCGCCATCGGCGGAGCCGAGTTCGGCCTCGAAGGCGCGGTCGGGGTGCGGCATCAGGCCCAGCACGTTGCCCCGCGCGTTGACGATGCCGGCGATGCCGCGGGCCGAACCGTTGGGATTTTCGAGGTAGCGGAACACCACCTGACCCTCGCCTTCCAGCCGGTCCAGCGTCGGCTCGTCGGCGAAGAAGTTGCCCTCGCCGTTGCCGATGGTCATCTGCACCTGGCGGCGGCCTGCGTAGCCCGCGGTGAAGCGGGTCTGGGCGTTGGTGACCTCCAGCTCGACGGCCTTGCAGACGTATTTCAGCCGGGCGTTGCGCAGCAGGGCGCCCGGCAGCATCCGCGCCTCGCAGAGCACCTGGAAGCCGTTGCAGACGCCGACGGTGGCGACGCCGCGCTCGGCGGCGGCCCTGACCTCGCTCATCACCGGCGAGAGCGCCGCCATGGCCCCGCAGCGCAGGTAGTCGCCATAGGCGAAGCCGCCCGGCAGGACGATGAGGTCGACGCCGTCCGGCAGGGCGGTCTCGGCGTGCCAGACCATGTCCACCTGCGCGCCGGTCGAGCGCTCGATCGCCACCTTGCAATCGCGGTCGCAGTTGGAGCCGGGGAAGACAATGACGGCGGCTTTCATGGGAGAACTCTCATAGAGGCAGGGTCGCGAGGATCGGAAGCGGGACATCGGGTGAGATGGACGCCGCTCATCGCCGGGTCCAGGTCTTCAAGCTGTCGAGATAGGCCACGAGCTGCTTGTAGCCCTTCGGATCGCCATACGGACAGCCGGTGGTCGTCACCTGCCCGCCGCTGGCCTGCTGCATCAGGATCGCCGGGTAGCCCGGCGCGCCCTTCAGGGTGATCAGATAGGACGCATGGCCGTCCTCGGTGGAATAGTAGGCGTAGGGCTCGCCAGGCGCATGTGGCGCGGGCACGAGATGCGGCTGGGCAGTCAGCTTCGCCGTCTGGGCCGCGAAGGGCATGGAGCAATCGAGCGCCAAGGCCGCCGGCGCGGCGGCCTCGGGCTTCGGCGCGCAGGCGCAGAGGGGGAGCGTGAGGAGGAGGGCGAGGGCGGCGACCCGCCTCACGCCACCTCCACGCGGTAGCTTTCGATCACCGTGTTGGCGAGCAGCTTGTCGCACATGGCCTTGACCTCGGCCTCGGCGGTCGCCGCGTCCTCGGCGGCGAGGTCGAATTCCAGGGTGCGGCCGACGCGCACCCCGCTGACGCCGCCCCAGCCCAGGCCGTGCAGGGCCTGCTCGACCGCCTTGCCCTGCACATCCAGGACGCCGGGCTTCAGGAACACATGAACGACAGCCTTCATTCGCCGCCCCGTTGCCGAGCTTTTTCCGCGGTCGTCGTGCTGACCGCAAACATGGTGGCTTTTGGCACTAGTGCAGACCCCCTTGGATCACCGTCGGCATCTCCTTCATGATCCCGAGGCGGCGCGCCACCTCGGTGTAGCTTTCGATGACATTGCCCAGATCGCGGCGGAAGCGGTCCTTGTCCAGCTTCTCGTGGGTGGTGGAATCCCACAGCCGACAGCTATCGGGGCTGATCTCGTCGGCCAGGATGATGCGGGGGAAGTCGTTCTCCCACACCCGGCCGAACTCCACCTTGAAGTCCACCAGCGTGATGCCGACCGCGCCGAACATCCCGGTGAGGAAGTCGTTGACCCGAAGCGTCAGCGCCATGATGTCGTCGATCTCCTGGGTAGAGGCCCAGTTGAAGGCGGTGATGTGCTCTTCCGACACCAGGGGGTCGTGCAGCTTGTCGTCCTTCAGGCAGAATTCGATGATCGAGCGCGGCAGGGCCTGGCCCTCGGGCAGGCCCAGGCGCGTCGACAGCGAGCCGGCCGCGACGTTGCGGCAGATCACCGACAGCGGGACGATCTCCACCTCGCGGATCAACTGCTCGCGCAGGTTCAGCCGCCGGATGAAGTGGTTTTGCACCCCGATCGAGGCGAGCTTGGTCATGATGTGCTCGCTGATCCGGTTGTTGATGACGCCCTTTCCCTCAAGCACGGCCTTCTTGGTGGCGTCGAAGGCGCTGGTGTCGTCCTTGAAGTACTGGATCAGGGTGCCGGGCTCGGGACCTTCGTAGAGGATCTTCGCCTTGCCCTCGTAGACCTTTTTACGGCGGGTCATCGTCGTGCCTTCTCCGTGGGCGAGGGCTTAGCCGGTCGGGACAGCGAAAGGCGCGCGTGGCTCATCCCTCGCGCGCGGATCCGACTCAAGGCGTCTCGCTTCAATATGAGGCGGTGTAAAATTAGCGGATGCGGGCCATGGGCGCAAACCTCGCCGAAACGTCTTGGGGCGCCCCGCCTTTCGATTGCGACGGGGGGCCGGGCGGGATATGTGGTCGCCCGTTGCGCCGCTTTTCCGCGATGCTCTTTCGGGGACCACATGACGACCTTTGACGACCGTGAACGTGGCTTCGAGAAGCGTTTCGCGCTCGATCAAGAGCAGGAATTCAAGGCCTCCGCCCGCCGTAACCGCGCGCTGGGCGAGTGGGCGGCTGGCCTGATGGGCCTGACCGAAAAGCACGTCGCCGAATACGCGCAAGCCGTGGTGAAGTCCGATTTCGAACAGCCGGGCGAAGACGACGTCCTGCGCAAGGTCTTCGAGGACCTGAAGGGCGCGGGCGTGCAGATCTCCGAGGGCGAAGTGCGCATGAAGATGGCCGAATTGCTGGCCCAGGCGCGCGAAGGCGTCCGCGAAGGGAAATAGACCTCGGTCCGTCCGGGTCTTTTATCTAGGTCCTCAGGAATTTAGCCCTCCACCCGCAACGGGAGGAGACGTATTTCTACTGCGCCGCCGCCTTGGCCGCGGCGGTGTTGGCTTCGTCGCCGAACACGCGGGCGAAGACGCGGTCGACGTTCTTGAAGTGGTAGCCCAGGTCGAAGAGCTCGCCGAGTTCGGCGTCGGAGAGCGTCACGTCCGGGTCGGCCTTCAGGAAATCCAGGAAATTGCCCTCGCCGCGCCAGACCCGCATGGCGTTGCGCTGCACCGCCGCATAGGAGGCCTCCCGCGACATGCCCTTCTGGGTGAGCGCCAGCAGCACCCGCTGCGAGTGCACCAGGCCCCCCAGGCGGTCGAGGTTCCTGGCCATGTTCTCCGGATAGATCACTAGGCGCTCCATGACGCTGGCCAGGCGCCGCAGCGCGAAGTCCAGGTGCACGGTGGCGTCCGGCGCGATGCCGCGCTCGACGGAGGAGTGGCTGATGTCGCGCTCGTGCCAGAGGGTGACGTTCTCCATGGCCGGCACGACAGCGGAGCGCACCAGGCGGGCGAGGCCCGTGAGGTTCTCGGTCAGGATCGGGTTCCTTTTGTGCGGCATGGCCGAGGAGCCCTTCTGGCCGACCTCGAACGGCTCCTCCGCCTCCAGCACCTCGGTGCGCTGCAGGTGGCGGATCTCGGTGGCCAGGCGCTCGATGGAGGAGGCGACGACGCCCAGCGCCGCGAAATAGGCCGCGTGCCGGTCGCGGGGGATCACCTGGGTGGAGACCGGCTCGACGGCGAGGCCGAGCTTTTCGGCGACGTAGTCCTCCACCTGGGGATCGACGTTGGCGAAGGTGCCGACGGCGCCGCTGATCGCGCAGGTGGCGATCTCGAACTTCGCCATGGCCAGCCGCTCCTTGGCGCGGACGAACTCGGCGTAGTGGCCGGCGAGCTTGAGGCCAAAGGTGGTGGGTTCGGCGTGAATGCCGTGGCTGCGCCCGACCGTGGGAGTCAGGCGGTGCTCGTAGGCGCGGCGTTTCAGCGCGGCCAGCACCAGGTCGACGTCCTCGATCAGCAAGTCGGTGGCGCGGCTAAGCTGCACGGCCAGCGCCGTGTCGTTTACGTCCGAACTCGTCATCCCCTGGTGCAGGAAGCGCGCCTCGGGGCCGACGATCTCGGTGACGTGGGTCAGGAAGGCGATGACGTCGTGCTTCACCTCGCGCTCGATCTCGTCGATGCGGTCGGCGTCCCAGACGACGTCCTTGCCCTTTTCCCAGATGACCAGGGCGGCCTCCTTGGGGATCACCCCCAGGTCGGCCATGGCGTCGGCCGCGTAGGCCTCGATCTCGAACATGATCGAAAAGCGCGTCTGGGGACTCCAGATCGCGGCGGCTTCCTTGCGGGCGTAGCGGGGGATCATGCCGCCGGCTTGTGGACGAGCCTTGCCGGGAGTCAATTCTTCCACGCGCTTTTTGCGGATTTTCCGCGAGATTCCCGCCTCGCGACGGCCTAATCGCCTGGAGGTGTATCCTTCCGGCGAGGTCGGCGTTATCCGCCAGGCAACGGCGATCTGGCGTGAGGAGTCCTGAATGGAACTGGTGATCGGCACTAAGGCGTGGTCGAGCTGGTCGATGCGGCCGTGGCTGGTGCTGAAGAAGGCGGGCGCGACCTTCGACGAGACGCTGATCCCGCTGCGCCAGGCCGATGGGGCCAGCGAGGCGGCGATCCTGGCGCGGTCGCCAAGCGGGCTGGTGCCCTTCCTCAAGGACGGGGAGGTGGCGATCGGGGATTCGCTGGCGATCTGCGAGTACCTGGCGGAGAAATTCCCCAAGGCTGGGCTGTGGCCGACGGACCCGGTGGCGCGGGCCCAGGCGCGGGCGGCGGCGGCGGAGATGCATTCCGGCTTCGCCTCCTTGCGCGGAGAGTGTCCGATGGACCTGGCGGCGGCGCCCAAGGTCGCGGAGCTGTCGGAGGCGACGCACAAGGACATCCGCCGCATCGTGGCCCTGTGGAACGCCCTGCTGGCGCGCTTTGGCGGTCCCTGGCTGGGCGGCGCCGACTGGGGCATCGCCGAGGCGATGTATACGCCGGTGGCCACGCGGTTCCGCACCTACGGGGTGCAGCTCTCCGACTTCGGCGATACGGGGCCGGCCGCGCAATATGCCGCGCGCCTGCTGGAACAGCCGGAATTCAGGGCGTGGGAAGCCGAAATCTGACGCGGCGTCGGGCCCTCTCATAAGGTCCGCATAGTTGGCGCGGCCGGCGCCCTGGCGCAGTCTGGCCTTGCCAGAGCCGTCGATTGCCCCCGAATGGGCGCGGTCCCCCTTCGTGAGCCCGCCTTGTCCCGCCGTTTCCCATCGCCGCCTGCCTGGATCAGCCGACTGAGCACGCCGGGCCGCTACGCCGTGGCGGTGATGCTGGTGGCGGTGTCGACGGTCGGGGCGGCGGTGCTGGACCGGGTGACAGGCTCGAACCGGGTGGCCGGCGCCTATCTGGTGGGCGTCTTGGTGACGTCCTACCTGGTGGGGTCGGGACCGGGCTACCTGGCGGCCTTCGGCTCGTTCCTGATCTACAATTTCTACATCGCCAACACGAGCTTCAGCCTGGGGGTCTACCGGCCGGAGGACGTGCTGGTGCTGCTGACCTTCCCGACGGTGGCCCTGCTCATGGGCAACCTGACCGGCCGGGTGCGTGACGAAGCCAAGCGCGCCGAGGCGCGGGCGCTGGCGACGGCGGTGCTGTTCGAGGGCACCCGGGAGTTCGCCGCCTCCGACGACCCGGCCCTGATCCGCACGCGGCTGGCCGACCACCTGGCGGCGGCGGCGCGGGGCCAGGCCTTCGTGCTGGACGAGGAGGTGATCTGCTCGGCCGGCGGCGAGGCGCCCACGCCCATGGTGCTGTCGGCGGCCCGGGCGCTGGCGCTGGAGCACGGCGCGGCGCCGCGCACCATCGAGGCGGCGGGCTGGCGGGTGCGCTATCTGGCCGGCGGGGCGGTGGCCGGCTGGCGGGCCGAACCGCCGCCGGAGCCGGAGGAGGAGAATCTGCTGCAGATCCTGGCCGACGCTGGGGCCGCGGCCACCACCCGGGCCGGGCTGACGGTGGCCAAGGCCGACGCCGAGGCCCGCGCGCGCACCGAGGACCTGCGCAACGCCCTGCTGTCGTCGATCAGCCACGACCTGCGCACGCCGCTCGCCGCGGTGCTGGCCTCGGCCACCTCGCTGCAGGAGTTCGGCGACAAGTTCGACGCCAAGACCCGCCACGATCTCACCGCGACGATCCAGGAGGAGGCCGAGCGGCTGAACGCCTTCGTCACCAACCTGCTGAACATGACCCGGTTGGAAAGCGGGGCGCTGGACACCAATAGCGCCGCTTTCGACCTGGCCGAGGTGATCGACCGGACGCGCAAGCGCTTCGAGCGGCTGCGCGGCAAGCGGCGGATCGCATGCGAGCTGGGCGAAGGCGCGGGCGTCGCGATGGGCGATCCGGTGCTGTTCGAGGTGGCGCTGGCCAATGTGCTGGAGAACGCCGTGCGCTACAGCCCAGACGGGGCGACCATCTCGCTGACCAGCTTCCCACGCGGCGGCCAGGTGGTGGTGCAGGTCGCTGACGAGGGGCCTGGCGTGCCCGAGGCCGAACTCTCCAGGCTGTTCGAGAAGTTCTACCGCGGCGCCGCGGCCAAGCGGCTTCCGGGCACCGGACTGGGGCTGTCCATCGTCCGCGGTGTCATGCAGGGAATGGGCGGGCAGGTAAGCGCGGCTTTGCGCACCGATGCGCCCAGCGGAATGGTGATGTCGCTGGTGCTGCCGGCGGCGCGGGCGTGACACGGGTCTAGAGGGGCAATCCGGAATGAGCTTGAACCTGGGTCGGCTGCTGATCGTCGACGATGAGCCGCAGATCGTGCGCGCCCTGACGCCGGCGCTGGCCGCCGCCGGCTTCACCGTCTCGGCCGCCGAGAATGGCGAAGGGGCGTTGGCGACGCTGGCCAGCGAGCCCAGTGAGGTGGTGATCCTCGACCTCGGCCTGCCGGACATGGACGGCAAGGAGGTGATCCAGCGCATCCGCGAATGGTCGGACGCTCCGATCATCGTGCTCTCGGCCCGCGACCTCGAGACCGAGAAGATCGCCGCCCTGGACCTGGGCGCCGACGACTTCGTCAACAAGCCGGTGGGGGTGGGCGAGCTGCTGGCGCGGATCCGCGCGGTGATGCGCGGGCGCGAGCGGCGGTTCTCCGCCCAGCCGCGGTTCCAGTTCGGTGGGCTGGAGATCAACTTCCCGGCGCGCCGCGTGATGATCCAGGGCGAGGAGGTGCGCCTGACGCCGCGGGAGTACCAGCTGCTGCGCATCCTGGCGGGGCACGCCGGCCAGGTGGTCACCCATCGCCAGATCATCACCGCCGTCTGGGGCACCGACACCAACGCCGACGCGCAGTTCGTGCGCGTGCTGATGGCCCAGCTGCGTCAGAAGCTGGAGCGCGACCCGTCGAGCCCCGAACTGCTGATGACCGAACCGGGCATCGGCTACCGGCTGAGCTGCGACGACTAGGGTCCACGATCGCTCAACCTGGCGCTGCTCAGGCCGGCGGGTCTTCGCGGACGCGGATCGCGGCCAACGCCTCTTCGATCTGGCCGGCGGCCTGCAGGTCGCGGCGCACCCCGGCCAGCTCCCGCCGCAGGATGGTGAGCAGCGAGACCGCCCGCTGATGATCGCGCCGCGCCGCCGGGTCGGCCGGCAGCTCGCCCAGCATGTCGGCTTCGTCGATGGCGTCGAGGATGGCCATCGCCTCGTGCAGGCGGCCGACGGCGTCCTCGACCAGGTCTGGCGCGCGGGTGGGTTCGCCGGGCCGCATCAGACGCCCTCCGCGGCTGCCGCTGCGGCTTCGGCGGCGCGGCGCGCCCGGATCGCTTCGAGCTGGCGGGGCAGGAGTTCGTCCACCGCGCCCAGGAAGTCCGCGGGCTCGCCGGTCAGCAGGATGGACGGGCAGCGGCCCTCGTAGTTGCCGAGGTTGGGCCGGTGCTGCTGGTAGCCCACCAGGCGGGCGAGCTCCGGCGAAAAGCCTCGCGCGACTTCCGGCGGATAGACCAGCCACTGGTTCTCGTAGGGCTTCAGCCAGCCCAGGCTGTAGCTGACGATCATGCCGGTGCGCGGCAGGTCCGTGGAATTGGCGCCGCCGCCGTGCAGGGTCGAGCCCAGGAACAGGAGCACGTCGCCTGGCCGCATCTCCGCATGGACCGGCAGGGCCTCGATCCCGCCGCCGGTGTTGTGGCTGTAGGGATAGACCACGGTCGCGCCGTTCTCCCGCCGATAGGGGCTGAACGGCCACATGACATTGACCAGGTATTCCATCTCGCCCTTGGGCCCGCCCCACATGTCCTGATCGCGGTGCGGCCGCTGCTCGCCCTGGCCGGGGTGGATCTGCAGGGCCTGGGTGAGGTTGAGCTGGAAGCGGTCGCAATAGGATCCCAGCACCGCCTGAACGACCTCCAGGATCAGCGGGTGGCGGACGAAAGCCTCGGCGTGGGTCGAGCGTTTCAGGACGCCGCCGAAGCGTTTGGTGCGGGCGCCGTAGAAGTCGCCGTCGCAGAAGGGCGTGCGCTCGAACCGCTCGGCGAGGTCGGCGGAGAGGCCGGCGACCTCATGTTCGCCGATCGCGTTGCGCAGGATGCAGTAGCCCTCGCGCCGCAGGCGGACGAGGCAGGTTTCGGCCGCTTGGCTCAAGTCCTCGCCCAGGCCCCCGGCGAGGGTTTGCGCCAGATCAGGCCGCATCCCGCACCTCCCACCGCAGGATGGGCCCATGCTGGCCGGCGCGCTGGCGCAGGAGCATCAGGGTCTCAGGCGTGATGTTGACGGCGAGCGCGCCGACCATCAGGTCCTGATGCGGCTGCGGCAGGCCGAGCGGCTCGCAGTCCCAGCCGATCGCCAGCAGCCGCGACAGATAGGGCAGGTGGGCGACCAGGGTGTAGCGCCGGATGCCGTTCAACAGCGCGAACTCGATCATGCCGATCATCAGGCGCTGGCGAACCAACAGGGGATTTTCCACGCCGGCCGCGGTGCAGATGCGGGTGATCTCCCAGACGTCCTCGCCCTGTGGCACGCCGCGTTCGCAGAGGTGTGGGAAGACCTGCGACAACAGCGTCGGCCGGGTCGAGGGCAGCAGGCGGACAGAGCCCAACTGGGTCCCGTCGCGGTCCAGCGCCAGCAAGTAGACCGCGGCTTCGGTGTCGAACTGGTCGATCTCGAACTCGCCGTCGACGACCGGCACTTCCCAGCGCAGGCGATCCACGAAGACGCGCTTGCGCTCGCGGAACATCTCGGCGAGCTCGCGCTCGAACACCGGCCTGTCGGCCTCGGCGATCAGTTGAATCATGTCCCCACCTCCGTCAGGAGGCAGGATGGGGGCCGCGCCGCCGCGCTCGCCACTCCCCTAATCGGGGGATGCGGCCCTGGGTTTCCGGTCCGCCGCCGCCGCGGGGCCGAGCACGTCGGCGAAGGTGATCTGACTGTCGAACAGGGCGCGCACCACGAGTTGGGTGCGCGAGGCGACCTGGTAGCGGCGCTTGGCCGCCTCCATGTGCTGATGCACGGTCTCCTGGGAGATGCCGAGCAGTTGGGCGATGTGCCAGTCGCTGCGGCCCTGGGCGGCGAGCACCAGGCAGTCGAACTGCCGGCCGGTGAGGGTGGGACGCGCCTCGCGCTGCGCGCTCTCCGCCAGGCGGATACGGCGGACCGCCTCGAAGGCGAAGCAGCCGACATATTGCGCGGCCGGCAGGCGCTCGCGCTGCACGGTGCGGCCGGCGCGCATGGCGAAGGAGCAGGAGCCCAGGAACTCGCCCGGCACATTGATCGGCACAGTGAAGCCCTCGCCCATGCCGCAGGCGTTGGCGGCGCCGAGGATCTCCTCCTGGCGGGCATTGAGCTTGATGATGCGCGGCACCTCCGACCACAGGAAGGCGGCGGCGGATTTCTGGCAGGCGGCGAGCACCGGATCGTCGCCCAGGTAGCCTCGGCTGCGCATCAGGGCGCGCCAGGCGTCGGGGTAGTTGACGAACTGCAGGGCCTGGGCCGCGGCGTCCGGCGCCGACAGGTTGACGTGCTGCACCAGGGCCACGTGGTCGAAGCCGAACGCCTCGACGGCGTCGGTGAGCAGCTCCTCCAGTTCGCCCATCCGGGTCGCGCGATTGGCGGATTTGACGAACTGCTCGACCTCGTCGAAGAGGCTCACCGCGTCTTCGCCCCCATCGACAACGCCGGGCCTTTCGAGGCGCCGGCCAGCGTCCGGGCGTGCTGCAGCACCGCGCGGCGCAGGCCGGGATCGGGCAGCGCGACATAGGCTTCGAGCATGTCGAGGGCGCCTGGATGGGCCAGCAGCTCGTTGAGGTAGGCGAGGTCACTGGGCGGCGCGGCGGCGTCCAGGCCGTCGGTCAGGTCGGCGAGCTGGCATTTGAGGGCGGCGGCGATCTCCACCAGCCGTGAGAACGAGATGCGGTTCGCGCCGCGCTCGTACTTCTGGATCTGCTGGAAGGTGACGCCGACTGTCTCGGCGAGCGCGGTCTGCGGCAGGCCGAGCGCGCGCCGCCGCTGGCGAATCCGTTGCCCGATGGCGACGTCCAGCTTGTGGGGCGACGAGGGTTGGATTTGTCGCGGCATTCGAAACCTCTGCCGCCTACCTTGGCCGTCTGTGGGCGGAAAGTCACGCCGTAAGCGAGCAGCGTTTTGTCACGCCCCGACGGCCGATCCGGGGGGTCGAAATACGCCTAGGGCGCGACGCCCTTCAGGAAGATGCGGGTCACCCGGCGGGCGTGCTCGGCGATCATCTGGTCGGTGATCTCGTCCAGCAGGCCGATGGCCAGCCGCAGGGTCCATTCGCCCTCGGCCATGGCCACGAACAGCGAGACCAACTCGAAGGGATCGTCGTTGAAGGCGATCAGGCCCTGGTCACGGCAGCGCAGCAGGTAGTCGACGAAACGGCCGCGCTCCTCGGCGATGGTCTGGCCGACCAGGCGGCGCGCCTTCTCATTGGGTTCGCCGATCCGCATGGCGTCGCTCAGCGGCGCGATGGCGAGCGCGAAGCGGATGATGTCCTCGGCCACCACTGGCAGGACCACGGCGGGCGAGGGGTCGCGCGCCGCAACCGTGCTGATCCGGCTGACCATGCCGGCCAAGCGGGATTCGAAGACCGTGTTGAACAGCGTCTCCTTGTTCTCGAACCAGGCGTAGAGGGTCTCTTTCGAGGCTTGGGCGCGCCGGGCGATGGCCGCCATGCTGGCGCCGGCATAGCCCTTGGCGGTGAACTCAGCGAAGGCGGCATCGAGGATTTCCCGGCGCCGCTCGTCCTTGGCCGAGCTCTGGTTTCGGGCCGCGCCGCTCATGGTTTGCCTCCCGCCATTCAAGTTCCTTGCATACAGGACTGCGTCGGCGTATCAAGCCGTACCGAACGGTTCGGTACGGAAAGGAAAGATGCGGGAATGCCAGGCGGCGAGCGGATCCACGAGGGCCGGACCTATGCGGTGACCGGCGCGGCGTCCGGCATCGGCGCGGCGACGGCGGCCTGGCTTAGGGCGCGGGGCGGACGGGTGATCGCCTGCGACCTGACCGACGGCGACGTGGCTGCCGACCTGGCGACGGCGCAGGGGCGGGCGGCCCTGGTCGAGGGCGTCGCGCGGCTCTGCGGCGGGCGTCTGGACGGCGTCGTCGCCAACGCCGGCGGCGGATCGGTCGAGACGATGCTCGCGCTCAACTTCTTCGGAGCGGTGGCGACGCTGGAGGGGCTTAGGCCCCTGCTGGCGATGAGCGATGCGCCCCGCGCGCTGGCGGTGTCCTCGGTCAGTTCGCTGGGGCCGGTGGAGGCTGGCGTCGTCGAGGCCTGCCTCAGCCTGGACGAAGCGGATGCGGTGGCCGCGGGGCTGCGCGCCCAGGCCGCAGGCGAGGCTGGGCTGAGGCTCTATGGCAGCGCCAAGCAGGCGCTGAACCGCTGGTGCCGCCGCCTGGCGGTGGGGCCGGCCTGGGCCGGGGCGGGCATCCCCTTGAACGTGGTCGCGCCTGGCGTGGTCGACACCCCGGCGGCCGCCTGGATCCTGTCGACGCCGGAAGGACGGGCGGAGATGGACCGGCGGACCCCGCTCAGCGCGGCGCGGCCGGCGAGCGTCGAGGCGTTGGCCGCCCTGGCCGCCTGGTGCGTGGGCCCAGAGAATTCCCTGATGACCGGACAGGTGCTTTTCGCCGATGGAGGTTTGGAATGTCGAGCGCGTGGAGAACTGACGTGGTGAGCAGCAAGGCTTCGAAAGGCGCCATGGCGCTCGCCTGGTTGCGGGCCCACGGGGCCAAGGCGGCCCTGGAGGCGGCGGTCAACTTCGGCCTGCCGTTCGCGATCTACAGCCTGACCCGGGCGCGGCTGGGCGATGTCGGGGCCTTGATGGCGGCCTCGGCGCCGCCGACGCTCTGGTCGATCTGGGAGTTCATCCGGGCGCGCAAGCTCGACGCGCTCTCGATCGTGGTGCTGGCGGGCATCGTGCTCTCGCTGCTGGCCTTCGCGGGCGGCGGCGGGGTGAAGGTGCTGCAACTGCGCGAGAACCTGGTGGCCGGGCTGGTGGGCCTGGCCTTCCTGGGCTCGGCGGCGATCAGCAAGCCCCTGATCTACCAGCTCGCCCGGGCGGTGACGCGGCGCCAGTCGGCGGAAAAGGCCGCGATGATCGAGGCGTTGGGGCAGGACGCCCGATTCCGCCGGATCATGATGACCGCGACCCTGGTCTGGGGCTTCGGCCTGGTGGCGATCTGCGCCGGCTGCTGCGGGCTGGTCTACACCCTGTCGATCAAGCTCTACCTGCTGATCGGCGGCCCGGTCAGCTACGGCGCCATGGGGCTGCTGACCGTCTGGACCTACTGGTACGTGCGGCGGTCGAAGCTGGTGGGGCAGGGCCGAAGCTGAGCTTGGCGCCTGTTTGCCGACCGAACGCTCGGATCGGTTTCGACCCACTTCGGCCCTTGCGAGCGTCCGCGGCTGCGCAGAGCATCCTTGTGGGACTGCTTGGGGCCAGGGATGAGTAAGCGGATCGACATTGAGCACATTGAACCCGAAATCGGTTCGCGCTACCCCGATCCGTACAACCTTCCGATACGCACCAGGATTAGAAAGAGGCTGGGCGACGCCGCGAACCTCACTCAGATAGGCGTCAACCTCATAACCCTGCCCCCCGGTGCTTGGTCTAGCCAGCGGCATTGGCACACCGATCTCGATGAATTCACCTACGTGTTGTCGGGGGAGGTGGTTCTCGTAACCGAAGCGGGCGACGAGACCCTCCAAGCCGGTGACGCCGCCGGCTTTAAAGCCGGGGACCCTAATGGTCACCATTTTCAAAACAGGTCGGGTCAAGACGCCGTGCTCCTGGACATGGGAACCCGTTCAGGCGCGGGCTTCTGCCACTATTCCGACGTGGACATGATCGGCCCGCCCTTCGACGACCCGGCGCCCCTAACTCGGCGGGATGGGACGCCTTACCAGAACCTCATCAGGCGAGGCCCCTAAGTTCCCTTCCCACCCAACACCGACGTTGGGGGTGTTTGCCTAGCGCCCCTGGAACACCGGCTTGCGCTTTTCGAGGAAGGCGCGGCGCGCCTCTTGGCCGTCTTCGCTGCCGAAGGCCTTGCGGATGTTGGCCACTTCGTAGCGGAGCTGGCTCTCCATGTCGGAGCTTTCGTAGGAGCGGACCATGCCGCGCTTTAGCAGGCGCAGGGTGATCGGCGACCAGTCGCACAGCGACTGGCTGTAGGCCTCCAGGCGGGCGGCGAAGTCCGCGTCGTCCACCGCCTCGCCGGCCATGCCCCAGGCCACCGCCTCCTCGCCCAGCAGGGTGCGGTTCTCCATCATGAAGCGCATGGCCTTCTCGTAGCCCATGGCTTGCGGCAGGGTGACGGTGAGGCCGGCGTCCGGCGAGCCGCCGATGCGGGTGTAGCCGGCCATCAGCCGGGCGGAGCGGGCGATCAGGCGCACGTCGCAGGCCATGGCCAGGCCCAGCCCCGCGCCCACCGCCACGCCGTTGATCCCGCCCACCACCGGCTTGTCGCAGCGCTTGCGGATGGCCAGCAGGAAGTTGCCGACCCAGCCGATGTCGTCGAGCTGGGCGGTGAGGCGGGTCTGCGGGCTGTAGGGCTGTGCGTCCGGCGACAGGTCCAGGCCCGCGCAGAAGGCGTCGCCGGAGCCGGTGATCGCCACGACCCAGACGTTGTCGTCCAGCGCCGCGGCGTCCACCGCCTCGATCACGCCCCAGGCCAGGGCCTGGCTGAGCGCGTTCTTCTTTTCCGGCCGGTTCAGGGTGATGGTCCGGACGTGGCCCTTGTCGGCGACGGTGACGAGTGTGGTCATGGCGGTGAGCCTCCCTTGGCTGGCGTCACCATAGGGGATGGCCCGCCCTCAATGCGAGGGGCGAAGCTGGGTGAGGATCACGCCGCCGACCATCATGGCGACGCCCGCACCACGCAGCAGGCCGATCGGCTGCCGCGGCGCGCCCAGCCACCCGAAGTGGCCGATCAGGCTGGCGGCGAAAATCTGGGCGACCACCACCAGCAGGATCGTCGGAGCGACGCCGAAGCGCGGGGTCAGGTAGGTGGCGCTCAGCACATAGAAGGCGACGATCAGGCCGGCGGCGAACTGCTCGGGCCGGGCGTTGGCGAGCGCGGCGAGCGCGGGCGCGCCGGAGAAGGCGGCGACCGCCAGACTGGCGACCAGCGCGGTGGCGAAGAGGATCACCGCCGCCCAACCGGGCGACCCTAGCACCCGGCCGAGACCGCCGTTCAGGATGGCCATGGCCGGGATCAGCACCCCAGCGGCGAAGGCCCAAAGGCCGTAGGTCCAGGCGGTCATCGGCGTTTCTCTCGGGTTCGGCGGCTTGTCCCCGCCGTCGTCAGGGGGCGAGGTTAGGGGAGGCGGTTCGCCTTGTCTCGACCTGTCCGGACAGGCCGGGGGCGCGTCCCGACAGCTTGCCGCTTGAGCTTGCGGCGTCGGCGCTGCACATCGGAGGCGCAGGCTGCGACTGGCCCGCGATGACGAGAGCGGCGGGCGATGGCGTCTCTGGGTGTTCAAGGCGACAAGCGCAGCGCCTTCCTGCGCGAGGTGTGGGACACCTTGCGCACGACGGGCGCGGGCCTCGGGATCGCGCTGGCGCTACGGATCCTGGTGTTCGAGCCGCACACCATCCCGTCGTCTTCGATGGAGCCGGGGCTGGTGACCGGGGACTATATCGTGGTCTCCAAATGGCCCTATGGCTGGGGCCGCGCCTCGCTGCCGTTCAACCTGCCGCTGATCCCCGCGACGCATGGAGGCCGCCTGTTCGGCCACGACCCGGCGCGTGGCGACGTGGTGGTGTTTCGCCTGCCGCGCGATCCGGGCGAGATCTACATCAAGCGGCTGATCGGCCTGCCGGGCGACAAGATCCAGATCGTCCGCGGCGAGGTCTATGTGAACGGCCGGCCCAACGTGCGCCAGTTCGCCGGGCCCGGCCTTGACCACGACTCGCCGGAGCGGCCGGTGACGCGGGTCTATGAGACGGCCGCCAACGGCAAGCGCTACCTGACCTTCGGCGGGGCGCCGGACGGCGACGCCGACAACACCGACGTCTACGAGGTGCCGAAGGGGACCTATTTCTTCATGGGCGACAACCGCGACAACTCGCTGGACAGCCGCTGGCCGCAGGAGGAGGGCGTGGGCTTCGTGCCGGCTGCCAACCTGATTGGCCGGGCCGAGGCGATTGGCTGGTCCTGGCGGCCAGGCGCCTCCCTGTTCAAGCCGTGGACCTGGCTCAGCCTGGACCCCAGCCGCTTCTTCCGGCGGATCAACTAGGGCCCCTGCGATCTCCAATGGATCGCCATGGCTTGCCGTTTGTTACGCCATCTGCGCACTAACCCGGCCGACCGCCGCGCTCTGGCCGAAATGTCTGTGGAATAGATGGCGAACAGCGACAGCCCGCGCGGCGATGAGACGGACGACCGCCGATATCGGCTGCTGGTCGAGTCGATCACCGACTATGCCATCTACATGTTGGACCCGACGGGCCTGGTGATCAGCTGGAATCCGGGCGCCGAGCGGTTCAAGGGCTATACGCGCGACGAGATCGTCGGGCGGCACTTCTCGCAATTCTACACGCAAGAGGATGTGAAGGCGGGCCTCCCGTCGCGGGTCCTCAAGGCGGCCGTCACCGAAGGGCGCTTCGAGCACGAGGGCTGGCGGGTGCGCAAGGACGGCTCGCGTTTCTGGGCCTATGTGGTGATCGATCCCATCCGCGATGACGGCGGCGAACTCATCGGCTTCGCCAAGATCACCCGCGACCTCACCGAACGGCGGAAGGCCGAGGAGAGCTTGCGCCGCAGCGAGGAGCAGTTTCGCCTGCTGGTGCAGAGCGTCAGCGACTACGCGATCTACATGCTCGACCTCAACGGGCGGGTCAGCAGCTGGAACCTGGGCGCGCAGAGGATCAAGGGCTACACGCCGCAGGAGATCATCGGCGAGCACTTCGGGCGGTTCTACTCGCAGGAGGACCAGGCGGCGGGGATTCCGGCCCTGGGCCTGGCCACCGCCAAGCGGGACGGCCGCTGGGAAACCGAGGGCATTCGGGTCCGCAAGGATGGCAGCCGCTTCTGGGCGCACGTGATCATCGATGCGATCCGCGATGAGGCCGGAGCGGTGGTCGGCTTCGCCAAGATCACCCGCGACATCACCGAACGCCGCGACGCCCAGAAGCAGTTGGAGGAGGCGCGCGAGGCGCTGTTCCAGTCGCAGAAAATGGAGGCCGTGGGCCAGCTCACCGGCGGGGTGGCGCACGACTTCAACAACCTGCTGACGGTGATTATCGGCGGCCTGGAGACGGCCCAGCGCAGCAAGCTCTCCGACACCGTCCGGTTCAACCGCGCCATCGACATGTCGCTGCACGCCGCCCAGCGCGCCGCCGGCCTGACCGCGCGGCTCTTGGCCTTTTCGCGCAAGCAGCCGCTGCAACCCAAGCCCACCGACCTCAACCTGCTGGTCCGCAACATGACCGACCTGCTGCACAGGACCCTCGGCGAGCAGGTGGAGCTGGAGGGCGTGCTGTCGCCAAGGCTTTGGACCGTCGAGGTGGACCAGAACCAGCTCGAGAGCGCGATCATCAACCTGGCGGTCAACGCCCGCGACGCCATGCCCAAGGGCGGCAAGCTGATCCTGGAGACGGCGAACACCCTGCTGGACGAGAGCTACAAGGCGACCGATTCCGAAGTCATCCCCGGGCAGTACGTGGTCATCGCCGTGACCGACACCGGCGAGGGCATCCCCAAGGCATCCCTGCAGCGCGTCTTCGAGCCGTTCTTCACCACCAAGGAACTGGGACAGGGCACGGGCCTGGGCCTCAGCATGGTCTATGGCTTCGTCAAGCAGTCCGGCGGCCACGTGACGATCTATAGCGAGGAAGGGCAGGGCACGACCGTGAAGCTCTACTTCCCGCGCTATCGCGGCCCGGGCGAAAAGGCCGCCGTCGAACAGGCCGCCCTGCCGACCGGCAGCGAGGGCGAGGTGGTGCTGGTGGTCGAGGACAATGTGGATGTCCGCGCCTTCAGCGTCATGAGCCTGACGGAGCTGGGCTACCGGGTGATCGAAGCCGGCGAGGCGGACGCCGCGCTCAAGGTCCTGAGGGGCGAGGAGCGGGTCGACCTCTTGTTCACCGACGTGGTGCTGCCCGGGCGCAGCGGGCGCGAGCTCGCCGACGAAGCGCAGCGGGTGCGGCCGGGGCTGAAGGTGCTGTACACCACCGGCTATTCCCGCAACGCGATCATCCACCACGGCCGCCTGGACGCCGACGTGCAGCTGCTGTCGAAACCCTTCACCTTCGAACAGCTCGCCACCCGGGTCCGCGACGTCATCGACCTGGGGTAGGGCCGCGCGCGGTTTGACGCGAGGGGCTGGGCGGCGGAACATCGCGGCGGTTTGCCGTCCGGCGCGGAACGGCGGCCGCGGGGACGTTTAGGATCATGGGAAAGTGGTTGCGGCGGATCGCCCTGGGCGTCGTCGGGGTCGTGGTGCTGACGGTGCTGGCCGGCGCTGCGTTCGAGGGCCTGTCGCGGGCCGCGGCCGCCAGATCCTTCCCGCCGCCCGGCCGGCTGGTGGACGTCGGGGGCGGCCGACGCATCCAGCTCGATTGCCGCGGAACGGGAACGCCGGTGGTGGTCTTCGAATCCGGGCTCGACACCCTGGGCTCGCTGAGCTGGACCCGCGTGCAGCCGCAGGTCGCCGCGACCACGCGGGCCTGCGCCTACAGCCGCGCGGGCAT
This sequence comes from Phenylobacterium sp., assembly GCA_036268175.1. Lineage (GTDB taxonomy): Bacteria > Pseudomonadota > Alphaproteobacteria > Caulobacterales > Caulobacteraceae > Phenylobacterium. Next base: position 41,275 of record DATAUR010000056.1, on the reverse strand, counting down.
CATGTGGAGCGACCCGGCCAGCGGCCCCTTCGACGTTCGGCGGGAGGCGCGGGATCTGCACAACGCGCTCGCCGCGGCCGGTGAAAAGCCGCCTTTCGTCATGGTCGGCCACTCGCTGGGCGGCCCCTATCTGCTCACCTACACCGGCCTCTATGGCGGCGAGGTCGCGGGGCTGGTGTTCGTGGACGCATCCCACCCCGACCAGATCGCGCGGCTGCGCGACGCCATCGGCCGGGACGTCCCGGAGGACGCCGGCATGATCAAGGCCGCCGACGCGCTCGCCTGGAGCGGCGCGGTGCGCCTGTTCGCGCCCAAGGGAACCGTCGCGCCAGCCAGCGCGCCGCCCAGCATGGTGGCGATCGCTTCCGCCTGGCAGCCGCAGTCGATCCACGGAGCGGTGCGGGAAAGCGACGCCTTGCCTGCGACCTTGGCGATCGCCGGCCAGTCCCGGCGGCTGGGGGACCGGCCGCTGGTCGTGCTCACCCGCACCGCCACGGCGTCGCCAGAGGCGTTGAAGGCGATGGGGCTCAGCGCCGCCGAGGGGCGCAAGATGGACGACGAATGGCGCGCCATGCAGGACGACGAAGCGACCTGGTCCACCCGCAGCCGCCACCAGTTCGCGCCCAACGCCTCGCACTACATCCAGCTCGACCAGCCGCAGGTGGTGATCGCCGCCGTCCGGGATGTGGTGAGCCAGGTGCGGGCCGACGCCTCAGCTCACGCGCGGTGACACGCCGAGACGGCTCAGCGGTGCGGGGCGGCCTCGTAGGCGGCGCGGAATTCCTCGAAGCTGACCTTGCCGTCGTGGTTGGTGTCGAGGCGGGCGAAGTCGGCCAGGCTGATGGCGCCATGGCCGGCGAGGTCCAGGCGGTCGAACTGCGCGCGCAGGTTCGGCCGGGCGAGCGAGGGCAGCGCGATGGCGCCCACCGCCGCGGCGACCAAGGCGCCGGCGACCAGGCGGCCCGAAACCAGGCGAAGCGGGCTGCGGCGGACCGCCCGCGGCGGCTCGATATGGCCCTCGATGAAGCCGCGCAGCGCTTCGCTGGCGGAACGGCCCTCGTCGCGGCAGCGGGCCATGAAGGCGAGCTTGGTCGGATAGGGCAGGCGGATCTCGAGCGTCTCGCTCTTCTTCAGGCGGGGCTTGCCGGACATGTGACCTCGACTGGGCGACCTCGGTAGCGCGAGGCGTTCAGCGCGGACACAAGCGCAATTCGCGGCGCGACGACAGGAAAAACCTGTCCGGACAGCCGCTCTTGTGGCGGGATGACGCAGATTCGAAAGGGCGGGGAGATGGCGATGCGCGTGAGGCTGTTGGCGGGGGCGGCGCTGGCCGCCGCGATGCTGGCGGGTGGAGGTGTCGCGGCGCCCAGTCCTCAGAGGCCGGCCGTCACCGCCGCGCCGGCGCCCGGCCCGGCCGACGCCCGCCTGCGCGCGCTCTACATCAAGGAATGGGCCTGGCGGATGAACGAGTTCCCCGGCGAGGCGCGGGGCGCCGGCATCGCGTCCCGGCTGGCCAACGTCGACGCCGCCAGCCAGGCGCGGCGGCTGGCCTATTGGCAGGACGTGCGCCGGCAGGTGGACGCGATCCCTGAGCGCGACCTGTCGCCGGAGGAGGCGGTCAACGACGAGGTCTACAAGAACCAGCTCGACACCCTGATCAACCAGCAGAAGTTCCGCGAGTACGAAAAGCCGTTCAACTCCGACTCCCAGTTCTGGTCGAACCTCGGGTTCACCGCGTCGCGGACGTTCCACACCGCGCAGGACTACCGAAACTGGATCGCCCAGATGCGGGACGTGCCCCGCTGGTTCGGGGACGAGACGGTCAATATGCGGGCCGGCCTGGCGCGCGGCTTCACCGCGCCCCGGGCGACGCTGGTGGGCCGCGACAAGTCGGTGTCGATCGTCTCCCAGGCGCCGGACGCCGAGCACACCCTGTTCTGGAAGCCGTTCGAGCACATGCCGCAGTCGGTGTCCCCGGACGAGCAGGCGGCGCTGAAGGCCGAGGCCAAGCGGGTGATCGAGGGTCAGGTGATCCCGGCCTACGCCAAGCTGCTGAGCTTCCTCGACACCGAATACATCCCGCACGCGACCCAGACCCTGGCCGCCGAGGCCCTCCCGGATGGCAAGGCCTACTACCAAGCGCAGATCAAGGAGTTCACCACCCTCGACATGGACCCCGAGCAGATCCACCAGCTGGGGCTCTCCGAGGTCGCCAAGATCCACGCCCAGATGCTGGAGGTGATGAAGGAGACCGGCTTCCAGGGCGATTTCCCGGCGTTCCTGCACTTCCTGCGCACCGACCCGCAGTTCTATGTGAAGGACCCGCAGGACCTGCTGAACCGCGCCGCCTGGATCGCCAAGCGGGTGGACGGCAAGCTGTCGGCCTATTTCGGCTGGCTGCCGCGCAGCCGGTTCGGGATCGAGCCCGTGGCGCCGGACATCGCGCCCTTCTACACCTCGGCCCGGGGCGGTACGAACACCTACCTTTTGAACACCTACGACCTGCCAAGCCGCCCGCTCTACAACCTGACGGCGCTCACCCTGCATGAGAGCGCGCCGGGGCATTCCCTGCAGGGCGGGCTGGCGGAGGAACAGGACCGGCTGCCGGAGTTCCGGCGCAACGTCTACATCTCGGCCTATGGCGAGGGCTGGGCGCTCTATTGCGAGCGGCTGGGCGTCGAGATGGGGATGTACGACACTCCCTATGACCGGTTCGGCATGCTCACCTTCCAGATGTGGCGCGCCGCGCGGCTGGTGGTCGACACCGGCGTGCATCACGACGGCTGGACCCGCGAGCAGGCGATCAAGTACCTGCACGACAACACCGCGCTCGCCGACCACGACATCGAGATCGAGGTCGACCGCTACATCTCCTGGCCGGGGCAGGCGCTCAGCTACTACCTGGGCATGATGGCGATCGTCGAGGCGCGGGCGAAGGCGGAGAAGGCGCTGGGCCCGAAGTTCGACATCCGCGCCTTCCACGACACGGTGCTCTCCATGGGCAGCGTGCCGATCCCGGTGCTGAAGGCCCGCATCGACCGGTTCATCGCCGAGGGGGGCCGCGACCCCATGCCGGTGAGCTTCCAGAAGAAGAAGGGCGGGGAGACGTCGTAAGAGCGTGGACGATTTTTGCTGAACCGACGGCGTCTCCGGGCGTTTCAGAAGGGAAACCTCCGAGTCATCCGCTCGCGAGGACATTGGAGGATGCCCGAATGAAAGCCGCTATCGCCGCCTTGACCCTGGTGATCGCCCTGACCGCAAGTGCGGCGCAGGCCGGTCCGCATCATCGGCACCGGGTTTGCCACATCCATCACCATCATCGCGTCTGCCACTGGCGCTAGGCGCTCAGCGGCCGCGACGGGCCGCGGAAGCACGTCCTGGATACAGAGAGGGTCCGGCTTTCGCCGGACCCTTTTGTTGCGCCAAGGCTTTTGAGGATCAGGTCGTCAAGGCCGCGACGCGGCGGCGGCGCAGCATCGCCCCGGCCAGGCCGAAGCCCGTGATCATCAGGCCCCAGGTCGCCGGTTCCGGCGCGCCGCCGGGAATCCCGGCCAGCTGGGTGGTGTTGGCGAAGGACCAGTTGAGGATGTCGGTGTTCTGGAACCCGGCCCCGGTGGAGGCGGTGAAGCCCACGAAGGCCTGGTCGGTGCCCAGCAGCGACGCCAGGTCGATATCGACGCTGTCCAGCGCCACGAAGGCGGCGCCCTTCGCCGGGTCGAACAGGGCGACGGTCAACTGAGAGCCATTGTAGCTGATGTTGGCCGTCCAGACGTCGCCGTTCGACAGGCAGCCGGGGGTCTGGTTGGACGATTCCGCCGGCGTCCCATTGGTGAAGCCGCAGGAGGCGACGCCGTAGACGTCGGTGAGGTCGGTGTTGGTCAAGATGCCGTTGGTGTCGATGGCGACGTGGTTGCTGCTCGGGTTGTTGGCGCCGTCGATATCGTCGTTGTTGGCCCCGCCGCCGTTGTTCGCCACGCTGCCCGGGCCATTGTAGAAGGTGTCGAATTCGACGGCGACGCTGTTGGCCACCCCCGCGTAACCCAGCCCAAAGCCCTCGCCACCCAGTCCCGTCGGATTGGCGGCCACCACGAAGGTGAAGCCGTCCGCCGGATTGATGCCGCCGCCGCCGCTCATCTGGAACTGGAACTGGGTCGAGAAGGTGTCGCTGGACCCCAGCGTGAAGGCGTTGGTGTTGTAGGCGGCGCCCGCCTCGTCGAAGTTGGCGCCGACCACCCGCAGCACCTTGGGCGAACCGGTGGTGGTGGCGTTGCCGGCCAAGGTCAGGCCGGGGGTGGTGTTGAAGTTCGAAAAGCTGAAGGTGTCGGCCTGGGCGGCGCCGGCCGCAGCGGCGGCTGCCAGCAGCGTGGCGGCGGCCCATTGAAACAGACGCATGAAAAGCTCCCCTGAAGTGGCAGTCCCCAACTCAGGGTTAAGACGCTGGTTCGGCGAACACGGATCGTCAATCACCCTCGCTTGAGACGCGAAGACGTCGAACGCCGTTCTTCAGGAGAGCTTCAATCCGGCGCGGGCCTAGTTCTCGTCGGCGTAGGTCTTGACCAGATCGGTGAGATAGTCGCGGCCGATCATCGCCGACTTGACCGACATGTGCTCGTTCAGGCCGTGGGCGCCGGAGCCCTCCGGCGTCGAATAGAAGCCCGGCACGCCATAGGTCGGGATGCCCACCGGCGCCAGGTAGATCGCGTCGCTGGCGCCGGTCGACATGGTCGGCACCACGGGCACGCCCGGCCAGTACTTGGCGGCGACCTTTTCCATCGGGCCGATGATCTTCGGGTCCAGCGGCGGCGGGGTCGGCTTGGCGCGGATCGGCTGCAGGGGGATCAGCTTGACGCCGGGATCGCCGATGGCGGCCTCCAGCTTGGCCTTGGTGTCCTCCATGGTGTCGCCCGGGAACATCCGGCAGTTGATGTTGGCGCCGGCCCGTTGCGGCAGGGCGTTCTCCGCGTGGCCGCCGTCCAGCAGGGTCGCCACGCAGGTGGTGCGCAGCATGGAGTGGAAGCCGCGGTCGCGGTTGAGGATCGCCTCGGCGGCCTTGTCGTTGGGGTCCTTGGAGATCGCCACCATGGCCTGGCCGGTGGCGTCGGTCCGCCCGGCGCCGGCCTTGGCGAAGAAGGCGCGGGTGGTGTCGTTCATCTGCAGTGGGAAGTCGTAATCGCGCACCTTCAACAGGCCCTGGGCGAGTTGGTAGATGGCGTTGTCCTTGATCGGCACGGAGGAGTGGCCGCCGGGGTTGGTGGTCTCCATGCGGAACTGCTGGACGACCTTTTCGCCGACCTGCACGGCTTGCGTCTGCACATGGCCGTCCTTGTCGGCGCGGCCGCCGCCCCCCTCGTTGAGCGCGAAGGCGGCATCGATCAGGGCGCGCTTGTTCTGGGCGAGGTAACTGGCGCCGTTGAAGGCCTCCAGGGTCTCTTCGCCGCAGGTCAGCGCCAGCTTGATGGTGCGCTTGGGCTGGTACTTCTGTTCCTTGAAGCGGATCAGCATGTCGACCCAGGTGGCGTCGATCACCTTCATGTCCGAGGTCCCGCGGCCGTAGTAGTAGCCGTTCTCCTCGATGAACTTGAAGGGATCGCGGGTCCAATCGGCCCGCTTGGCCTCGACCACGTCGAGGTGACCGAGCAGCAGCATCGGACGGGCGGTCTTGCTGGTTCCCGGATAGATGGCCACCAGGCCGCCTTCCTTGGGATGGTCCGGCACGGAGAAATAGGTGAGCTGGGCGTCGGTGAAGCCGGCGGCCTTCAGGTGCGCGCCCATCTTGGCGGCGGCGACGGTGCAGGACCCCACCGAGAGGCTGGTGTTGGTCTCCACCAGCTCCTTGTAGAGGTCGCGGAAGCGCACCTGATCGGGACGCAGATCCTGCGCGGCCGCATGACCCGCGAGACCCAGCGCCAGCGCCGCGGCCAAAACCCTCTTCAACATGTCAGCTGTCCCCAAACCCGACTCCAGGCCCGACTATGGCGGGCGGTTCCTCAGGGGTCGAGAGGGGTCGGTGAGGATCGGCGACGCGGCCCCAAACAAAAAGGGCGGCCCCGGCTGGGACCGCCCTTTCTCAACCCTAAGCCTGTGACGTCCTATCGGCGGTACTTGAAGCCGACGAAGAAGAACCGGCCCAGGTCGTAGGAGATGTCCTCGCCATTGCCGATGGTCACGAACGGCGGTTCTTCGCCGAAGACGTTGTTCACGCCGCCGAAGACTTCCGCACCATCGAACCGGCCGCCCAACTTATAGCGGGCGGTGATGTTGTGGTAGAAGGTCGCCTCCGCGAACGGGATGCTCAGCGACTCCGAGTGGTCGGCCTGGGTGGAGTCCCGATCGAACAGAGCGCCCTTGCCGATATAGCGAACCTGCCAGGTCAGGGTCAGCGGACCCTGGCGATAGGTCGCGTCGGCCAGGGCCTTCAGGTGCGGCGTGCCCTCGTCGCCGTTGTTGGACACCACCCCTTCCAGGATGTGCACGTTGGTCGGGTCGTTCTGGAACGGGAAGTTCCGCAGGTGGGCCACGTAGTCGGCGGTGAGCGTGAAGGTCATTCGGCCGTCGAGCGGCTCAGTCCAACGCCAACGCTGGGTGAGCGGGGCGACGTCGGTGGACCAGTCGGCCTGCAACTCATACCCGTCCGTTTCGAGCTTCGAGGCGTTCACGAAGGTCGTCTGGACAAAGTTGATATTGTTGTCGGCCCCGCGCTTCAACAGGCTGCAGAACGAGGGGTCGAGACCGGCGGCGGAACCGAAGCAGTTATTGATGACGTCCTGCGCCGCAACCAGGCTGATCGCGTTCTTGATCTTGATCGAATAGTAGTCGAGCGACATGTGGAAGTCGGGGATCACTGGCGGGGTGAACACCAGGCCGCCGGTGTAGCTGATCGACTTTTCCGGATCGAGGTTGGGGTTGCCCGAGGTCTGACCGACGATCGAGGCGTTGGTGTTGGCCTTGAAGCCCACCGGAATACCCGCCGCCAGGCAGTTCTTGGCGAAGTTGACGTTGTTCTGGATGTTTTCCTGGCTGCAGGGGTCGGTGATGTTGAAGAAGCCCGACGAGGTGGGCGAGAAGGCCTCGGTGATGTTCGGCGCCCGGATCGCGCGCGAATAGGTGGCCCGCGCCTTGATCCAGCTCACCGGCGCGTAGATGCCCTCGAACTTGTAGGCCCCGACGCTGCCGACCGTGGAGTAGTCGGCGCCGCGGTAGGCGGTGTCGAAGGTCAGCTCGTGCAGCAAGGGCATGTAGTCCTTGAGCACCGGCAGGTTCACTTCGATGTAGCCTTCCGAGACGTGGTAGCCGCCGGCTGAGTCGGAGGCCAGGTTCTCGGTGTTGCCGGCCAGCAGGAACGGGTCGTTGGTCTCCTTGGTGTGCTCGCGACGATACTCGGCGCCGACCGCCACGCCCACCGGACCGCCCTGCAGGTTGAAGAACCGGCCGGTGTCGAAGTTGAAGTCCAGGTTGGCGACTTCCTGGGTCAGGGTGTCGTTGGTGGAGAACGCGCCGAAGGAATAGGCGAGCGCCTGCTTGCTGTTGACCAGGTTGGACTGGCCGAACGGGTTATAGGGCACGCAAGAGCTGGGGTTCAGCGCGCCGGCGCCGATGCCGGTCTGCGGCGCGGACGCCACGTTGATGCGGCAGGCGGGCTTGCCGGTCGCCGGATCGATCACCGAGTCCAGGGCCGCGTCGAAGTTCTGGGTGATCTCCAGGTCGTTGTTGGTCAACCGGGCGTCGGTCTCGCCATAGTTGAGGTTGGCGTCCCAGGTGACGTTGGCGAACCTGGCGTCGAAGTCGCCGCCCACGCCCGCCACCACGCGGTAGGTCCGGCGACGGATGTCCTCGCTGCGGCCGGCGTTCAGGAACTTGCCGATGAACGGATAGTCCCCCGGGGCGACGCCAGCCAGGCCGGCGGCCAGCGCCGGGGAGATGAAGGCGTTGTCCGGCTGCAGTTGGAAGTCGCCGAACGAGAACGACGGCTGAACCGTGTTGCTCGTGTCGGTCTGCACGAACTTGGCGTCGAGGTTGGCGTGGAAGTGGTTCGTGAGATCCCAGTTGACGCGGACGTTGGCGCCCTTGGACTGGGTGGGCGACGCCAGCTGGGTGAAGTTGTCGGCGAAGTAGCAGTCCTGGCAGTTCGCCGGCAGCTGCGCGAAGGCGAAGCTGTTGAAGCCGGTCCGCTGCGGCACGGGGACGATGTTGCCATGCGAGTCGAAGGAGAACTGCGGGGCGAAGGTGTTGGCGTTCAACAACACGCCGTTGGGGGTTACCAGGTCGCTGCCGACGTTGGGCACGAACAGGCTGTCCGGAATGCCGTCGTTCTTGATCGGCGAGCCGCTGGAATAGAAGGTCGGGTCGAAGGTGCCCGCCGGAATGTCGTTGGGGTTGGTGATGGTCCCGTAGTTGTGGGCCGCCTTCAACTGGTTCGCCTCGACCCCGTCTTCCTTGCTGTAATAGGCGGTGAAGGCGACGTTCAGGTTGTCGTTGAGGAAGCTCTTGCCGGCGGTGACCGACGCGGTCTGTTTCATGCCGTAGCCGTCGTCTGAGCCGTACTGATAGTCGGCCTGAAGACCTTCGAAGCGCTTCTTCAGGATGATGTTGACCACCCCGGAAACCGCGTCCGAGCCATAGATGGCCGAGGCGCCGCCGGTGACCACTTCCACGCGGTCCACCAGGGCCGGCGGGATGGAGTTGATGTCGACGGCGTTCGAGAAGATGTCGCCGGCCACATGCCGTTGGCCGTCCACCAGCACCAGGGTCCGCGAGACGCCCAGGTTGCGCAGATCGATCGAGCTGATGCCCGCGCCGGCTCCGCCGCCGAAATTGTTGGAGTTGGCCCGGAGCGCCCCGCCGAAGCCGACGGACGGCAGTTCGGTGATGATGTCGCCAAGGCTCTGCGGGCCGGCGTTTTCGATCACCTGGGTCGACAGCACGGCGACCGGCGTCGGTTGCTCCAGATTGGGTCGCGGTATGCGCGAGCCCGTGACGATGAGCTCGCTGGCCTCGGCCGGCGTATTGGCGGCTACGGTGGTCGACTTTGTGGCGGATGTTTGCGCCCAGGCGCCGCCCGCCATCGCCATCCCGGCCAGGAGGGTTGTGCCCAGCAACACGCGTCTTTTGGTCATGTTCATACCCCTAAATCTCTTTCCTTGAGCGAATTCCGCGTCCTTTCCGCCGAAATCCGTCGCATCACTGTTTCCGCAGGCGGGGCTTCGCCGCCATAAGAAAATCCTAAAAGTTACGTCAAAGTGTCGCAGTGTGACCGTTGCAACACGGCGCCACCGGGAGTTGCGCGCTCGAAACGCATGGTAATCGGAAGCCGCGCTGAGCAGGTTTTCGCACGCTTTGTGCGACGAATGACGCCAAAGCGGCTCACTTGCGCAAGAATGTACACTGTATTGCCTGATTTCGGCGGAATCCCCGCCGTGATTCCGCCACGCTTGCTCACGGCGGGAGCGGCGCTTCCGGAATCTGCGTCGGTCGCTGGGCGGGGAGCGGTTTAGCCGCCGCTGGCCGACTCGGCGGCCTGCGGGGTGTCGGATGTGGCCGCCTGGTCCGGCGCGGCGGTGTAGGTGATCAGGTGGGCGTTGCGCTTGCGGATCTCGTTACCGGCCTCGTCGTAGAGGAACGGTAGGAAGGCGAAGCGGGTCCCGCGCGTCACCGGGGTGGCCTCGTGCAGCAGCGAGCAGGAGAACACCACCGCCCCGCCAGTCGGCGGACGATAGGTGCGCATGCCGTATTCCGGGAACCGCAGGTCACCACCTTCGAAGTCCTCGGCATTGAGGTTGATCGAACAGGCGAACTGGCGGTGAGCGGTGCCCGCGGTGCGGTTGTCGCGGTGCGGCCGGAAATAGCCGCCGTCCTCGGCGTCGTAGCGCGCCACGATGTAGCGCTCGACCCGGGTGGCCCGGAACCGGAAGGCCTTCAGCACCTCCGGGACCAGGCGATGCTGGATCGCCAGCCTCGTCTCCTCTTGCAGAGCCTCGTCCTCGATGTTGGCGTCCTGGCGCTTCTTGAAGTCGTCGAGCACGCCGACGGTGCGGCCATCCTTCTCGCGCATCACACCCGAGGGCGAGCCGCCGTGGGTCTCGTAATAGGCGATCAGCCGCCGGCAGAGGTCGGGATCGAATAGCCTGGGCGTGATCATCACCGGAGCGTGCAGCGGAACGCCGGCGTGGTCGTCCGGCGGCGGCAGCGCGCGCAGGCGGGCGAACGCCTCGTCGGTCCGATCCATCGGCAGGGCGAAGAGCACCCGCAAGGACGGATCGATCGCCACCCACAGCGGCCGTTCGGCTCCGGCCTCGTCCAACGCGCCGTAGAGCTGGCTCAGCTTGCCGTCCAGGTCGAGGAACCAGCGCAGGCCGTTGCGGTCCTTGGCTCGGTCGAACGAGGCCTGGTCGCGCAGGATCGTGAAGCAGGCGATCCGGTGGTCGTTGAACAGGTCCATGTTGCGGCTGATCACCGCGAACATCCCGTCGCGCGGGGCGGCGTCGGTGGGCGTGAACGCCAGGAAGATGTAGCGCCCGGCCACCGAGGAGAAGTTGAAGCTCGGGTTGCTCGGGGTCGGCGCATAGAACCAGGGCGTCGGTTCGCCGGGCTGCAGATCGATCATGAAGGCGTGGACCCCGCAGAAGATTGTCACTGCGCGGGATGAACCGCGGCCGGACGCGACGCAAGCCTAACGACGCCGTGCGGCTGTCCCATGGCGCCATCGACCCGTGCCGGCGTCACGAAACCCACGTTTGAAACAGTCCGGCAACAGAAGCTTCTCGGGCGCAAGTCATTATAAGAACTGTATAATCTGTTTGGAGAGCTTGCGGATCCGGGGCCTGCGACCGCATGACCCGTCAGGATTGCGGACAGGAGCTGTTGCGCAACAGGCTTTCCCAACGGCCGATGCCTGCTAGGGTTGTAGCCGAGCTTGCGCTGCGAGTGCCGATGTCCGCTTCCCTGTCGTCAGACCCGAGCTATGAGGCCCGCCTCGATGCGGTGCTGGAAAGCGTCAACGACGCCTTCTATGCGCTGGACGCCAACTGGCGCTACGTCGTGTTCAACCGCGCGGCCGAGGAATATTTCGGCGTCTCCCGCGAGGCGATGCTGGGCCGCGACCTCTGGGAGGTGTTTCCGCAAGGGGTCGGCACTCCCTTCGAGGTCCATTGCCGCGCGGCGATGGAGGAGGGCGTCTCGACCACCCTGGAGACCGCCTCGCGGATGCGGCCCGACCGGGTGGTGGAGCTGAAGATCGTGCCGATGCGCGGCGGCGGGGTGGCGATCACGCTGACCGACATCACCGAGCGCAAGAGCGCCGACCACCGCCAGCGGATGCTGGTCAACGAACTCAATCACCGGGTGAAGAACAGCCTGGCGACGGTGCAGGCGATCGCCGCCCAGAGCCTGCGCGATCCGGAGGTCGCGCCCGAGGCGCGCGAGCGGTTCATGGCCCGGCTGATCGCGCTGGCCCGCGCCAACGACGTGCTGGTGGCCGAGACCTGGCTAGGCGCCAGCCTGGGCTCGGTGGCCGCCGAGATGGCCAATCCGCACGGGGACGAGGAACGCTTCACCATCGCCGGGCCCGAGGTGCACCTGGCGCCCCAGACCGCCACGGCCATGGCGCTTGGCCTGCACGAACTGGCCACCAACGCGGCCAAGTACGGGGCGCTGTCGACGCCGGAGGGCCGGGTTTCGCTGACCTGGAGCCTGGATGGCGAAGGCGAGGCGCGCCGGCTGCGGCTGATCTGGCGCGAAAGCGGCGGGCCCGAGGTGGGAACGCCCGGCCGGCCAGGCTTCGGCAGCCGGCTGATCGAGCGCGGCCTGGCCTCGGAGCTGAAGGCCAATGTGCGCCTCGTCTTCGCCCCCACCGGCGTGGTGTTCAGCCTGAGCGCGCCCCTGAGCGAGAGCGTCACCGAGGCTTAGGAGGTTGGCTGGGCCACCAGGGTCTCTTGGGCGGAGACGGCGCGCCAGGCGCTGGCGCCGTACAGGAAGACGTCGGTGAAACGCAGGCGAGCGCGCACCGCGCCGTCCGAGCCGCGGATGGTGTTCAGCCCGCGGCAGATGGCGGTGTCACCGTGCAGGGCGACGCTCAGGTCCGAGATTTCGTTGGGTTGACCGCCCTGGGCGGTGAGCGCCGCGAGCATCGCGGGCTTTCGCCGCACGACGCCCTGCCAGGTGGTGTCGACGAAGTCGTCGGCTAGCAACCGGTCCAGGGTCGCGACATCCCGCGCGCTCAGGGCGGCGACCCAGGCGGCTTCGGTGGCCCTCACGCCCTCGGCGCTGCGCGGCTGGCGCAGGGGATCGGCGGCGGCGTGAACGCCGGAAGCGGGGGCGAGGCAGAAGACCAAGGCGAAAGGGGCGATGAGGACGGCGGCGATCCGCATTGGAACTCTCCGTTCAAGCCTCGGGCGCGGAGCCTTCGCGGTAGGCCGGCCCTCGGGCCTTGGACCTCGCCAGCGGCATGCGCAGCAGCAACTCGCCGCCCAGGGCGGCGGCGGCTGGACCGAAATCGCCGGTCAGGTGCTGGCGCATGTCGTCGGAAATCGAGCCCTCCGGCGCCACCGGATCGCGGCCTGCCAGCTCCAGGAAGCGCTGGTCGTCCGCCTCCGGATCGCCGGTAAGATCGCCGATCCGTTCGAAGATGATGGCGTGCGCGGTGGGCGTGCGCCCAGCGTCCAGGGAGGGGGCGAGCACCAGCCCATCGATCACGTCGGCGCGCGCCGTGCCGACTCCGTTGAACAGGCCGAACAGCACCGCGCCGGAGATCACATCGATGGCGACGACGAACAGCTGATGGCCGAGCGGCAGCACCCAGCCGTCCACCACCGTGCCGCCGGTGCCGATGCGCACGCGCAGCAGGCCGTTGGCGTCGCGCCGCACGATCGAGTGGTCGTGCACGAAGCGGCCTGGCGCCATGACGTAGGGCCGGGTCGAGCGGTAGAGGCCCTCGTAGGCCCCACCGCGCAGGGCGGTGGCGGAGAGGAACTGGTCCATGCCGACCAGCGGCAGGCCCATCAGGGGGTTGGCGGGGTTGCGCCTGGAGACCGTCTCCAGATTGGCGCCGATCAGCTCGGCGAACACCGGCAGGGTGCGGTCCCAGTCGAGCGCGGTGAAGCCCGGGATCGACTCGGCGATCAGCGCCGACAGCAGCGACAGGTTGTGGGCCGAGGGCTGCACGGCGCCGGAGACCCAGCGGCCGACCACCGATTTGTCGACGCCCAGCTTCGCCGCCAGCCGCGCGCGGCTCATCGACAGCACTTTGAGCACCAGTTCGAGCTTCTTGGCGAAGGGGTCGCTCATTCAGGTCCCTGTCCTCGGCGCATCGGGTGTCGCCGTCGCAGCGAGGCCTTGTCAATCCGATTGCAGAGCTTGTCCGTCCTAATTGCGATAAGTTGACGCTAACTCGCGCAGGCCGCGAATTTGACGCGAGCGCCGCGAGAACCGCAAGTGGCCGCATGACCGATATCGCCCCCTCCGCGCGCCCGCTGGCCCTGATCACCGGGGCTTCGGCGGGAATCGGTGTGGCCTTCGCGCGGGCCTATGCGGCCAGGGGCTACGACCTGGCGTTGGTGGCGCGGCGGGCGGACCGGCTGGAGGCGCTGGCGGCGGAGCTGTCGGCCAGGCACGGGATCGAGGCCTTCGCCGTCCCGGCGGACCTTGCGGAGTGGGAGGCCTGCAGCCGGGTGATGGCGGCGGTGGAGGCGCGGGGCCGGGTGGTCGACGCCCTGGTCAACAACGCCGGCTTCTCCATCGCCCAGAGCTTCGCAGGCGTGCCCTGGAGCCGGCAGCGGGACTTCCTGATGACCCTGGTGGTCAACGCCTGCGGCCTGGCGCATCTAGCGATCCCCGGCATGGTTGAGCGGGGGCGCGGATCGATCGTCAACGTCGCCTCGCTGACCGCGTTCGCGCCGGGCGTGGCCGGCCACAGCCTCTATCCAGGCGCCAAGAGCCTGGCGGTGAAGTGGAGCCAGTCGCTGGCCGCCGAGCTTTCCGGCCAGGGGATCAAGGTCACCGCAGTCTGCCCCGGCTTCACGCTGACGGAATTCGCCGACGCCAACGGCACGAAGCAGGTGATGGACCAGGCGCCGCGCCGCTTCTTCCAGACGCCGGAACAGGTGGTCGAGGCGACGCTGGCCGCCAACGACCGCGGCAAGGTCGTCGTCGTTCCCGGCTGGCACAACAAGCTGGCGGTGGCGGTCCTGAAGCTGACGCCGGAATTCATCGCCATCCCGCTCATCAAGCGTGGCTCGGCCAAGTATCACCTTGAGGATTCCTAGGCGCCGGGCGTTGCGGTAGGTGTGCTGATATCGTATATACGATGTCATTATCAGCGCCCTCCGGAGGTGGAGATGCCCAAGGAAGCCGTCTTCACGATGAAACTCGAATCCGAACTGCGCGACGACTTCCTGGCGGAGGCGGAAGCGGTGCATCGGCCGGCGTCCCAGGTTGTGCGCGAGTTGATGCGTGAATTCGTGCAGCGGCAGCGCGAGAGCCGGGACTACGACGCCTTCGTGCGCGCCAAGGTCGAGGCAGCGCGGTCTTCGATGCGCGCCGGCGATGGACGGACCAACGAAGATGTCGAGGCTGAGTTCGCGGCGCGGAGGGCCACGGTGAGCCGCGGGGCGTGAACGTCGCCTGGACGCCGCAAGCCTACCGGGATCGCGGCGAGATATGGGATTTCATCGCGGCCGAAAGTCCGGCCGCAGCGGAGCGCATGGACCGGATCTTCAGCGAGGCGGCGACGTCGCTGGCGGCGTTTGCCAACCGGGGCCGCAGGGCGAGCGTCGCCGGAACTCGAGAATTGATTCCGCATGACAGCTATCGGCTGATCTACGAGGTTGTGGACGACACCGTCTGGGTGCTGGCTATCGTCCACACGGCGCGCCGGTGGCCGCCTCCACAAGTCTAGACGCGGCACGCAGCAAGGATTGGCCCATGGCGCACTTCGACGTGGTGATCATCGGATCTGGCGCGGGCGGCGGGACCATCGCCCAACGGCTGGCGGCGTCGGGCAAGACCATCCTGATCCTGGAACGCGGCGACCAGTTGCCCCGCGAGGCGGAGAACTGGAGTCCCAAGTCGGTGTTCATCCAGCGCCGCTACCAGACCAAGGAGCAGTGGTACGACAAAAAGGGAAAGCCCTTCCATCCGAACACCCACTACTGGGTCGGCGGCAACACCACCTTCTATGGCGCGGCGCTGATGCGGCTGCGCGGGCGGGATTTCGAGGAGGTGCAGCACGCCGGCGGCGTCTCACCCGCCTGGCCAATCAGCCTGACCGATCTTTCGCCCTACTACATGGAGGCCGAGACGCTGTGGCGGGTGCATGGCGCGCGCGGCGACGATCCCACGGAGGAGGGCAATGAGCCGCCCTACGCCTATGCCGCCGTGCACGACGATCCGGGCATCGCCCAGCTTCGCTCCCACTGGGAGAACCAGGGCTGGCGGCCGTTCTCCCTGCCGCTGGGGATCAACCTCGACCAGGCGCACCCGGTCACCTCGGCCTGCATCAAGTGCAAGACCTGCGGCGGCTATCCCTGCCTCTTGAAGGCCAAGTCGGACGCCAGGACCATCGCCATCGAGCCCCTGATGGGCCTGCCCAACGTGACGCTGGTCACCGGGCGCAAGGTCATCCGCCTGGAGACTGACCCAAGCGGCAGGACGGTCACCGAGGTGGTCTGCCAGAGCGAGCAGGGCGAGGAGCGCTGGACCGGCGACATCGTGGTGCTGGCGGCCGGCGCGGCCAATACCGCCGCGGTGCTGCTGGCGTCGGCGAACGCCGCCCACCCCAACGGCCTGGCCAACGGCTCCGACCAGGTGGGGCGCAACTACATGTTCCACACCCTGACGGCCATGGTTTCGCTGACCGCCGCGCACGTGGACGTGACCTTCCCCAAGACGCTGGCCTGCAACGACTTCTACTGGGGCGATCCGGACGGCGGCTACGATCTGCCCATGGGCCACATCCAGCTGCTGGAATACATGTCCGGCCAGACGCTGGAGGGGCAGGTCTCCGACTGGCTGCCGCCGGGGCTGGTGCCGGACGTGATCGCCGACGGCATCGCCGAGCGGATGCTGTCGATGCTGGTGATCTCCGAAGACCTGCCGCTGCCGGACAACCGGGTGCGGGTGACCGGCGATGGGCGGATCAACCTCGACTACACCTACAACAACCTCGAGGGGCACGAGCGGCTGGTGAAGAAGCTGCACGCCTCGCTGGACGGCTTCGTCGACCACGCGCACCCGGTGTCGCAGCACCACTTCGAGATCGGCAGCCTCTTGCCGCTCTATGGCACCGCGCACCAGGCGGGGACGGTGCGGTTCGGGACCGACCCGAAGAGCTCGGTGCTGGACCCTTGGTGCAAGGCTCACGAGCTGGACAACCTCTATGTCACCGACACCAGCTTCTTCCCCTCCATCGCCTCGGTGAATCCGACGCTCACCACCGTCGCCAACGCCTTGCGGGTGGGCGACCACCTGCTGGACCGGCTGGGCTGTTCGCGCCCGGCGGAGACCGCGCACAGCGTCAAGCGGCCGGGCTCGCACAAGGCCGGCGAAAGCCTGGCGTGAGGTCGGTGTCCGCTGTTCGCCTCTCAGACCTGTAGGTTTGGCCCCCCGTCACGCTGACGGCCTGAACCGTCAGACCGCCGAACCGGCGAGAACCGAGACGCCGTCGGCCGCGAGGGAACCGGAGGCGCCGCCGCGCGTTCTCTATCATCGTCCTTGCGCCTGAACGGCCGGGCGTCCGGGGGGAGTCGGTTTGCCGGCGAGTGCGTGGAAGAGGGCCTTGAGCGGTCTGGCCGCCATGGCGGTGGGCGACGTGACGCCTCTCTCGTCGCCGCGGGCGGATCCGCACGAGCTCGAATTGGCGGTCGAGGCGACCTACCTCTACAAGGTCGCCCACTTCGTGACCTGGCCGCCCGGGGTGTTCCCCAATCCGGCGGCGCCGGTGATGTTGTGCATCCAGGGCGCGGACCCCTTCGGCGCGACGCTCGACCGGCTGGTGGCCGAAAAGCAGGTGGGCGGGCGGCCCATCGTGGTGCGCCGCCTGGCGCGGCTGGAGCCGGGCTCCGGCTGCCAGATCGCCTTCGTCGCCGGCGGGGCGGTCCAGTCGCAGGCCCAGGCCCTGCAGGCGGTGGAGGGCGCGCCGGTGTTGACGGTGACCGATGAACAGCGAGGAACCTCCGCCCGGGGAATCGTCCAACTGCTGCTGGAGAGCGGCAAGGTGCGTTTCAGCATCGATGCGGCCCAGGCCGACCGGAGCGGCGTGGCGATCAGTTCCAAGCTCCTGGCGCTCGCCGTGGCGGTGAAGCGATGAGCCACCCGGACCCGAACGCCGACCTGCGCCCGGTGCAACGCCGGCTGGCCGACCGCCGGCTGGTCAACGCCGCCTGGGTGAGCGTGCTGGCGCTGCTGGCGATCGGGGTCCTGCTGGGCGCCCGGGCGGAGATCGGGCACCGCGCCGAGGCCACCCGGCAGGCGCAGGTGCAGGCCGACATCCTGGCGGCCAGCGTCTCGGCGGCGCTGGCGTTCGACGACATCGGGGCGATGCGGGAATATGTCGACGCCCTGCGGGTCAACCGCGCGGTGGCGGCGGTGGCCGTCTATGACGCGTCCGGCGCGGCCCAGGTGACCTACGCCGGCCCGGGCGCGCGTCCGCCGCCATCGCGAGCGCCCAAGCCTGGCGCCCGCTTCGCCCACCGGCGCGTCACGGTGGTCGGGCCGGTGACCGAACGCGGCGCACGGCTGGGCTTCGTCTATCTGGAAACCCTGCCGGAACCCTGGACGATGATCTTCGCCCGGCACTCCGGCCTGGGGCTGTTGACGGTGCTGGCCTTCCTGCTGCTGGCCATGGTCACGGCGGCCGCCTCCCAGCTGCAGGCGCGGGCCCGCCTGCTGGCCGCCACGAACGCCCGGTTGCTGGAGGAAATGGAGGCTCGGGGCAAGGCCGAGGAGGCCCTGCGGCAGAGCCAGAAGATGGAGGCCCTGGGCCAGCTCACCGGCGGGATCGCGCACGATTTCAACAACCTGCTGCAGGTGGTTCACGGCGCGTTCGAACTGATCCGCCGCCGTCCGGAGGACAGCGCCCGGGTGACGGCCTGGTCGGAGAACGGCATGGCCGCCGCCGAACGCGGGGCCAGCCTGACCCGGCAACTGCTGGCCTTTTCGCGCAGCCAGAAACTCGAGCTGAGACCCTTCGTGGTCGCCGAACTGATCGCCGACATGCGCGACCTGCTGGTCCGCACGCTTGGGCCCGACATCGCGCTCGCCATCGAGCTCGACGAGGCGCAGGCCGCGGTGATGAGCGACCGCACGCAGTTGGAGCTGGCGGTGCTTAACCTGGCGATCAACGCCCGCGACGCCATGCCGGACGGCGGGCGGCTGACCATCGCCACGCGGATCCGGGAGATCGGACCGGGGAACCCGGTGCTGGAGCCCGGCGACTATGTGCAGCTGAGCGTCGCCGACACCGGGGAGGGCATGGCGCCGGAGGTGATGCAGCGCGCCTTCGATCCCTTCTTCACCACCAAGGGCGTCGGCAAGGGCACGGGCCTGGGCCTGAGCCAGGTCTACGGGGTCGCGCGCCAGGCCGGCGGCACGGCGGAGATCGCCAATGCGCCGGGCGGCGGCACGGTAGTGATCCTGCTGCTGCGCCGCTCGACCACGCCGGTGGACGAGGGCGAGACGCGCGACGCGCCGCGGCCGATCCTGGCGCCCCGGGTCGGGCGCACCATCCTGATGGTCGACGACGACGACCCGGTGCGTCGGCTGACCCGCGAGACGCTGGAGCTCCTGGGTTACCGGGTGCTGGAGGCCGACAGCGGGGCCAAGGCGCTCGACATGCTGGAGACGCTGCGGCCCGACCTGATGCTGTTCGACTACGCCATGCCGGGCATGAACGGGGCGGAACTGGCGCGGCTCGCCCGGGCGCGCTGGGCTGACACGCCTATCGTCATCGCCAGCGGCCACGCCGACACCGCCCAGATCGAGGCGGCGCTGGGCGGCGAGGCAGTCCTGCTGCGCAAGCCCTTCAACATGGAAGCGCTCGCCCAGACCATCGCCGGGCTGTTGCAGGAGTCGGAAACCGGCGGGGCGTCGGAGGCCTAGCCGGTCCGGCCGATGCGGGCGGGAAGCGCCGGCTGAACGACCTGCGCGAGTTTGCGGGCCTTGACCAGCTCGCGGGCGCGGACGCCGGACAGCACCGCCTCGAGGCCGGCCATCAGCGAGATCAACAGGCCAAACTCGCGCTCGCGGAAACCTTGGCGCCAGACATAGCAGGTCCAGACCTGGCGCAGCCCGCGGGCGAGGTCGCCCGCCATCCCTCGGTCCTCACCGGCGTCGGCCAGGTCCTGGGCGCGCAGGGCCGCCTGGCGGTCGAGGCGGGCGATCATGTGGCCCACGTCCGGATCGGCCCAGCGGCTGAGCGGCGTCTCGATCGCGCCGGCGAAGCGGCCGTCCAGCACCGCCGCCGGCGCCACGCGGCCGGCCTTCCAGCGCTTCACCTGGCGACGATAGAGGCGCGGCGCCAGGACATCGCCCAGGCCAGCCCCCCAGCCGCGGCGCACCAGGGTCTCGCCGATGTAGTTGTCCACTGGCACGTCGAACCAGTCGCCGGCCGGGCGGCCGTGGATGGCGGCGCGAACCTCGTAGGCCAGCGCCGCGCTTACGTGCTCGTCAGGTTCGATCTCCAGCACCCATTCGCCCAGGCAGGCGGAAACCCCCGCCGCTTTGCGCTGGCTCTCCAGCGGGAAGATCCCGTCGATCACCCGGGCGCCGAACTGGCGCGCGATCTCCTGGCTGCGGTCGGTGCAGCGGTCAGCCACCACCACGATCTCGTCGCAAAAGGTGAGGCCGCGCAGGCAGTCCGCCAGCCGCGCCTCATCGTTCTGTGCGCACACAAGAGCCGATAACTTCACCGGCGACACCCCGTCCCAGAGCCCCGCGGCGTTTCCCGCCGTCAAGGTTAAAGACGCCGCTGCTCAAGCTTACCCCCCGCTCGCCGGGTCGGGATTCGAATCGCTGCGTCAGCCCGCCGCAGGGCGCGGCGTGGGACGCCTCCAGCCTAGAAGGCGGCGGCGAGGCGCAGGCCGATGGTGCGGGGGCGCTGCGGGGTCACCTGGCGGACCTGGCCGAAGGTGAAGGGGTTGCCGTAGGCGAAAGTATTGCCGTCGGTGTTGGCGGGATTGGTGACGAAGACGCCCGCGCTCCAGCGCCGCGTCACCAGCTCGGCCAGCAACTCGGCGTCGACCACCGGGTCGGTTCGCTGCGAGAACGTCGGGTCGAAGGTCAGGCGGGCGGGGCCCACGTAGTCGGCCTGGGCGACCAGGCGCAGCTTCAGGTCGTCGGGCAAGGGCCGCTCGTAGCGGATCAGGAGGCCGCCGGACATCCGCGGCGCGCCCGGCAGGCCGGAGCCCAGTTCGCCGGCGAAGTCGGGGTTGGCGCGGGTGAACTTGGGCGCCGAATAGAGCGCGTTGCCCTGCACGCTGAGGCCAAAGTCCCAGATGTAGGCCACCTCGCCCTCCAGCCCCTGGATGTCGGCGTCGCCGACGTTGGCGGTGTAGGCCAGGCCGGACGGGCGGTACTGGTCCGACTGGATGTTGGTCCAGATGTCGTAGAACGCCGCCGTCCGCACGGTCAGGCGCCCGTCGAAGGCGTGCGCCTTGGCGCCGAACTCGAAGTTCTCCAGGCGGTCGGGGTCGAAGGTGACGCGGGACGGCCGGATCGGCAGGAAGCCCGTGGAATTGACGCCGCCCGGCCGGAAGCCCTCGGAATAGAGCCCGTAGAGCAACGGCCCCTCGCCATCGAACTGGTACTGCAGCGAGGCCTTGGAGGTGACGCCGCGATAGTCGCCGTCGGCGTCGACGTCGCGGGATTCCGCGGGCGGCGCCCCGATGATCTCGGCGGCGACCTTCAGGCTGGTGTCGAAGGCGCGGGCGCCCAGCGAGGCGGTCCAGCCGGGCGCGAACCGCCAGGTCCCTTCGCCGTAGATCGCCAGCTCATGGACATGGTCCATGCGGCTTTCGTCGTAGACCTGGGTCAGCGGCGCGCCCGGATCGTCGAGCGGGCCGCTGAGGGCGGTGGCGGCCAGGGGCGCCAGCGCGATCCGCTGGCCCAGCGCCGACTCCAGGGGCGGCGCGAAGGCCGGCTGGATGGGTGGATTGGCCAGGATGTAGAGCGCCGATGGCGTCCGCTCCTGCGACAGCGAGCCATAGGCGCCAGCGAGCCATGAGACCTGGCTCGCGCCCGACGAGGTCAGCACCACGTCCTGCACCAGGCGCCGGATGCGGGCGCTTTCGGAATAGACGCCGAGCGCGGCGCCGGTCTCGCTGAACGCGCTGGCCTCGGCGGTGGCGTCGTAGAGGCTGGAATAGGCGTGCTGCACATAGGAGGTCGAGGAGGTCAGGTCCGCCCAGCCGAGCTCGCCGCGCAGGCTGATCGAGCCTTGGACGAACTGGTTTTCCGACGCTTCCCGCACCTGATTGGCCCGTTTTCCGGGCTGGGAGAGGGTGGTGTACTGGGTGTCGCGCGAGCTCAACCGCTGGGCGACCAGGCCCACATCGACGGTCCACTGGCTGTTCAGCTCCACGCGCAGCGCCGCGCGGCTGCCGGTCCGGATGGTGGAATCCACATTGGAGAGGCGCAGGGAAACGTCGTCCAGATAGCCGCCCTGGTCGTCGTAATAGGCCACCAGCCGCAGCGCGGCGCGGTCGGAGAGCGGCAGGTTGACGTAGCCGTCGCTCTCATAGCTCGGCGAGCCGCCGTCGGTGCTGGCGGCATTGGCCTGCACGGCGGCGGAGAAATGGTCAGGGTCGGGCTTGTTGGTGACGATGCGATAGACGCCGGCCAGCGCGCCGGAGCCATAGAGCGCGCCCTGCGGCCCGCGCACCGTCTCCACCCGCTCCACGTCCACCAGCCGCAGGTCCGGATCGGGGGCGTTGTAGTTGATCGGGTCGTCATCGAGGTAGGTGGAGACGGTCGATCGCGCGCGCCCGGTGAACGCCCCGTCGGAGAGGCCGCGCATCATCAGCTTGTCGCGTCCGGGCCCAAGGTTGGTGGTGAGCACGCCCACCAACTGGCCTGCGGTGGCGCGGACGTCATAGGCGTTGGTGTCGAAGAGCTGGTCGCCGGAGATGACGCTGACGCCGGCGGGCACGGTGTCCAGGCTCTCCGGCCGCTTGCGCGCGGTGACCAGGAGTTCGGTGACCACCGGGGCGTTGGCGGCGACGACCTTGGACGCAGGTGGGGCCAACGGAGTGATGCGCACGGTGTGGGCGTCGACAACCCGCCAGGCGCAGGGCGCGCCGGCCAGCACCCGGCCGAGCGCCTCTTTCAGGCTGTAGCGGCCGGAAAGCCCGACGTCGCCGCCGGCGCCGCAGGCGGACGCGCCCAGCAGCGAGACATCGGCCTGCACGGCGAGGTCGATTAGCGCCTCGGCGTAGGGCTTGGGGGGAATGGCGAAGCGCCGGCGCGCTTCAAAGGCCTCAGCCCGGCTGGCGAGCGTGAGGAGGCAGAGTCCCGCGAAGGACCCGCGCAAAAAGGCCGCCGGCCGAGATATGGCCCGTTGTCCCCCTCATGGCTTCGCCGCCCGATAGCTGCGAAGCACGACGCCTTGCGCGGAAGGTAGCGCCTTGATCGGCGCAAGCAAGGCGAGGCGGCGAATAACCGCGGCCTGGTCGTCGAGCACCAGCACGCCGGAGACCGGCACCTTCGCCAGCGCCGGGTCCTCCAGGACGATCGGACGGGGGAACTGCTCGTTCAGGTCGGCGATCACATCGCCCAGCGGCTGGTCGCGGTAGATCAGCCGGCCGGTGCGCCAGCCTTCCACCTGCTGCGGATCGGCGGTGCTCAGCGTGGCGATCGGCGCGCCCTGGGCGGTGTCGAGCCGCTGGCCGGGGTGCAGCCGCCAGGTGTGGCCCGGACCGCCGTCGTAGGGGCCGACCTCGACCACGCCGCGCTCGACGGTGACGGAAAGCTCGCTCCCGCGATGGCGGACGTCGAAGCGGGTGCCGACCACGCGCACGGTGCGGTCTCCGGCGTCGATCACGAAGGGCCGCGCCTTGTCGGCGGCGACGTCGAACAGCGCCTCGCCCTGCGGCAGGACCACATGGCGCCGGTCGCGGCCCAAGGTGACGGTGAGCCGGCTGCCGGCGTTCATCTCGATGACCGAGCCGTCGGCCAGCCGCACGGTGCGGTGCTCGCCCTTGCCGGTGGCGAAGGTCTGGGCCTTCGGGGCCACCAGCAGGCTAAGCGGGGTGACGGCCAGCGCCAGGGTGGCGGCGGCGGCGAGACCGCCGGCAATCAGCCAGCCACGGGCGGCGCGGCGCCTGGCCAGCGACCGACGCGGCGGCGCGGCGGCAAGGCCCTCGGCGATGGCCGGGGCGGCGGCCTGCACCTCGAGCGCCACGCCCAGCGTGCGATCGTAGGCGGCGGCGTTGGCGGGGTGCGCGTCCAGCCAGGTGTCGAACTCGACGGCCTGCGCTTCCGTCAGATCGGCGGACTGCAGGCGCACGAGCCAATCGGCCGCGGAGGCGAGCCTGGCGTCGTCAACCTTGGTCCAGGCCTCACTCATCGACTCAACCTGACGCATCCGCGGACGGACGCCCGATAATCACATGACGGCGCCGCGGCGCCCAAACCCCCGGTCACGGTCTGCAACTTCATGTTGAAAGCCGTTTGGCGAGCGCCTTCACCGCTGCGCTGACGTGCTTCTCCACCGCCTTGACCGAAAGGCCCATGGCGCGGGCGGTCTCGGCGTGGGTGAGGCCATCCAGCTTGTGCAGGCGGAAGGCGCGGGCGGCCTGGGGCGGCAGCTCGCCGACCGCGGCGATCAACTGGCGCAGGCGCTGGGCGGCGGCGGCGGCCTCGTCGGCGGGAGGCTCGTCGGCGATGTCGACGCCGCCCATCTCGGTGCGCACCGCCTGGCGCCAGGCGGTGTCGCGGGACGCTGAGCGGGTCTCGCTGCGCGCCCGGTCGAGCATCAGGTTGAGCGCCATCCGATAGAGCAGGGCGGTGGGGTTGGCGACCTCCTCCGTGGGATCGCGGGCGACCAACTTCAGGTAGAGCTCCTGGGCGAGGTCTTCCGCCGCCGCCAGCGATCCGGCCCGCGCGGCCAGGAACCGCACCAGGTTGGGGCGCCGTTCCAAGTAGAGCGCCAGCAGGGGATCCTGCGCCTCGCGAGACACGGTCATCGGCCCGGCCACGGCGAGGCGGCCGGCCCGGTCGCAGCACGAAGAGGCGCAAGCGTGACCATGACGTCCCTAGGGAATCCAGCGGCTTGTTTGCCGCAAATCGGCGCCGCGCGCCAATCCGATCCTGCCCGGCGTCTCGATCGCCGAGCGAGCCGACCCTAGGATCCCGGCGGCTCCAGCCGCGCCTCGCGAAGAGTCGGCTCGAACAGTTCCACCGGATTGCCGGAAGGGTCCTCGACGAGGATCTGCTTGCCGCCGACGCCGGTGACGATGTCGTTGCGGAACCGCACGCCGGCCTGACGCAGCTGCGCGACCTTGGCGGCGATGTCCGGCGTCTCGATGGCGAACCGGTTCCAGCCGCCGGGCTGGGGCAAGGTCCCGTCCGGCATCGCCTGGCCGCCGCCGCCCGCCGGGTTCGGCGCGCTCAGCACCAGCCGCAGGTCGCCCAGCGACAGCATGGCGAAGGCCGGCGCCGGGTGCATTACCAACTGAAAGCCAAGCTGGGCGGTGTAGAAGGCGATGGCGGCCTCCACGTCATGGACAATGTAGCGGACCTGGACGGTGGCCATCAGCGGGCCTCTGCGCCGATCAGGCCGGCGTCCTTGAGGAAGCCGAGCAGGGCGGCGTTGAAGGCGGCCGGCTGGTCGATGTTGGCGCTGTGGCCGGCGTCAGGGATCACCGCCTTCTTCGCGCCGGGGATCTTGGCGGCCATGTAGTCGGACGCCGCCAGGAACGGCGTGTCGTTGGCGCCGACGATGACGATGGCCGGGACCGCGATGGTCGGCAGGCTCTCGATGACCCGGGCGTTCTTCTGGGTGAGCATGCCGCGGGCGGCGCGGGCCAGGCCCGTGGCGTCGCGGTGCCGGGCCAGCCGCACCTCGGCGGACGCCTTGGCGAGGTCGGGCAGGCCTTCAACCTCATAACGTTCGGCGCGGCGGATGGCGTTCTCGTTCCAGCCATCGCGGGCCTGGTCGTTTTTGTAGCCGGGGCCGGTGTCGATGATCAGCAGGGCCCGCGTGCGCTGCGGGTGGGTCGCGTGGAAGGCCAGGCTCATGTAGCCGCCCAGCGACAGGCCGCCGACGATCGCCTCCTTCGCGCCCGCCGCGTCCAGCAGGGCGGCCATGTCGGCGACGGTGGCGGCCTCGGAATATTGCGCCTGGTCGTCCGGGTAATCGGAGCGGCCGTGGCCGCGCATGTCCCAGGTGATGACCTTGAAGTGCTCGGCCAGCGGCCCGACCTGGCCGGCCCACATCTCGCCAGTGGAGGAATAGCCGTGGGTGAGGATCAGCGCCGGGCCGCCGCCGGCGACCTCGTAGTGCAGCTTCACTCCATCGCGATCGAGCATCGGCATCGGCGGCCTCCCTGTCCCGCGGCTCTGTCGGCCGGTGGGGGAAGCCTAGCGCGGGGCTGGCCTGGGGCCTAGGCGGCGTTGGCGGCGGAGAGCGCGTCCTTGGGCGGTTCGGCGGCGCGCTTGATGGCGTGCAGCAGCTCGGAGACCAGGATCGGCTTGGAGACGAAGTCGTTGAAGCCCAGCGCCCGGTATTCCTCCGGCCGGCGGCTGAACACGTCGGCGGTGAGCGCGATGACCGGGACCTTCCCCTCCGGACCGGGAAGCTCACGCAGGCGCTCGACGGTCTGAATGCCGCTCATGCCGGGCATGTGGATGTCCATTAGCACGACGTCGAAGGGGCGTTCGACGATCCGCTGCAGCGCCTCGGCGCCGGACGTGGTCTTGATCGAGACGTGCTTGAAAGCGCCGAGGATTTCCTCGACCACGCGCAGGTTCATCGGGTCGTCGTCCACATGCAGGACGACGAGCGAGCGCTCGAACGTGGGATAGGTCTGCGACAAGGGGACCGTCCTTAACCGGGACTGAACCTAGGTCCGGAAGGTTTCGGTAAGACTGACGTTTTCAGTTAATCGCGCTTAACCACATTTGTTAGCGGGCGGCGAAGCCATGGACGCGATCAGGGGTGGAAGGTGGCCAGTACGACCATCAGCTCCGGCTCGTCGACCAGATGCGCGGCCTCGGCGAGCGAGACCCAGCGTTTCTCCCGCTGGCCGACTTCCGGGAAGGCGGCGGCCTCGGCCTCGACCAGCAGGGCGAAGACGGTGACGCGCACGTGCTGCAGGCGGCCGTTCTTCAGGCGCTTGTCGTAGGCGTAGGAGCCGATCGGGCTCTTGTCGGTCTTTCCGGTGACGCCGGCCTCTTCGAACGCCTCCTGCGCCGCCGACTTGGCGGAGGTCTTGCCCTTGATCGGCCAGCCCTTGGGGATCACCCAGCGGCGGGTCTCGCGGCTGGTGATCACCAGCACCTCGATTTCGCCTGAGGCGGTGCGGCGCCAGGGCAGGGCGGCGAATTGGGCGCGCGGCTCGCGGTCGGGCTCGTGGCTGGAGGGGTTGTCGCGGTGATGCTTGGGCATGCTCAGCCCCAGGTCCGGTCGGCGAGGCGCGCCAGGAGGTAGAAAGCCGCGCCCAGCAGGCCGGCGATCGGCATGGTGATCACCCAGGCCCAGACGATGTTGCTGGCGATGTTCCAGCGCACCGCCGAGACCCGCCTGGCCGCGCCCACGCCGACGATGGCGCCGGTGATGGTGTGGGTGGTGGAGACCGGCACCCCGATGTTGGTGGCCAGGAACAGGGTGATCGAGCCGGCGGTCTCTGCGCAGAATCCCTGCTGCGGCGACAGGTGGGTGATCTTCGAGCCCATCGTGTGGACGATCCGCCAGCCGCCCAACAGGGTGCCCAACGCCATGGCCGCCTGGCAGGACAGCACCACCCAGAACGGCACGTGGAAGGCGCCGGTCAGCTTGCCGTGGGCGTAGAGCAGGACGGTGATGATCCCCATGGTCTTCTGGGCGTCGTTGCCGCCGTGGCCGAGGGAAAAGGCGGCGGCGGAAAGGAACTGCAGCCGGCGGAAGACACTGTCGGCGAAGGCCGGAGCGGCCTTCACGAAGGTCCAGGAGACGACCAGCACCAGGACCAGCGCCAGCGCCAGGCCGAGCGCCGGGGAGACCACGATGCCGGCCACGGTCTTCCAGACGCCGCCCCAGACGATGGGGTCTAGCCCCGCCTTGGCGACGCCGGCGCCGAGCAGGCCGCCGATCAGGGCGTGGGACGAGGACGACGGGATGCCGCCCAGCCAGGTAATGATGTTCCAGGTGATCGCGCCGCCCAGGGCTCCGAAGATCACCGCGTCGGAGACGATGCCCGGCGAAATGATCCCCTTGCCCACCGTCTGGGCCACGTGCTGGCCGAAGATGGCGAAGGCGATGAAGTTGAAGAACGCCGCCCAGAACACCGCATAGCGGGCCGGCAGCACGCGCGTCGAGACGATGGTGGCGATGGAATTGGCCGCATCGTGCAGGCCGTTCAGGAAGTCGAACGCCAGCGCGACGGCGATCAGCACGATCAGCAGCGGACTGACTCCGGCGAGATCCATCCTAGAGATGCTCGATCAGCACGGCGCTGATCCGATTGGCCACGTCCTCGAAGCGGTCGACGACCTTTTCCAGGTGGTCGTAGATCTCCGCGCCGACGATATAGGCCATGGGGTCCTTGCGGGCCGGGCCCTTGTAGAGCGCCGAGATGCCGGCGTCGTAGAGGGCGTCGGATTGGTCCTCCAGATTGGTGATCGCCTCGGCGATGGCGTTCAGCCGCCCGGCGTTCTCCCGCAGGCGGCGCAACAGGGGCACGGCCTCGGCGGTGAGCTCGGAGGTCTGCACGATGATGTCGCCCAGCTTCAGCATGTCCGGCTGGAACTGGCGCTGTTCGAACAGCGCGATGGCCTTGGCGGTCTTGTGCATCTGATCGATGGCGTCATCCATCGAGGAGATCAGGTCGCGGATGTCGCTGCGGTCGAAGGGGGTGATGAAGGTGCGGCGCACGGCCAACAGGACGTCGCGGGTGATCATGTCCGCATCGCTCTCGTGGCTCGCCACCTCGGCGCAGTAGAGCGGCACGGCTTCGCCGCCGTTCAGAAGGTGGCGCAGGGAGACGGCGCCAGCGACGAGCGTCTTCGAATGAGCTTCGAAGAGGTCGAAGAACTTCTCCTCCTTGGGCAGGAGCGCCTGGAACCAGTTCAGCATAGGGATCTTTCGCGGCGGTGGCTCATGAGCGCTCGGCGGCGGTGCGCAGCCTCGTGGGCAGCAGCGCGCCGCGAGCGCGAAGCACCGGGTATGCCGCGCCTTCGATCAGATGGGAATTGAGCTGTTTCAGATCGCGCAGGGCGTCCAGGTGCAGGGAGCTGGTTTCCACGGTCGAAACATTGCCCGATTGCAGGCGGCGGTAGTGGGCAGCGACGGCGTCGTTCTCCACGGCGCGGAAGGCGTCCTTCTCGGCGACCAGCAGGCGGGCGGCGTCCTCGTCGCCGTTGACGAACAGCGAGGCGGCCAGGCGCAGGTTGGCGGCGACGCGATCGGCGAGGCGCACAAGGTCGGCCTCGCCCTCCGGCGAAAAGGCGACGCCCCGCTGCAGCCGGCGCTTGGCGACGCTCAGCAGATTGCGGTCCACCAGGTCGCCGGCGTGCTCCAGGTTGGTGGTGAAGGCCAGCACCTGCGCCAGGCGTTCGGCATCGGCCGGCTTCAACCCGGCGGGCGGGATGGAAATCAGATAGGCCTTGATGGCGGTGTTCAGCCGGTCGAGCACGTCGTCGAGTTGTTTGACGGCCTCGATGCCGCCCCGGCTGGGGGCGGCCAGCGCCTGGCGCAGGCCCGCCAGCATCGCCTCCAGGGTGTCGGCCATGCGCAGGGCCTCGCGGGTGGCGGCGCCCAGCGCCAGGGTCGGGGTCTCGCGGATGGCCGGGTCGAGATAGAGCGGCGCGCCGGGCTCCTGGCCCTCGTTGCGCTGCGGCAGCAGGCGCACGATCAGCCGCGCATAGGCCCGGGTCCAGGGCAGGAAGGCCGCGGCGACCACCAGATTGAACAGGGTGTGGAAGTTGGCCAGCGCCCGGGCCGGCGTCGGGCCCAGGCCGCCGGCGTAGGCGCTGAGCCAGCGGAAGCCGACGACCGCCACGGCCACGCCGGCCAGGCGGGTGAAGAGGTTGCCGAACGGCACGCGCTGGCCGGCCGGGTCGGAACGGCTGGCGCCCTCCAGCAGCGGGTTGATCGCCGAGCCGAGGTTGGCCCCCAGCACCAGCGCCAGACCGGCGTCCAGCGGGACCACGTCCTTGGCCACCAGCGACATGGCCAGCAGCACGGTGGCGACGCTGGAATGCGCCGCCCAGGTGAGGATCGCCGCGCCCAGGATGGCCAGCGGGATGTATTCGCCCGCGTGCGCCAGCACGGCGTGGGCGTCGGGATTGGCGACCACGCCGTCCAGCAGCACCAGGAACTGGTGCAGGGCCGTCAGCATCAGGCCAAGCCCGATCAGCACGCGGCCGAAGTCGCGGATCGCATCGCTGGCCCGGCGGAACAGCACCACGCCCGCCAGCACCAGGATCGGGGCCACGGCGACCACATCGAAGGACAGCGCCTGCACCACCACCGTGGTGCCGACATTGGCGCCCAGCATCACCGCCAGCGCCGGGGCGAGCTCCACCAGGCCGCCGGCGGAAAAGGCGGTCAGCATCAGGCCCGTGGCGGTGGAGCTCTGCAGGGCGACGGTCACCGCGGCGCCGGCCCCGAAGGCCTTCAGGCGGTTGGAGAGGGCCGCGGCCAGGAAGGTCCGCAGCCTCGCGCCGAAGGCGCGCTGCACCCCAGTCTGCACCATGTGCACGCCCCACAGCAGCAGGGCGGCGAAACCGGCGAGGTCGAGAAGGACAAGATAGACGGCGATGGCGAAGCGGCTCCGGCGGACTCAAAGGGCCAGGGGGGGACTTAGATTGATCCGTATTCGGAGCATTTCAAGCCCGATCCGCGGTCTCGGAACCGGCTAGAGATCCTTGCGGTAGACGACAAAGCCCGATTTGGCGGCGACCTGGTCGTAGAGCCGCATGGCGGTGTGGTTGGTCTCCTGGGTCTGCCAGTAGACCCGGGTCGAGCCGGCCTCCCGGGCACGGTCATAGACCGCCTCGATCAGCGCCTTGCCAACCCCGCCGCCGCGCGCCTCGGGGCTGGTGAACAGATCCTGCAGATAGCAGATCGGGGTGACCATGGTCGTGGAACGGTGGAACAGGTAGTGGACCAGCCCGATCAGGCGGCCATCGCGTTCGGCCACCAGAGCGTGCATCGGCTCCTCCGGCTTGAAGAAGCGACCCCAGGTGACCCGGGTGATCTGCGACGGCAGCGCGGTCTCGCCGGAGCGGCCATAGAAGGTGTTGTAGCCGTCCCACAGGGGCAGCCACGCCTCGTAGTCATTGCGCTCCGCCGCGCGGACCGTCGCCGGGCTCAGCACTCCGGCGCTCCGGTCCCGGGCAGATAGCACTTGCCGGCGCTGATCAGCTTTCGCCCGCAACTGTCCACCACCAGCTTGTATTCCGGCGGATCGAGGTAATTCACCTCGTCGCGCAGATGCAGGAGGATCTGGGCGCGCCCGTGGGCTTCGAAGATCGACGGGTCTTCGATCTTCCAATTGTTCCACCCGGCGGCGAAGGCGCGCTTCAGTTCCGGCTGGACGATCGCGGTGCGGAATTCGTCGGTGTAGGCGAACTTGCAGGACCCGCCGCCGCCGGCGCTGGCGCACCCGCTGGCCAGCAGGGTTACGACCGCGGCGGCGAGAAGGGGGCCAGAGCGCGTCATGGCTAGAGGTCCGTCACACCGCCGGCCTTGATGTAGCCGGCGACCACATCGTCCAGCACGGTCAGCGGCACGGCGCCAGTCTTGATCACCAGGTCGTCGAAGTTGCGCAGGTCGTACTTGGACCCCAGCCCCGCCTTGGCCTTGTCGCGCAGGCGGTTGATCTGGGTGTGGCCGACCTTGTAGCCGCAGGCCTGGCCGGGGGTGCCGGTATAGCGGTCGATCTCGCTGGTCATGGATTCCCGCGTGCGGCCGGAGTTGTCCATGGCCCACTGCACCGCCTGCTCGCGGGTCCAGCGCTTGGCGTGCAGGCCGGTGTCGACCACGAGGCGCACGGCGCGGAACTTCTGAGCCTGCAGGTAGCCCAGCCGTCCGGCCCAGTCGTGGTCGTACATGCCGATCTCGTCGGCCAGTTGCTCGGCGTAGAGGGCGTAGCCTTCCACATAGGCGTTGAAGCCGGAGATCATGATCCGCACCAGCGGCAGCTTGCCGGTCTCGGTGAGGTAGGCGCCCTGCCAGGCATGGCCGGGAATCGTCTCGTGATAGGTCAGGCTCGGCAGCGAAAATTTCGGCCAGTTCGCCGTCGATTTCAGGTTGATGTAGTAGGTCGACGGCCGCGAACCGTCGAGCGCGCCGGGGTTCATATAGCCCTGGCCGGCCCCATCCTGGATGTCGACGGGCACGCGCTTGACCACCACCGGCGCCTTGAGCCGCAGGTTGAACGCCTTGGAGAGCTGTGGCCGCACGCCGGCGATCAGGCCGTTCAGATAGGCGATCAACTGGGCTCGGCCGGCGTCGGTGTTGGGGAACAGGTACTTGGGGTTTTTGCCGAGCGCCGTCATCCGCGCGCCCACCGTGCCCTGGGTCAGCCCTTGGGCCTTGAGCAGGCCGTCCATGCGCGCTTCGATGGCCTTGTTCTGCTCCAGGCCCATCTTGTGGACCTCGTCGGGGGTCAGGTTGGTGGTGGTGCCCTCGCGCAGCAGCCAGCGATAGTAGGCGTCGCCGTTGGGCAGGCGCCAGACGCCGGCATCGTGGCCGGCCTTGGGCTGCAGCGCCTTCAGCGCGGCGAGCTGGGCGGCCAGCGCCGGATAGACCTCCTTTTCCACCAGCGCCGCGGCGCGGCCCTGATAGTCGCCGGTGAGGTGGGCGTCCCTGACCTTGCGGCCGAGCGCGGTGGCCAGGCGGGCGCGGGCCGCTGGGATCGCCAGCAGGCCCTGCTGCTGGCCGATGGTGTTGGAGAGGATGAAGTCGGGCGGGATGACGCCCAGGCCCGCATCCTTGCGCACCCGCTCGGTCTCCTGGCGCAACTGGCGGGCCATCTCGTGGACGCGGGAGAGATAGGCCTCGGCGTCGGCGGCGGTGGCGACCTGATGCTGGCTGTCGAGGAACTCCGGGACGGAGGAATAGGCGCCGCCCTGCTGGCTGACCACATAGGGGCCGGCGCCCTCGCTCTGGGCCGAGCTGAAGGTGTTCTCGCCATAGTCGAAGGGCGCGGCGTCGCGGCCGATCTCGAACGCGTACTGCACCACCGCCTTGTTGAGCCGCCCGATGGGCGAGAGGCCGGCGTCGGGGAAGGTCGCCAGCTTGGCGAGGCCGGCGCGGCACCAGGCGCGATCCTTGGTGATGTGGGCCATGGAGGAGTCGGAGAGCTGCGACTTCAGATAGGCGTGGGCGCCTTTGTCGAGGCCAAGGCTGGTGGCGGTCTCCGGTGAGGCCTTCAGCATGTCCTCGCAGACGGTGTCGAAGTAGCGGTTGAGGCCCGCGTCGCCCGCGCTTTGCGGCCCCGGCGCGCCCGGCTTGGCCTTGGTGGCGGCGATGAATGCGGTGGCGGCGCCGGCGGTGAGCAGGTGGCGGCGGTCGAGACTCATGAAAGCAACCCTGGCTGGAGGCGAGGTCGGACCCTAGGACCCGCGCGGGCGTCCCCGCAAGGGCGGCTGCAACGCAGGGTTCAGGGTTTGCCGTTGGCGATCGGCGCGATGGTGGTGACGAGGTCCCAGGCGTTGCGGATGGTGATCAACAAAAGGCCGATCAAGGCCGCCGCCAGGGCGTCCTGCGCCCAGGGAAGGCCACGCGCCAGCGCATAGGCCGCGGCGATCTGGGCCAGGTAGGTCACGCCGGGGGCTGCGGCATAGCACCAGAAGTCGGTCCAGTGGGGCGCCTCCAGGTGAACCGGCCCGCGCAGCATGCGCCCGACGTTCAGGGAATAGATCAGGCCAAGGAGCGCGGCGGCGGCGAGCAGGCCGCCGGAGACCTCGGCGCCGAGGCGCGGCACGGCGGTGATGGCGCTGACTGTCAGGACGACGGCGAAGTGGAAGACCGTCGGCGTCAGGTAGATCTTGGCCCCCAACTGCGCCTTGTCGGCGCCCAGACCGCCGGTGAGCGTCGCCACCACGAACAGCAGGCCGATCAGGGCGCCGGCCGCCCCGCCGATCATCAGGTAGAAGCTGTCCCAGCCCGCGAACATGGCGATGAGCTTAGCGGCGACGGCGCGGCCGCGACAGAGTCAACGGACCTTCACCCTAAAACTGAACGAGAGGTTAAAGCTGAGCCGTGTATCTGGCGGCCAACCCCGCTGGAGACTCCGCGCCATGGCCGACTTCACGCTGCACACCGTGACCGCCCCGCCGCCCATCCAGGCGCCGCCGCCGGCCGCGCCGCCAAAGCCGCCCAAGGCGCAGTCCGACCACAAGGCCGCCAACCCGACCACCTCGCCGCGCGGCCCGGCCGTGGTGCTGAGTGGGGCGCTGGCCAAGCCGGCCGACAAGTCCGGCCAGCAGGCCCAGGCCGACAACGGCTCGCAGGGACAGGGCTCCGCTCAGGGTCCGGGCCAGGGCCAGTCGACCGGCCAGCACATCAATCACGTCATCTGACGGCGGCTGGCCAACTCAAGAGCGCCGGTCGCCGTCGAACCCATCGCGAGCACGCATCCTAAGCTGCGCAGTCGCGTTCCTGCTGAGCTCAGCTCAAAGGACCGGGTGGGATGGAAAAGTTCTTCGCCAAATTCGCCAATGGCACCGCGCGGGTCGCGGGCAGTCCGCTCGCCTTCCTGGTCTGCCTGGCTTCGGTGATCGTCTGGGCCGCCACCGGGCCGATGTTCAAATATTCCGAAACCTGGCAGCTGGTGATCAACACCGGCACCACCATCGTCACCTTCCTGATGGTGTTCCTGATCCAGAACAGCCAGAACCGCGACGGCTTGGCGATCCAGACCAAGCTCGATGAACTGATCCGCGCCTCGGACGCCGAGGACGAGTTCATGGGCATCGAGAAGCTCACCGACCACGAACTCGACCGGCTGCACGAGAAGTGCGCCCGCATGTCGCGCGCCAATCAGCGGCTGCTGAAACAGGCGTCGGCCGAACGCAAGGCGCGCCGCATGGCGGCCGCGACGACCAAGGCCCGGCCGGCGGCCAAGGCTAAGTCCGCGCCCAAAGCTGGATCGCGTCGGACTGCGGCCCGGTAGGTCGGCGCCCGAAGCCTTCAGCGTTTCGGTCCGCTAGGATGGCGCTATGCGGACTCGCAGAACCCTTCTCGCCGGCGGACTGAGCGCGGTCGCGGTCCCGGCGTTCGCGGCGCCGGCGGCCGCCTACCGTAGCGCCTTGGCTCAGGCCTATGGTGGGCCGGTCGATCCGGCGGCGGCGCACCTCGCCGCCCAGACTGCGGCGGCGGCGGCGCAGTCGCGGCGGGATGAGCTGCTGCGCGGTCAGGGCCTGATCGCCGGCGGCCCGGGCGAGCGGCTGCGAAGGCTCTGGGAAGGTCGGCGCTGGCTCTACCCGGACAGCGAGGCCGGCCGGAACCGCGCGGTGAGCGACATGAACACCCGGCTGGCGGCCTTTCGCCCGAACCTGAGGCGGGCGCTGGGCGACCTCCCCATCGCGCCGGCGCAGGTTCGGCGGGCGTCGGCGGCCAGGCTCGGCGGGTCTCGCCAGCTTCCCGAGCGCGGCAAGCCGGGGATCTACTATCTCGATCTCGCCGACATCCGCACGCGGCCCTCCTGGAGCCTTCCCAGCCTCGCCTTCCACGAGGTGACGCCGGGCCACCTGCTGCAGCTGCCGCTGCAGGCCGCGGCCTGTCCGCCCCAGGCGCGCCTGAAGGCGTCCGGCGCCTATTCCGAGGCGTGGGCGATCTATGCCGAGCAGCTCTGCGCCGACCTCGGGGCCTATGCCGGGGAACCCTTGGGCGAGATCGGCTACCTGCAATGGCGGCTGTTTCGCCTGGGCCGGATCGTCGCCGACACCGGCCTGCACGCCATGGGCTGGAGCCGGGACCGGGCCGTCGCCGCCTTGACCGCGCTGCAGGGCCGCTCGGTCGCCTTCACGAGCGTCGAGGCCGATGTCGCGCGCATCGCCGCCGCGCCCGGCAAGTACGCCGCCGAGGGCCTGGGGGCGCTGGCGTTCAACGCCTGGCGGCCCGCAGACCGAAGGCGCTGGCCGGCCTTCCACAAGGCGGTGCTGGCCGACGGGCCCTGGCCGTTCGGGGAGCTGGAAAAGCGGGTGCGGGAGAAGATGCTGCTGAGCGGCGGCTAGGCGCGCACCAGGACGGCGAGGTCGGTGGCGAGGGTCTTCAAAGGGCTCTCCCAGTCGCCAAGCCGCGCCTGGCGATAGAGCCGCATGCCGGCGTACCAGGGCGTGTCCGTCGCGTTGAGGCCCCAGCGCCAATCTGGTTGGGCGGGCAGCAGCAGGGCAGTCGGTCGACCCAGTGCGCCGGCCAGATGGGCGACGCTGGTGTCGACGCTGACCACCAGGTCCATGAGCTGGGTCAGCGCGGCGGTGTCGGCGAAATCGCCCAGAGCGTCGGCCCAGACCCGCACGTCCGGGCGCTCGGCCAGGGCCTCGCGGTCCCGTTCGCGGACCTCCCGTTGCAGCAGGTGATAGTCGAGGCCGGCCGGCAGGTGGGGTGACAGCGCCTCGACGCTGAGGCTGCGATTGCGGTCGTTGCCGTGGGTGGGCCGCCCGCTCACCGCCAGGCCGACGCGGGGCGCGGTCTGGCCGCCCAGCCGTTCGGTCCAGGCGGCCAGCCGATCGGCGGGAGCGGCCAGGTAGGGCGCCGCATCGGCCGGGGGTTCGGGCTGCCCCAGGGCGAGCGGCAGGCTCATCAGCGGGATGTGCAGGTCGAAGGGCGGCAGCGGATCGTCGCGCCGCGCCACTTGGGCCACCCCAGGCAGATCCGCGAACAGCGCGGCCAGCGCCGGCTCGACCTCGAGGATCACCGTGGCGCCGCGCCGGGCGACCTCGCGGGCGTAGCGGGCGAACTGGATGCAGTCGCCGAAGCCCTGCTCGCCATGCAGAAGGATGGTGCGGCCAGCCAGATCCTCTTCGCCCCGCCAGAGCGGCTGGGCGAAGCCGCGCGGCCGGAAGGCGGCGACATCGCGTCGCCAGCGCCACTCGTAGTCCCGCCAGCCGGCGGCGAAGTCGCCCAGCAGCAGCCGGCAGATGCCGCGGTTGGCGTAGGCGTCGGCGAGGTCGGGGGCGAGGGCGATGGCCCGGCTGTAGGCGGCCACGGCGTCCTCGTAACGGTCGAGGCGCTGTAGCACGTTGCCAAGGTTCAGTTCGGCGACCGCCAGGCGCGGATCGAGCGCCAGGGCGCGCTCGAGATGCTCCAGCGCCTCGGCGTGCCGGCCCAGATCGGAGAGCACATTGGCGATGTTCGCCAGCATGGCGGGATCGCGGGGGCTTAAGGTCTGGGCGGCGCTCAGCGCCTCCAGCGCTTCGTCCAGCCGCCCCAGGCGCAGCAGGGCGTTGCCGCGATTGCCGTGCGCATCGGCCGAGCCGTTGTTGAGGCGTAGCGACCGGTCGGCATAGCTGAGAGCCGCCTGATAGTCCCCGGTGGCGAAGGCGCAGGCGCTCAGCACGAACAGCGCCACGTCGTCGTTGGGGTTGGCCTGGACGGCGTCCTCCAGCGGCTCGCGCGCCGCCTGGAAGGCGCCCCGGCTGGCGAGCAGGATGCCGAGCTGCCGATTGACCTCCAGGTTGGTCCTGGCGATCCCGCGCAGGCCGACCAGGATGGTCTCGCAGTCGGCGACGCGGCCGGCGTCATAGGCCTGGCGGGCCAGTTCCAGCAGTTCGGCGATCTGGGCTTCGACAGCGGGGTCTTGCATCGCTCGGACTCGTTCGCTGCCGGCCAAGGCCCTGACCCTACGCGAGTCGCGGCGGGCTTAGGCGAGCCGCGCCGTCAGAACAGACCCAGCGCCTTCAGGCTGGCGACCCCGTCGCGGGCGGCGATCAGGTGGTCGTGCACCGCGATGCGCAGCGGCCGCGCGGCGTCGACGACCTGCCGGGTCATGTCGATGTCCGCGCCGGAAGGCGTTGGGTCGCCCGAGGGGTGGTTGTGCACCAGGATGACGGCGCTGGCGGACAGCTCCAACGCGCGGCGCACCACCTCGCGCGGATAGACCGGCGCATGGTCGACGGTGCCGCGGTTCATCACCTCGTCGGCGATCAACTGGTTCTTCTTGTCGAGGAACAGGACGCGGAACTGCTCGCGCGTCTCGTGCGCCAGCGCGGTCTTCACATAGGCCAGCAGCGCCGACCAGGAGGAGATCACCGGCCGTTTGACAACGC
This sequence comes from Phenylobacterium sp., assembly GCA_036268175.1. Classification (GTDB taxonomy): domain Bacteria; phylum Pseudomonadota; class Alphaproteobacteria; order Caulobacterales; family Caulobacteraceae; genus Phenylobacterium. The sequence continues at coordinate 3,874 of DATAUR010000056.1, read as the reverse complement.
TTTCCCGGGCGGTGCGGAGGGAGGCCTCGTGCAGCAGCTTGAGGTCGAGCGCCAGGCCCTCGCCGACGCCCCTGACGGTCCGCAGCTCCTCATGTGTCGCGCCGAGCACGCCGCCTAGCGAGCCGAAGCGGGCGAGGAGTTGCTTGGCGAGCGGCTTGACGTCGCCGCGCGGGATCGAGCGGAACAGGTAGAGTTCCAGGAGCTCGTAGTCGGGCAGGGCGGCGAGCCCGCCGGCCATGGCCCGCTCCCGCAGCCGGTCGCGATGGCCGAGGTAATGCGGCGGTGGCTTGGGCGCGCGCCGAGCGGCCAACCAGAGGTCCGACTGGGCGGCGGCGTCTTCGACCGAAAGCGAGGGGGCGTCCATGGGCGCGCAATGTTCCCCATGTGTTCCGATTTGGCAAGAGGCGGCGGGCGATCCGCGACGCCTGTCCGTCCGCCTAGCCGCCGGTCACCTTGATGTCGTTGTCGTCGGAGTTGCGGTCGATGCGCTTGTTGTAGGGATCGACGCCGGCGAACAGCGGCTTCCGGTCGACGGTGATCGTATAGGTCTGGGTCCCGGTCCGGACCGCTAGCGGCTTCATGTAGAGGACGTCCTTGGCGGAGAAGTCCTTCTTGCCGGGCTCGGCGGTGAAGACGCCGATGTCGACGACCTCGTCGGTGAATGGCGCCTGCGTCTCCTTGCCCTGGCCGTTGGCGTTGAGCTTCTTGGCGTCCACCGTCAGGGTCACGTCCCATTTGCCGTCGGGGCGCTTCCTGGCGACCGCGGTCTTGGCCTTGAAGTCATAGAGGGTGATCTTCTCGAAGAGGTCGGTGATCAGCTGCTGCTTGTCCGGCGGGGCGACCTCGCGGAAGTCGTTCACCAGCTCCAGCGAGGTCGGGTAGGGCGCGGGCTTGAAGGCGTGGGCCTGCAGGAACTTGCGCAGCGCGCGGTTGACCGCGTCCTCGCCGATCTCGTCCTGCAGCCGGTACATGACCAGCGAGCCCTTGCGGTAGTGGATGTAGGCCTGGTTCTCCACCCGCTCCAGCGGCAGTTCCTCCAGGGCCTCGCTACCGCGGGCTTTCAGGTAGCTGTCGAGCTCGTACTTCAGGAATTTCCGGATCATGTCCGGCCCGTACATGTGCTTCATCACCATCAGCGCGGAGTACTGGGCCAGGGTCTCGTCCAGCATGGTGACGCCCTGTTCCTCGGCGCCGATCACCTGGTGGCCCCACCACTGGTGACCCAGCTCGTGGGCGCCGACGTAGGTGACCATGTCGATGCGCGAGGGATCGCTGGTGGCGTCGGCGATGAACACCAGGCCCTCGGACCACGGCACGGTGTTGGCGAAGGACTGGGCGAAGCTGCCGTCCGGCGCGGGGAACTCCAGGAAGCGTAGCTGGCGGAACTGATAGGGGCTGAAGTTGGCCTGATAGTAGTCGAGGCCGGCCTCGCCGGTGCGGATCATCCGCTCGACGTTCCAGGGATGGGCCGGGTCGTAGAAGACGCTGATCGCCACGCCCTTGTAGGTCTCGGTCTTCACCGCGTAGCGGGCCGATTGCAGGGAGAAGAAGTCCTGGATCGGCGCCTCGGTGACGAAACGCGCCGTGCGCCGGCCGTTCGCTTCGCTGGAGGCGACCTGGTAGCCGGGCGCGATGGGGATCTGGTCGGCCTCGGTGGAGAGTGTGATGTCGGCGGTCACCCAGTCGGAGTCCTGGCGGATCAGGCTGAAGCGCGCCGCGGCGGGGTCGCCCAGCTTGGGCAGGCGCAGTTCCGGCGTCAGACCGTATTTGCGGCGCTTGGAGCGGTCGGTCAGCAGGCCGTTGCGGTCCATGCCAAGGCCCGGCGCCACGTCGAAGTTGTTGATGAAGGTCCCGTTGTCGAGCACCTGGGTATAGGGTTTGGCGTTCAGGAACCCGCGCTGCTCACGCAGGGTGTGGAAGGTGACGATGCGGGTCTCGTCCGGCTGCATCGGCGTATCGAAGGTGAAGATGCGATAGGCCAGTGGGCCGAAATCCTTCGTCTGATGGCCGCCCTGGACGGTCAGGCCCAGCACCTTCAGGTCGCGATCGTAGAAGCGGAAGTGAACCTCCTTCAGCGGCGCGCCGGTGCGGTTCTGGATCGTGTAGCTGCCGGTGGTCTCGACCTTTGGCGTGTGCGGATAGAGCGCCACGTCGAGCTTCACCGCCGCGATGGTCGGCTGCGGCGTGAAGTGGAACTTCCACAGCGTCTTTTCGACGTCGGCCATGTAGCGCTCGTCGTCGAGGTGGGTGCGGTAGGGATTCCAGATGCTGGTGTTGAGGAAGATGAAGCCGCCGGTGGCCACGAACACCACGAGCGCGAGCGCCAGGATCACGCTGGGCGCGCCCTTCAGCTTCTGCGGCAGGCGCTCGAGACGCGGCATGAAGCGGCTTTCGGCGCCCCGCCGCCACAGGCCATAGGCCAGCACGCTCAGGATCAGCGCGAAGGCCGCCCAGTAGAGCCGGAACCAATAGGCGCCGATCCAGAACTGGCCCTGGCCGTTCATGTCCGACAGCGGCACGCTCGGCCCACCGCCGTACTGGTAGAGATTGTTCTCGAAGCCCAGATTGTTGAGCACGATGGTGGAGATCAGCCACAGCACCATCACGCCCCAGCCGACGAACTTATGCGGGCTGATCGCCTGGACGAAGATCGCCAGGACGGCGATCAGGATCACGTCGATCGACTGCGGGATCAGCCACCACAGGACGTATTCCCCCAGGTCGAAGTGGAAGAAGCCCTTGATCGCCTGGATGACGATGGCGACCACGACGCTGACCGCGAAGGTGGAGATCAGCACCAGCGAGATGGCCAGCGTCTTGGGCGCGATGAAGGCCCAGTCCGGGACGGCGGTGGCGTCGATGATCTCGCCCGTCCGCCGCTCGCGCTCCCGCCAGACCAGCTCGCCGGAATAGTAGATGGCGATGATCACGCTCATGGCCGAGAAGATCCCGCCGAGCGCGTTGATCATCACCCGGGTCACCGGATAGACGCGGCCGCCGTAGATGCTGATGTCGGTGGAGAGCCAAAGGTTGACCACCGAGAGCAGGGCCGAGAGCGCCAGCAGCACGAAATAGGCCGGGCTCTTGAACACCTGACCCATGTCGAGCCGGGTGCGGGCCCAGAGCTGGGCGCGGGCCGTGGCGGCGTTGAACACCGGCTTGGGGAGCGGGCCTGAGGCCGGGGCGGGCGCCTGCGCCTCGGCCGCGGCGGCCAGCTTGGCGGCCTTGCGCTGGCCGCGCGACGCCTTGCCGGTCTCGAAGTGGAAGAGGCGATAGGCCAGCGCCAGGAAGCCCACGCTGATCGCCAGCCAGATCACCTTGTTCCAGAGCAGCGCGCCCTCGATCGGCGGGATCAGGCTGTTGCGCTCGCTGGCGGTCCAATAGCGGGTGGCGAGCGAGAAGGCCGCGGTCCCGTTGGGCTCCCACAGCGCGGCGATGGCCTCCAGACCCTGGCGGCTCAGCACCAGGCTGAAGATCGAGCGCAGGATGATGAAGGCGACCACGCCCACGTAGGCCCACATCATCGAGCGCGTGACGGTGGCCAGCGCGAAGAAGATCGCCGAGCTCAACAGCAGCACCGGCAGCGCCAGGTAGAAATAGGCGAAGAGGTAGGCGCCCGGCATGAACGGGCCCAGCGTCTCCTTGTCCACCCAGGGCATCAGCGAGCCCAGGATGAAGCCCGCCGGCACCGCGATGAAGCTCAGCGCCGCGGCCAGATAGGCGCCGGTGAAGCGGCCGAACAGGTAGTCGAACTTGCTGACCCGGGTGGAATAGATCAGCGGCCCAAAGCCGGTCTCGTCGTCGCGCACCACCACATTGGCCACGAAGGCGGTGGTCACGAACATGTAGATGACCGAAAAGATCAGGTTCGCCT